>DATAYY010000161.1:0-44691 GCA_036272325.1 Caldimonas sp. | reverse complement strand
GACTCGTTGGGATTCCAGAGGAACGCGACGTTCGGTGCAGGCATGAGCTCCTTGAGAAGCTGCAACTGCTTGGCCGTCCGGTCGAACGCGAGCGAGGTCATCCCCGTGATGTTGCCGCCGGGCTTCGGCAGGCTCGCGACGAGCCCACTGCCGACGGGGTCGCCGACGATCGCCATGACGATCGGGATCGAGCGGGTCGCCTTCTTCGCGGCGGCGGTGGCCAGGACGCCCTCGGCGACGATGACTTCGACACCGCGCTGAACGAGCTCGATCGCAAGCTCGGGAAAGCGGGCCGAGTTGCCGAGCGAAAAGCCGGGCTCCAGCGCCAGGTTGGCACCCTCGACGTAGCCGAGAGATTGGCGAGCGCCTTGCGAAAGACGTCCCACTGAGGCCCAGGCGTGTCGCCGAGGATGCCGACGCGGCGCGCGGCGGCCGCGAGTGCCGCGCGCGGCACCGCCAGCGCTGCGCTCGTCGCGAATCAGCCCGCGCCGGAGGATGCCGCGAGGGTCGGAAGGAAACGAATGGCCGTCAGTCTTCGTTTCACCTCCCAGACCACCCGCCGCTAGGCCCGCCGCGTCTCGTCCTCGATCGCGTCCTCGTCTTCGCTCGCGACGACCATCGCTTCGTTATCGCTGTCGACGCGCACGTGCCCCGGCAGTCCCTCGCCGAGACCCTGGTCGGCGAGGAATCCGCCCGACTGGTGCTTCCACAGCAGCGCGTAGTGCCCGCCGAGCCGCAGCAGCTCGTCGTGCGTTCCCTGCTCGACGATCCGGCCTTGCTCGAGGACGACGAGCCGATCCATGCGCGCGATCGTCGACAGCCGGTGCGCGATCGCGATCACGGTCTTGCCCTGCATCAGCGACGCGAGCTGGTCCTGGATCGCGAGCTCGACCTCGCTGTCGAGCGCGGACGTCGCCTCGTCGAGGATCAGGATCGGCGCGTCCTTGAGGATCACGCGGGCGAGCGCGATGCGCTGGCGCTGGCCACCCGAGAGCTTGACGCCGCGCTCGCCGACGTGCGCGTCGTAGCCGGTGCGCTCCTTCCAGTCGACGAGATCGACGATGAAGTCGTGCGCCTGCGCCTGCCGCGCCGCGGCCTCGATCTCGGCCTGCCCTGCGCCAGGCCGACCGTAGGCGATGTTGGCGGCGATCGAGCGGTGGAGCAACGACGTGTCCTGGGTGACCATGCCGATCGCCGCGCGCAAGCTCTCCTGCGTCGCGTGGCCGATGTCCTGGCCGTCGATCCGGATCGAGCCTTGCTCGACCTCGTGAAAGCGCAGCAGCAGATTGACGAGCGTCGACTTGCCGGCGCCCGAGCGGCCGACGAGGCCGACGCGCTCGCCCGGGCGGACGGTGAGGTTCAGGTCGTCGAGCACGCGCCGGCCGTCGGCCCGCCCGTAGGTGAAGGTCAGGTGATCGATGCGGATCTCGCCGCGCGAGACTTCGAGCTGGCGCGCGTCGGGCTTGTCGACCAGCATGTGCGGCACGGCGATCGTCTCCATGCCTTCCTGGACGATGCCGATGTTCTCGAAGATGCCGGTCACCTCCCAGCTCACCCAGCCCGAGACGTTGGAGATCTGCCAGGCGAGCGGCAACGCCGTCGCGACGATGCCGGCGCCGACCACGCCCTCGCTCCAGAGCACGATGCCGATTGCCGCGGTACTGACGAGCAGCAGCGCGTTCATCGCCGTGAGCGTGAGCATGAAGCGGGTGATGAGGCGCATGTGCGCGGCGATGGCGCCGGTGTGCTGGTCGATCACCTCGCGCACGTACGCGTCCTCGTCGCGGGCGCGCGCGAACAGCTTGACGGTGAGGATGTTGGTGTAGCTGTCGACGATGCGGCCCATCACGTGCGAACGCACCTCCGACGACTTCTTCGCCAGGTCGCGCATGCGCGGGACGAAGTAGGCGAGGAAGAGCAGGTAGCCCGCGACCCAGATCGTCGTCGGCAACGCGAGGCGCCAGTCGGCGAACGCCATTAGCACGAGCGCGCTGATGCCGTAGATGAGGATGTACCAGACCGCGCGGATGCTCGAGACGACCGACTCGCGCACCGCGTTGCCGGTCTGCATCACGCGGTTGGCGATGCGGCCGGCGAAGTCGTTCTGGAAGAACGGCCAGCTCTGCCGCACGACGTGCCAGTGGCTTTGCCAGCGGATCAGGCTCGTCACGCCGGGAACGACGGCGTTGTTGCGGACGACGCTGTCGGCGAGCAGCGCGAGCGGGCGGCCGACGAGGACGAGCAGCGCCATCCCGACGAGCGCAGGCAGCGCCCGATGGAACGCGGCGAGCCGATCCGGCGCCTCCATGAGCGCTACGAGGCGGCCAATGAAGACGGGAATGGCGGTGTCGATCAGCGCGACGACGAGGCCGGTGGCGAACATCGCGGCATAGAGGCCCCGGGTCTGGCGAACGAAGTGCCAGTAGAAGGCGAGGAGGCCGGCCGGGGGCGGCGTCCCCGCGACGAGCGTCGGACGGATGCGGGATTCGAAGAAGGCGAACATGGCCGAGAGCGCGAGCGTGCCAGAGTACCCGAAGCAGCCGCCGGTCCGCGGCGTGAACCCGCTGCTTCTGCGCTCAGGGCGTGCTGTTGCGCACGTGGCGAACGAACGCCGGCCGCTCGCTCAGGCGCGTGTAGTACGCCTGCACGGCCGGCAGGCTCGCGCGCGGCTCGATTGGCGTCGCGACCCAGCGGTGCGTCGAGACGCCGAGCGCGATGTCGGCGAGCGTGAACTCGGGCCCGGCCGCGAAGGCGCCGGTGCGATCGAGCTGGCGCTCGAGGATTTCCATGTGGCGGTTCCAGGCGGCGATGCTCGCCGCGATCGCCTGCGGGTCGGGCTGAGCGGGGATGCTGCGCACGATGGCGAGGAAGGCGTAGCGCCACGACGTGTTGAGCTCGGTCGTCTGCCAGTCCATCCACTGCTCGACGCGGGCGCGCGCCTGCGGCTCGGCCGGCAGCAGATCGCTGCGGCCGGCGCGGCCGGCGAGGTAGCGGCAGATCGTGTTCGACTCCCAGAGCACGAAGTCGCCGTCGACGATCACCGGCACGAGGCGGTTCGGATTGAGCGCTTCGTAGCCGGGCGGCAGCGTCGACTGGAAGCCGGTCCCCCAGGGCTCGTGCGCGATCGGCAGCTGCAGCTCGTCGCAGAGCCAGAGGACCTTCTTGACGTTGATCGACGAGGGGCGGCCGAGGAGGCGGAGCGTGGCGTCAGCCATTGGGCGATACCCTACCAGTGATTGCCGCCGATGGCAGAGAGCGTGCCCGCGGCCAACCCGAGCGGCGGCGAGCCGAGCATCCGGGCTAGCCCGATGCAGCGCTGCTCGCGCGGCGCCTACGATCGCTCTGCTCTTGCTCCCAGACCGAGACCGAATTGGCAGACATCCTGGTGCGCCGCGACGCAGGCATCGGCACCCTCGTCTTCTCGAACCTCGAGAAGCACAACGCCATGACCGCCGACATGTGGGAGGCCTTGCCGAGCCGCATCGGCGAGCTCGACCGCGACCCCGCGATTCGCGTCATCGTATTGACCGGCGACGGCGACAAGGCGTTCGTCTCGGGCGCCGATGTTTCGCAGTTCGGCGCCAATCGCACCGAGCCGGCGGCGCAGCGCCGCTACAACGAGATCGTCGAGGCGGCTTACCAGTCGCCGGCGCGCGCGGCCAAGCCCGTGCTGGCGCAGATCCGCGGCATCTGCTTCGGCGGCGGTCTCGGCCTCGCGGCCGCGTGCGACCTGCGCATCTGCGCCGACGACGCGCGCTTTCGCATGCCGGCGGGGCGCCTGGGTCTCGGCTACAGCCAGGCCGGCGTGCACCGCTTCGTCTCGCTGCTCGGCGTGCAGAACACGTACGACCTGTTCTACACCGCTCGCGTCTTCGATGCGGCCGAGGCGCTGCGCATGGGCTTCGTGTGCCGCGTTGCTCCGGCGGCGGCGCTCGAGGCGACGGTGTGCGAGATTGCCGGGACGATCGCCGAGAACGCACCGCTGACGATGGAAGCGACCAAGGCGACGATCAACGCCTACCTGCGCGATCCGACCGACCAGCACGACGCCGACGCGCAGGCGGCGATCGACCGCTGCAACCGCAGCGACGACTACCGCGAAGGCGTCCGCGCGTTCGCGGAAAAACGCAAGCCCGCCTTCACGCGCTGCTAGTCGCGGCACGAACCAGGAGCAGCACGATGACGAAGTTGACCCGCTCGATCCGTCTCGCTCTCGCCGCCCTAGTCGGGGCGCTGGCGCTGCCGGCGCTCGCGCAGATGGCGCCGTGGGAGCAGGCGCTCTACGACGCGGCGAAGAAGGAGGGCCAGTTCACCGTCTACACGGCGCACTACGACACCGAGACGATCGCCGACATCTGCGCTGCGTTCGACCGCAAGTACCCGGGCGTCAAGTGCAACTTCGTTCGCACGACCGCGCAGGTCGCGTTCCAGCGGCTGCAACAGGATCTGAAGGCCAACCTCGCGGTCGCGTCGGTGTTCAGCAGCACCGACATCAGCCACTATCCCGAGCTGAAGAAGAGCGGCGTGCTGATGCCGTACCAGCCGCACAACCTCGCCAACATGGTCGACTCGCTGAAGCAGTACAACGACAAGGACAACCAGTACTGGGTGACCGCGGCCGCGCTGGTCGCCATTTGCTACAACACCACGATGGTGGTCGAGAAAGATGCGCCCAAGCGCTGGACCGACCTGCTCGATCCGAAGTGGAAGGACAAGATCGCGATCGGCCACCCCGCGTTCAGCGGCTACGTCGGCACGTGGACGGTCGAGATGCGCAAGCTCTACGGCTGGCAGTACTTCGAGAAGCTCGAGAAGAACAAGCCGCAGATCGGCCGTTCGATCAACGACACGGTGACGATGCTGAACGCGAAGGAGCGCTGGGTCGCCGCCGGGCCGGAGGCGACGACGCTCCTCAGCCGCGACAAGGGCAACCCGCTTGCCGTCGTCTACCCGGCCGACGGTGCGCTGCTCATGGTCTCCGAGACCGGCATCCCGAAGAAGGCGCCGGCGCCGAACGCCGCCAAGCTGTTCGTCGAGTTCCTGCTCGACAAGCCCGCCGCCGAAGTACAGGTGAAGGACCATTCGCTCTCGGTGGTCAAGGGCGTCAAGCCGGCGCCGGGCGCCAAGCCGCTCGAGGAGATCAAGGTGATCCGGCCGAGCGAGGAGGAGATCGCGAAAGGCATCCCGGAAGTGAAGGAACAGTTCCGCGACACCTTCGGCATCTGAGCAAGCGGCAGCCGTGAGCGCACGACCCGAAGCCGCTGCGCTCGCGCCCGGGCCCGGGGTCGGGCTGCGCCGGCGCTGGCGCGACGTCGACAAGTCGGCTTGGGTCTGGCTGGTCGCCGTGGCGTTGCTGCTGCTGCTCGTCGTCAACCCGCTGCTGCGCCTGCTCGTCGTCAGTTTCCAGCAGCCCGACGGCAGCTTCACCATCGCCAACTACGTCGCTGCGTATAGCCGCGCGCGCTATCTCGAGGCGCTCGGCCACTCGCTCGTGCTCGGCGTCTCGGCGGGAACGCTTTGCCTTCTCTTCGGCGTGCCGCTCGCGTGGGCGCTGTCGCGCACCGACATGCGGGGCAAGAGCCTCGTCTGGGTCTCGATTCTCGGGACCTTCATCATCCCGCCGTACCTCGGCGCGGTCGGCTGGATCCTTCTCGCCGGCCCGAACGCGGGCTGGCTCAACCGCGCCGCGATCGCGCTCAGCGGCGCCGACAAGGGCCCGTTCAACATCTATTCGATGCCGGGCCTCGTCCTCGTGACCGCGTGCTACAGCTTCCCCTACGTCTTCATGTTCACCAAGTCGGCGCTCGACCTCGTCTCGTCGGAGATGGAGGACGCCGCTAACATCCTCGGCGCGGGCACGCTGCGAACGACGCGCTCGATCACGCTGCCGCTCGTGCTGCCGGCGCTGCTCGGCGCGTTCATCCTCGTCTTCCTCGAGGCGATCGCGCTGTTCGGATCGCCGGCGCTGCTCGCATTGCCGGGTCGCTTCCACGTCGTGACGACGCAGCTCTGGCAGTTCTTCGAATATCCGCCGAGAGTCGGCGTCGCTGCCGCGTATGCGATGCCGCTGCTCTGCGTCACGGTCCTGCTCTTCTGGGTGCAGCGCCGCCTGACGAGCAAGAAGGGCTACGTCGCGCTCACCGGCAAGGGCGGCGAGCGGCGCCCGGTGCGGCTCGGCGCGTGGAAGTGGCCGCTGCTCGGCTGGTGCCTCTTCGTCTGCACGCTCTCGTTCTTCCTGCCGATGGTCGTGATCTGCCAGGCCGCGTTCGCGAAAGCGTGGGGGCGCGGCTTCTCGCTCGACAACGTGACGCTCGCCAACCTGCGCTTCACGCTGTTCGAGAACACGCTGACGCGGGACGCGACGATCCACACCTTCCTCTACGCGGGCTCGGCGGCGCTGATCGCAGTGCTGCTCGCCGTCGTCATCGCCTACATCGTCCAGCGCGAGATCGTCGGCCGCCGCGTCGGCGCGGTGCTGTCGTTCCTGACGATGGCGCCGTTCGTCATCCCGGGCATCGTGCTCGCGATCGGCTTCTATGCTGCCTACACCCAGGCGCCGCTTCTCCTGTACGGCACGGCGTGGATCCTGATCCTCGCCTTCGCGACGCGGTTTCTGCCGATCGCCTACGCCAACAGCGCGGCGTCGATCCGCAGCATCCATCCGGACCTCGAGGACGCGGTGCGCATCCTCGGCGGCTCGCGACTGACCGCCGTGCGCCGCGTCGTCCTGCCGCTGCTCAAGCGCAGCCTCGCCGGTGCGTTCATCCTCGTCTTCATTCCCGGCACCCGCGAGCTGAGCTCGGCGATCTTCCTCTACTCGATCAACACCCAGGTGCTCTCGGTGCTGCTGTTCGACAAGAGCGACGAAGGCAACTTCGAGATGCTGGCGTCGATCGGCCTCGTCCTCGTCGTCATCACGGTGGCGCTGATCCTGCTGGGCTTTCGCCTTCTCGGCCGCGACTTCATGCTGCGCAGGACTGCCGCATGAGCCTCGTGCTCCGCCACGTCTCGCGCGGGTTCGGCGGCGTCACTGCGGTCGACGACTTCAACCTCGCGCTCGAGGAGGGCGAGCTCGTCTCGCTGCTCGGCCCGTCCGGGTGCGGCAAGACGACGACACTGCGCATGATCGCGGGCTTTCTCGCGCCGACCGCCGGCACGATCGAGATGGACGGCGAGGTGATCTCGTCGCCCGAGTCGGTGCTGCCCCCGGAGCGGCGCCGCATGTCGATGATCTTCCAGAGCTACGCGATCTGGCCGAACATGACAGTCGCGGAGAACGTCGGCTTCGGCCTCGAGCTTCGCAAGCTCGCGAGCGGCGAGATCCGCCGCCGCGTCGACGAGATCCTCGAGGTCGTCCAGCTCGGGGCGCTGCGCGACCGCTACCCGGCCGAGCTCAGCGGCGGGCAGCAGCAACGCGTCGCGCTGGCGCGCTCGATCGTCGTCAAGCCGGCGCTCCTTCTGCTCGACGAGCCGCTCTCCAACCTCGACGCCAATCTGCGCGAGGAGATGCGGCTCGAGATCCGGCGCCTCCACGACGAGTTCAAGATCGCGATGGTCTACGTGACCCACGACCAGGCCGAAGCGATGGTGACGTCGGACCGCATCGTCGTGATGGACAAGGGCCGCATCGAGCAGATCGACGCGCCCTTTGCGCTCTACGCGCGGCCGCGCACCCGCTTCGTCGCCGGCTTCATCGGCCGCACCAACTTCCTCGAAGGGACGCCGGGTGCGCGCGGCGTCGACTTCGGCGCCTTCGCGGTCGCGCCGGAAACGCTCGGCATCGACGCGCGGCAGCGCGACGCCGTCGTGGTGTCGCTGCGGCCGCAGGGCATCCACCTGCTGCGCGGCGATGCCGGCGCTGCCGACGGCCGCTGCCGGGCTGCCGGCGTCGTGCAGCGGCGCTCGTACCTCGGCGAATACTGGGACTACCAGGTGCTGCTGCAGGGGCTGCACATGCCGCTCAGGGTGAGCACGCGGGCGCACGAGGTGCACGAGGCCGGCGACGCGGTCGTCGCCGAGATCGACCCGGCGCAACTCAACGTCATCCGCTGATCGACGACGAAAGAGAACGAAGATGGCGCTCCCGCTGGAAGGCGTGAAGGTGCTCGACCTGACCAACGTCCAGGCCGGCCCGTACTGCACGATGGTGCTCGGCGACCTGGGTGCCGAGGTCGTCAAGATCGAGGACTTCCCCGAGGGCGACGCATCGCGCCGGTTCGATCCGAAGATCAACGACGAGTCGTATTGCTTCGCGGTGCTCAACCGAAACAAGAAGAGCCTCGCGCTCGACATCAAGGAGCCGCGCGGCAAGGAGGTGCTGATGCGGCTCGCCGCCGCGGCCGACATCGTCACCGAGAACTTCCGGCCGGGCGTGGTCAGGAAGCTCGGCATCGACTACGAGGCGATGTGCCGCGTCAACCCGGCGCTGATCTACGCCTCGATGTCGGGCTTCGGCCAGACCGGGCCGTACGGCACCAAGGGCGGCTTCGACATCATCGCGCAGGGCATGTCGGGAATCATGACGATGACCGGCGAGCCGAACGGGCGGCCGGCGAAGGTCGGCATCGCGATGAACGACATCGCGAGCGGCGTCACCTGTCTCTACGGCGTCCTCGGCGCCTACATCGCGCGGTTGCGCACCGGCAAGGGCCAGTACCTCGAGACGTCGCTCCTCGAAGCGGGGCTGGCGTGGACGCCGTGGGAGTTCGGCGCCTACTTCGGTGGCGGCGAGATCCCGGCGGCCACCGGCAGCCGGCATCGGCGCTCGGCGCCGTACCAGGCGTACCGGACGCAAGACGGCCACGTGACCCTCGGCGCGAGCAACGAAAAGCTCTGGAACAACTTCTGCACGCTGGTGTGCGACAAGCCCGAATGGCTCACCGACCCGCGCTTCGCGACTGCGCGCGCCCGTCTCGAGAACGTGGATGCGCTCGAGGGCGAGATCGAGGCCGTCTTCACGACACGGCCGACGGCGCACTGGGTCGCGAAGCTCGACGCCGCACAGGTGCCGGGAGGGCCGGTGTACCGCTACGACGAGATGCTCGCCGACCCGCAGATCGCGGCGCGCGCGATGGTGGTCGACATCGAGCATCCGAAGATCGGACCGATGAAGACGATCGGCCTGCCGCTCAAGTCGAGCGGGGAGCTGACGCAGATCCGCCGGCCCGCGCCCTGGCTCGGCCAGCATTCGGAAGAAGTGCTGCGCAGCCTCGGCTACGGCTCGGGCGAGATCGAGGCGTTGTTCGCCGACGAAGTCGTCCACGACCGCTACCGCGCAGGGAGCGTGCCGCGGCCGTAGAGCCTTGGCGGCTCAATGCCGGCGCCCGCCGGATATCGCCTGTGAGCATGCAGTCCTCATTCCATGCTCCTGCGACGAAGTGTGATCACTGTACAAGCACAGTCAAGGCAAGGATCCGCGGCGTTGGCCTTCAACTCCAAACAGGACTAGTTCCGATCAATCGGACTCGTTTCTCCCTTGGTGATGCCGCCTACCGCCGTCACTCGAACACCGGCTCCTCCCACCAAGGAAAGAACCCCGGCATGTCCGCCGACACTCGATCCGGAAACACCGCCTTCCGCTTCTCCAGAAACGCCCCTACCCCCTCGCGCACATCCGCCGACTGCCCCCGCGCCTGAATCGAACGACTGTCGATCCGATGCGCATGCATCGGATGCGGCGCTGTCGACAACCGCCACAGCATCTGCCGCGTCAGCGCCACCGACACCGGCGCCGTGTTGTCGGCGATCTCGCGCGCGAGCGCGCGCGCCGCGGGCAGCAGCTCGTCGGGCGCATGCACAGAGCGCACGAGGCCGCGCACGCGCGCTTCGTCGGCGCCAAAGACGCGGCCGGTCATGCACCACTCGAGCGCCGTCTGCATGCCGACCAGGCGCGGCAGGAACCACGACGACGCCGCCTCGAGCGTGATGCCGCGGCGCGCGAAGACGAAGCCGAAGCGCGCGGCGGTCGACGCCATGCGGATGTCCATCGGCAGCTGGATCGTCGCGCCGATGCCGACCGCGGCGCCGTTGATCGCGCCGATCACGGGCTTCAAGCTCTCGTAGATGCGCAGCGCATTGGTGCCGCCGCCGTCGCGGTAGACGCCGCTCTCGGTGCGGAGCTTCTCGAGATAGGGCTGGTGCTGCGGCGCCTCGCGGTCGAAGGTGCTGCCGCCCGAGGACAGGTCGGCGCCGGCGCAGAAGGCGCGGCCGGCTCCCGTGACGATGACGACGCGCACGGCGTCGTCGGCGTCGGTCTCGTCGAACAGCGCCGCGATCTCGGTGCGCATCTGCCCGTTGTAGGCGTTGAGCTTGTCGGGGCGGTGGAGCGTGATCGTCGCGATGCCGTCAGCGACGTCGAAGCGGGTGGTTTCGAGCGGCGGCAATGGCATCGTCGGTGGTCTCCTGGTGGTCGTCAGCCCGCCGGCCACGCGTGCTCGAGAGCAATCAGGCCCGCGGCGCCGAGGAGGCCGAGCCCGATCGGCGTTTTGAGCTTCGCGCCCCCTGGCAGATTCTTCTCCACCGCCATCAGCGCACCGAGCGCGAGCATCCAGCCGAGGCTACCGGTGCCGACGACGAACATGCACAGCATCAGCGCCCAGCAGCAGCCGACGCAGAAGACGCCGTGGTCGAGGCCGATGCCAAACGCCTCGCGCGCCGGCGAGCTGCCGCGCCAGCGCGACGCGACGAACGCGAACGGCGTCCGGCATTGCTCGAGGCAGCGGTACTTGAGCGCGCTGAACTGGAACAGGCCGGCGCCGGCGAGCACGAGGGCGCCAGCGACCCAGCCGTGCTCGAGCAGCCAGCCGTTGAGGCCGCCGAGCCAGGCGACCGCACCGTCGAGCGCATGCGCGAGCAGGCCGAACAGGAACCACGCACTGAAGAAGCCGGCGAGGACGAGCGCCAGTAGGCGCCCGCCGTCGGCGCGGCTGCGCGTCGAGACGCGGAAGATGCCAAGCACGGGGTACGTCGTCGGCAGCATCATGGCCGCGATCATCAGCACCCAGGCGAGTGCGTAGAGCACGGCCGGGCCGACGAGCGCTCCGGCCGGCAACGCTCGGCACAGTGCAGCGAAGGCAGACGAGTCGAGCCAGCTGGCGTGCTCGGCGTAGCGCGCGTACGGGCTCGCGCTCCATGCCCAGAGCGCGCCCCACGCAAGCAGCGAGAGGGCGCCGAGCAGCACGGCAAGCGCGACGTCGCGCTCGGCGTTGCCGGGCGCGACGAGCGGCGCTTCCGCGCGGGTGGCCATCGGGCCGAGCCGAGCGCGCTAGGCGTCGAACACGAAGGTGCTCTGCAGCGCGTTGTGGCCCTTGAGGTCGATGTCCTTGCCGAGGCCGGCGTGGTTCTTCGACTTGTACTCGGTCGCCTTGCCGACGAAGACCGGCGCGCCGGGAACCGTCGAAAAGACGGTGTCGGTCAGCGTCGTCGTCGCACCCGAGGCGCTCTTGTACGGCTCGAGATGGGCGTAGCCGGCGTCGCCGACCTTGATCGTGCCGCTGCCGCCCTGCACGGTGAACGTGATCGGCACCTTCTGCACCGAGACGACCTTGCCGACGAGCTTGGCGAGGTCGGCGACCGGGCCGCCCTTCTGGCCGGTGTAGACATCGAGCAGCGCTTTTTCCTGCGCCGCCGATGCCTTGTCGTCGACATAGACCGCCGCCGTCCAGTTGCCTTGCAGGATGTTGCCGGGGACGTGCGCGAGCATCGCGATCGTGCGCCCCGAGACGTCGACGCCATCGACATTGCCCTTGTCGAAGTGGTACGCGACGATGGTGTCGCAGGTCTTGTAGTCGGGGTCCTCGCCGATCCAGCACGGGCAGAGGACCCGGCAGTTGCAGACTTCGAGCAGTCGTCCTTCGAGGTGATAGGCCATGGAGTGTCTCCTCGGTTGCAGGCAGGAGCAGAACACCCGTGAGACTGTGTCTCGCCCGGGGGAAGTCATCGTACGCCTGCACCCAGGCGATTTCCACGCCGGCGGGCGATGTCACGAAGGGCCGGAGATACTCCGCCCCCATGACTCTCCACCAGGCCGAGGCGTTCGCCCTCGTCGCCGTCATGCTCGCGCTCTTCATGCACGGGCGGCTGCGGTTCGACCTCGTCGCCGCGCTCGTGCTGCTGGCGGCGGTGCTGCTCGGCGTCGTGCCGAACGCGAAGGCGTTCCACGGCTTCGCCAGCCCGGTGATCATCATCATCGCGTCGGTGCTCGTCGTCAGCCGCGCGATCGCGGCGTCGAGCGTGATCGAGCGCGTGGCCGGTGCGCTGCTGAAGCGCGTGCGCTCGACCTCGCTCCAGGTCGGCGTCCTCGCGGCGGCGGTCGCCTATCTGTCGGCGTTCATCAAGAACGTCGGCACGCTCGGCATCTTCATTCCGATCGCGATCCAGACTGCACAACGGAGCGGCCGCTCGCGGTCGATCTACCTGATGCCGCTCGCGTTCGCGTCGCTCGTCGGCGGCACGATCACCAAGATCGGCACCTCGCCCAACCTCCTAATCTCGTCGGTGCGCGAGGAGCTTGGCCAGCCGCCGTTCGGTCTGTTCGACTTCGCCGCGGTCGGGTTGCCGCTGACGACGATCGCGGTCGTCTTTCTCGCCTTCGCCTGGCGATTGCTGCCGAATCGCGAGGGGCAGCGGACGGCCGAGGAGTCGTTCTCGATCGCGTCGTACCTGACCGAGCTGCGCGTCGTCGCCGGCAAGGTCGCCGAGCGCACCGTCGGCGACTTCGAGGCGCTCAGCGACGGCACGGTCTCGGTCGCCGCGATCGTTCGCGAGGGCGGCCGCCGCTACGTGCCGGCCGAAGGCTGGCGGCTCTATCCAGGTGATGTGCTGATCGTCATCGGTGACACGACGGCGGTGCAAAAGGTCGTCGCCGCGACTGGCTACGAGATCGTCGGCGCCGACGCGCTCGCCGTGCCGCACGAGCCGAGCGAGGAGATGCAGGTCATCGAGGCGATCGTCACCGCGGAGTCGGCGCTGGTCGGCGAGACGCCGGCATCGCTGGGGCTACGCCATCGCTACGGCATGAACCTGTTCGCCGTGCAACACGGCAGGGAACGCGCGCGGTCGCGGCTGCGCAGCCATCGCTTCGAGATCGGCGACGTCGTGCTGGTGCAGGGCTGGGAGAAGAATCTCGCGGCCGCGGTGGGCGAGCTCGGCTTGTTGCCGCTCGCCGATCGCAAGCTCTCGATCGGCGCGGCGCGGAACGGGCTGGTGCCGATCGGCCTCCTCGCCGCAGCGCTCTTGCTTGCCGGCATCGGCGTGATCACGGTCGAGGTCGCGTTCTTCGGCGCTGCCGTGCTCACGGTGCTGCTGCGTCAGGTCAGCCTCAAGGAGGCGTATCACGCGATCGAATGGCCGGTGATCGTGATGCTCGGCTGCCTCATTCCAGTCGGCGAAGCGCTGAAGGACACCGGCGCCGCGACGCTCGTCGCCGACGCGCTCGGCGCCGGCGCCAGGCACTTGCCGGGCAGCGCGACGATCGGCTTGATCCTGCTCGTCTCGATGCTGCTGACGCCTTTCTTGCATCACGCCGCCGCGGTGGTCGTGCTTGGCCCCGTCGCTGCCGCGGTGGCGACGAGCCTGGGCCTGCGCAGCGAGCCGTTCCTGATCGCCGTCGCGCTCGGCTGCGCGTGCGACTTCCTGACTCCCATCGGCCACCAGAACAACACGCTGGTGATGGGGCCGGGCGGCTACCGCTTCGGCGACTACTGGAAGCTCGGCGCGCCGCTGACGCTGATGGTGCTCTTCATCGGCACGCCGCTGATCGTCGCGGCGTGGCCGTTGCGGTGAGGGGCGCGCCCTCCCGAGCGCGGTGTCTGGCCGCTCGCGAATCGCGCTGCACGACGGGGTCTGCCCAGCGGGTCTTGACCAGCTCGTGATATCGGCGCGTGCCGAGCGTCATGAAGGTGTGGTTGAGCGCCTTCATGCGTGCGATCACGCGCGCGATCTCTTCCGGCGAAGGCGGCGGGTCATCGCGGAACAACTCGGCGCGCGCACCCTCCCATGCGTCCTGGACTCCGGCCATGATCGTCTGGTCGTCGTCGCTGTCGAAGAGCGCCATCACCGCCTCGCGATCGAGCCGCTCGGCGCCGCGCGACGCTGCGTCGCACTCGATCGTCTCGATCGCATCGCGCATTGGCTTCACGACGTCGACACGCGCCTGGCCGCCAGCGGGCCCCGCATTCCTCGCGTAGCGCTGGAAACGCTCGATAACCTCGTAGCGGAAGCGCAGCCCGAGCCGAAGCAATGTCGCGAGGGTCCCGAATTCGTTCTGCACTTCGGCCAACGGAGCGACGACCGTGTCGACGAAGTGGACGTGGAAGCGGCTCGAGCCGTCGGTTCGGACCTCCTTCTTCGCCAGCTGCGGCTGGTACGAGCCCGTCTCCGTGTGATAGACCGCTTGCACCGGGCGAAACACGTCGTTGTTGCTCGCTTGCGCGATGCAACGTTGCAGCTGGCTCAGCCACCTCGTGTCCGGCGCCCTCTGCGCCTTGCGGACGATGTCGCGCCAGGTCAGCCGCGTACCCTCGAGAAGGCCGAACAGCTGCAGCGAGGGGCCGCCGCATTCGACGACCGCATCGTCGGGGATGGTGTCTTCCGCCAGCTGGCCGGGCGGCGGCAGGACGATGTCGATAAAGCGCTCGAACTGATGCACCTCGCACATCCTCAGGCGCTTTTCGATCTCCTTCATCTCGCCCAGCCGCACCTGCAGATCGGCGGCCGACGGCGCCTTCATCCCCAGAACACCCGCGATGCCGTCGTAGAGCTGCGCGACGCCGCGCTCGGTGGGCAACTCGACGCCTTGCCGCAGCGACAGCGGCACCTCGAGATCGATGAGCTTCATTCCTGAATGGCAGACCGGGACGACCGGCATTCCCCGCATCCACGCCGCACCGACCTCGAACTGCACCCACGGCCGATGCACCGAGGCCCTGCTGCACAGCACGATGACCGCCTTCGCCTTGGCCATCGCACCTTCGACCGCCGCCAGCCAGTTCTCGCCGGCACCGATGCCGCCGATATCGGACGACGTGAAGCACTTCGCAAGACCGAGAAAGTCCTGCTGAACCATCCGCTTGAGAAGCGCCGCGTACTCGGCCTCCTCCGAGATGTGGCTGATGAAGAGAGATGTCGTGGGCATGGTGCACCCCGCCTTCCAGCCGGCCCGATGGCCGACGGACATATCCTGGCGTCGGCGGCCCGTTGCCGCATCCACTCGCGGGAGGAGATGGGCATCGGCGCGAGCGCGAGCTCACCAGCGCGTAAGCTTGCCCTTTCGACCAGGAGACCGCCGATGTCCGTTCGCCCTTTGGTGCAAAGCCCACCGCATGCCGAGGCGCTGGCCGAGGCCCGTGTGCACCTCGCCGCCGCGCACCGCCTCGCGGCACTGCATGAGCTCGAGGAGGGCATCGACAACCATTTCACGATGACCGTGCCGGGCCGCGACGGGCAGTACCTGATCCTGGGGTACGGCCGGCACTGGTCGGAGGCGCGGGCGAGCGACCTGATCGTCTTCGACGAGCAAGGCCGCGTGCTCGAGGGCAGCGGAACGCTTGAGCTCTCGGCGCAGTGCATCCACGCGCCGATCCACCGCATCACGGGCGCGCGCGTCGTCATGCACACCCACCAGACGTGGGCGATGACGCTCAACATGCTGGAGGACAACCGCCTGCTGCCGGCCAGCCAGACGGCAGCCTTCTTCGATGGCCAGATTGCCTACGACGACGACTACACCGGCCTGGCGGCTACGCTCGAAGAAGGCGAGCGCCTGGCGCGGGCGATGGGCACGCGGCCGATCGTCTTCATGAAGAACCACGGCGTCCTTGTCACCGGCGAGACGGTGGCGCAGGCGTATCGAAGGCTGTATCGGCTCGAGCGCGTCTGCCGCAACCAGGTCCTTGCGCTTGGCACCGGGCGGCCGCTGGCGGTGCTCTCGCAGGAGATCGTCGCGCGCGTCCAGGCGCCGAACAGCGCCGACCGGCATCCGCGCGCGGAGCGCGAACGGTTGTTCTTCGAGGCGATGATGCGAGTCCTCGACCGCGAGCTGCCGGGCTTCGCCGACTGACGGCTGCGGTCAGCGCCGGCCGCGAGCGCTACGCCTGCGCCGCCGGACGCAGGCGACTGCGCACTTCCCACAGCAGCCGGCCGTCGAGCCAGAGCACGATCAGCAGGAAGCAGACCTGGAGCGCGATGTTGCCCGCGCCGTGCGCCTCCTGGATCGCGGCGACGATGGCGATGCAGAACACGAGCGCCTGCGCGATCGCGAGGACGACGGCAACGAGCACGGCCGCATGGAGAGCGCGTCGATCCTGGTACTGCGGCACGAGGAGGCCCCAGGCGACGAGCAGCGGCACGGCGAACCAGAGCTTCAGCGCCCAGGGCAGCGTGAAGACGAGGACGAGCGGAAGGACGAGCTGCTGGCGGCGCAACGCCCGACCCTTTTGGTCGGGCCACCACTGACCCTTGAGCGCTGCGCGCAACGTCACCCACGTCCCGAAGCTGAAGAAGAGCGCTCCGAACGCGCCCCAGACCCTGGTGCTGAGGGCGCCGGGGGTGACCGCTATCCAGAGGCCGCCAGCGGTCAACACAATCCCGCCAAGGCCGAGGAACAGGTTGCGGACGCGGTCGAACGTCATGGCGTGTGCCTGCCGTCAGCAGCCGGCGGTGCACTTGCCTGCGGCGTCAAACTCCATCGTCTTGCCCGAGAGCGGCAGGTGCACCGGCACCTTGGTCGCCTTGATGAACGCTTCGGTCTTGCTGCCGGGGCGCACCTTGCCCTGCTCGGTGGCGGCTTCGTTGGCGTGCGACGCGATCACTTCGGCCGGCTTGACGAGCTCGTTGATCACGAAGGCCGCCTCGGCGGGACCGGCCGCGAGGACGTCGCCCATGTTCATGACCGCGAGCCTGGCGTGGTAGTAGTCGCGAACGACGCGCTCCTGGTCGGCGGTGACGGCGGTGTCGCCTGACAAGTAAGCGACAAGCCCGTTGCTGAAGCGAAGCACGTAGCCGGTCGGCGGCCCGACGTCGCCCGAGACGCCTGCTTCCTTCATCGCCTTGCCGAGCTCGCCGCCGATGAAGTCGGGATCGACGCCGTTGCTATGCAGCGCGGCGACGGTCACGATGCGGACGCCGCCGACCGTGACGCCGCCGCCGAAACGCAACCGGATGGCGTCGGCGGGGTTGCCGCCGCCGGCCTTGAGCTTGGCGGCGAAAAAGGTCGACATCTCGGAGCCGGTGACGATCTTCGCCTTCTTGGCGACGACGATGTTGGCCGTGTTCGAGTTCGGGATGTCCGACACCGACATGTCCGGGCTGGCGCAGGTGCCGGCGCCGACTGCCTTGGTGTGCGCTTCGCCCAGATGGTCGCCGTGCATGTGGGTGAGGAGCACGATGTCGATCTTGCCGAGCCGCGCGTCGCTCGCGCCGACGACCGTGCGACCCGGGTCGTAGAGGATTCGGGTGCCGTTCGGGTCCTCGAACAAAAGCGCGCGGTCGAAGGCGCAGAACTCGCCGTCGAAGCCGCCGAGCGGCGTGACCTTCACGGTCTGGGCGAGCGCCGGCGCTGCGAGCAGCGTCGCGGCGGCGGATAGAAACACGATCTTCGTCAGTCGGTTCATGTGCTGTCCTATCGGTGATGGGTTTCGAGTAGATCTCGTCCTTTTCCCAGAACGCACGGGCGCTGGCTCTTCCTCAGAGTGACGATCTTCTCGCGCTCGAGCACGCCGCAGCGCTTCGCCCACGCGTCCTACTGCTTCGTCATCTCGCGCACGCGCCCGCGATCCTTGGCCGCGAGGTCGTGCAGCTCGATGCGGTCGGCGTCCATTTCGTACAGCTCCCAGTCGCGCGGCTAGCGCTTGACGAGCTTCCACGGGCCGATCCGCGCCGCGGCGTTGCCTTCGTGCTCCCAGAACATGGGCTTGCGGTCGACGACGTCGCCGTCGTTCGCGAACACCGGCAGCAGCGACTGGCCTTCGAGCGGGTCGACGGCGTGACCTTCGAAGGTCGATGGGTACGCCGAGCCGGTCACGTCGACGATCGTCGCCATGATGGCGGGCAGGTAGCCCGGCGCGTGGCGAAGGCCGCCGTTGTGCTTGCGGTCGATGCCGTTCGGCCAGTGCGCGATCAGCGGCGTCGAGATGCCGCCGTCGTGGATCCTCAGGCAAGGCGCGCGCCCGTCTCGGCGTCGAACAGATGCGCGTCCTCGGGAGCGAAGGCGACGTAGACCGCCTCGCCTTCGCGCAGTTGCGGCGGCCGCCCGCACTTCACCTTGACGAGGCGCTCGTCGATGACGAGGTCGACGATGGCGCTGTCGCCGAGGTCCTCCACACCTTCGACGCGCGCCCGCAGGCCACCCTCGGCAAGGCGGAGGTCGCCCGGCCGCACGCCGAGGACGACGTCGCGCACCTCGGCAGCCTCGGCGGCGACGGCGAGCGTCGAGCCGCCGACCGTGATCGCGTGGCCTTCCCATGCGCCGGCGAGCAGGTTCATCGGCGGCGTGCCGATGAAGCCGGCGACGTCGACCGAGCGCGGCCGCATGAAGATCTCGCGCGGCGTGCCGACCTGGACGATGCGGCCGTCCATGAAGACGGCGATGCGGTCGGCGAGCGTCATCGCCTCTTCCTGGTCGTGGGTGACGTAGACCGTGGTGACGCCGAGCGAGCGCTGCAGGCGCCGCAGCTCGAGCCGTGTCTCGAGCCTCAGCTTGGCGTCGAGGTTGGAGAGCGGCTCGTCAAGCAGGAACAGGCGCGGCTGGCGGACGATGGCGCGCGCGAGCGCGACGCGCTGCTGCTGGCCGCCTGAGAGCTGGCCGGGCGTTCTGTGCAGCAGGTGATCGATGCCGACCTTGGCGGCGGCGGCGTCGACCGCGCGCGCGGTCGCGCCCTTCGCGGTGCCGACCATCTTTAGCGGGAAGCCGATGTTCTGCTCGACCGTCATGTGCGGGTAGAGCGCATAGCTCTGAAACACCATCGCGACGTCGCGCATGCCGGGCTCGTGCGTCGTGACGTCGACGCTGTCCATCCAGATGCGACCGGCGCTCACCGATTCGAGCCCGGCGAGGATGCGCAACGTCGTCGTCTTGCCCGAGCCCGAAGGCCCGAGCAGGACGAAGAACTCGCCCGGCGCGATCGCGAGGTCGATGCCATGCAGCACCGTCGTCGTGCCGTGCTGCTTGACGATGCCTTCGATGCGCACGCTCGCGCTGCCGACCCGCGAGGGGTTGGGCGTCGCGCTGGCCGGGGCGAGCTCGACGTCGGTGTCGGCGAAGGCCGTCGGCCAGAGCGGTTCCTGATAGCCCTCGAGAATCGGGTCGTTCATCGCCGCCCTCCGCCCTTGACCGCGCCGACCGTGAGGCCCTTGACGATGTGGCGCTGCGCGAAGATGCCGAGCACGATCACCGGCGCCATCGCCAGCATCGCTCCGGCGGCCAGGCGCGCCCACTGCGTCTGCTCGACCGAGATAAAGTTGAACATCGCCACCGTCACCGTGCGCACGCGGTTGCCGCCGAGGACGAAGGCGAACATGAACTCGTTCCAGGCGTTGAGGAAGACGAAGATCGTCGTCACCGCGATGCCGCCCCGCACCTGGGGCAGCACGACGTGCCAGAGCGCACGCGCGCGGCCGGCGCGGTCGAGGAGCGCCGCTTCCTCCATCTCGAGCGGCACGTCCTCGAAGTACGAGATGAGCAGCCAGATTGCAAACGGCAGCGAGAACGTGAGGTCGATCAGCGTCAGGCCGCCGTAGGTGTCGAGGCCGCCGATCTTCTGCAGCGCGAGGTAGTACGGGATGATGAGGCCGACCGGAGGCAGCATCTGCGTCACGAGCACGTAAAAGCCGGTGCCGCGCTTGGCCGGAAAGCGCAGCCGCGCCATCGCGTACGCGGCGGGAATCGAGAAGACGAGCGTCAGCGTCGTCGCGAGCGTCGAGACGACGAGGCTCGAGAAGAGGTTCGGCACGATCGAAGACGGGCCGAACAGGACCTCGCGGTAGTTGGCGAGCGTCGGCGTGAAGAGAAAGACCGGCGGATACGCGAGCACGTCGCGCTCGGTCTTGAACGATGTCAGCAGGCCCCAGAGCACCGGGAACACCCAGATGGCAAGGCCGATGCCGGCGATCGCGGCGAGCGCGAGCCGTCGCGGCAGTGGAGCAGACGCGGCGGTGCTCATACCCTTCTCCGCCGCAACCGGAACATGAAATATGAGATGAGCATCGTGATCGCCAGCAACACCATCGCGAGCGATGCGCCATAGCCGAGATTCAACTCGGAGAACGACGTCCGATAAGCGTACAGATTGAGGATCTCGGTGGCCGACCCCGGGCCGCCGCCCGTCGCTGCGAAGATCGCGGCGAATGCGGAGAGCGCGGTCATCGTGCGCAGGATGACGACCATCACGACCGCGGGGCGGATCAGCGGCAGCGTCAGATGCAGGAAGCGCTGCCAGGCGCGAGCGCGGTCGAGGCGCGCGGCTTCGTAGACGTCGGCCGGCAACGTCGAAAGCGTCGCGAGGAGGACGAGGAACGCGAACGGCGTCCACTGCCAGGTGTGGATCGCGATCACCGAGATCAACGCCAGCTGCGGGTCGCCGAGCCAGTTGTGGCTGCCGAGGCCGAGCGCGCGCGTCACCATGTCGACCAGGCCGATGTCGGGGGCGAGCACGAGCGTGCGCCAGAACAGGCCGACGACGACCGGCGCGAGGGCGATCGGCAGGATCGCCGCGACGCGCACGAGCCCCTGGCCCTTCGGGATCTGCAGCACGAGGAGTGCGAGGCCGAGGCCGACCGCGACCTGGAGAACGACCGTCGCCGCCGTGTAGATGGCGGTCAGCGCGAGCGAGTTCCAGAAGCGCGGGTCGCTGCCCATCTTGGCAAAGTTGTCGGCGCCGGCGAAGCCCGCGAGCCACGGCATGCCGAGGTCGATCCGGTGCAGGCCGTTCCATGCCAGGTAGACGAGCGGTGCCGTCGTCGTCAGCACGAGCACGGCGAGCGCAGGCAAGAGCAGCGCGAGCGCGAAGCGGCGCTCCTGCTGCTCGAGCGAGCGCAAGTTCACGCCTTCAGGATCTGCGTGATCCGCGCCTGCGCTTCGTCGAGCGCTTCCTTCGGCTTCCTCTGGCCGACGAGCGCGGCTTGGATCGCCGTCGCCATCGTCTCGCCGATCGCGGGCCACTGCGGCGCGCGCGGCCGCCAGTCGACGTCGGTGTCGTGCTCGAGCGATTCGAGCGCGGCGGCGATGAAGTCGTCGCCGGAGCTCGCCATCGCCGACGCGAACTCGGGCGCCCGCCATATCGAAAGGCGGTTCAGCCCCGAGCGCTTCGCCGGGCCGGCGGCGCATACTTCGTCAGCACGTCGACATACCACTCGAGCGCCTTCACCGCCTCGGCCGAGTTGACGACGACCTGGTTGCCATGCAGCCAGCTGCCGCCGAAGCCGCGCGGGATCGACGGGTAGATGTACATGTTCTGGCCGGCGCCGGAAAAGCCCCGCAGCGCCAGGCGCGAGGGCTGCGCCCTGCTTCAGTGCGTCGCGGCGGCGGATGGAATGCGGCATCGGGAGTCCTTCGAGGGCGGCGCCCGACGGTAGCAGCGCCGCCGAGGCCCAACAACCCGATAGGGGTCGGCATTTCCCCGGGGAGAGTCGCATCGCGGCGGCGCTTTCCTCGCCGCCTGCCTTCGCCCTGACACGTTCCTTACACGCAGCGCCTCAACACTCGAACGACCCCGGAACAAGAAGTTGACCATGCGCCGCCGCCCCAGCGTCCCTCTCGCCGCCGCCGCTTCGCTGGCGGCGCCCGTCGCGCACGCGGTGGCGACCCTGATCGCCACCGGCAGCCTGCAGGCTGCGGGCCCGAACGGAGTTTGCCGGCGCGGTTCCCGAGCCGCAGCCCGATGGGCTCCTGCTCGCCGGCGTTGCCGTCCTGGCCTGGGTCGCACAGCGCCGCCGCGGCTAGCCAGCAGGGCAGGCGCGGCCAGCCTCGATCGACCGGAGCGGCTTCCCGAAAGCTTGCCCGCAGGGGGCACGCGATTTGCCGTACCCCCGCGAACCCCAACCGTCCGCGAGGAGCCCTGATGAAACTGGAGGAGTTGAACGGCAGGTACCTGCATCTGCGCAGCGAGCTCGACGCTGCGTATGCCGAACCGGTCTGGGACGGCCAGCGCATCGATCGGATCGCAGCCGAGATGATTCCCGTCGAGTTGGCGCTCGCCTCTTTCAAGTTCGCGGGGAGCGACGAGGAAGGAGGCGCCCATGTCTGATCGCACGGCCTCCTCCTGGGGCGAGGCTTACCACGCGATCCCGATCGTCGAGCCTTGGGGCGATGCCGGCTGGAAGGCCGGCGTGCTGTTGAGCGGCGGCGACGCCCGCGGCGACCGGCCGGCGAAAAGCCTCGGCGAGCATCTGTTCGCCTCGCGCGAAGACGCGTGGCAGTTCGCCGAATCGGAGTACGGCTCGCTCGGCAGCGGCTGACGAACGGCGGCCGTTCCGGCGGCGCGCCGTCGTGGCGCGCGAACTCGACTGCAGCTTTGTAGCGACGCGCCGTCAGGCCGCGGCCGGCACCCTCCGCTGACGCGGCCAGATCCGCGACGACGCCAGGAAGATGAGCGCGCCGGCAACGAGCATCGCGGCGGCGATCGCGAGCGAGCGCGTGAAGGCGACTTCGATGCCGCTCGCATGGCGCAGCGCCAGCGCGACCATCGGCGGCCCTGCGGCCTGACCGATGCTCCACGTCACGGTGACGAGGCCGGTCGTCGCCGCGATCTGCGCCGGCCGCAGCCGCCGCACTTCCTGCAGCGCGAAGTACGTGATCGCGGTGAACGGCGCGCCGAGCATGAAGCTGCTGATCGCAAACCCCGCCGTGGTCGGCGCGCCGACGCCGATCGCGATCGCGATCGCCTGCACGACGTAGGCGGCGGCGATCACGAGCCGAAGGTCACCGCTCACGCGGACGCGCGTCGCAAGCAATGCGCCGACGATGATGCCGGCGCCGAAGATCGGCCAGAAAAGATCGAGCCACGGCGAACCCGCAGGCAGTGCCGTGCGTGCAATCACCGGCAGGAACGTCGCGGTGACGATGTAGCCGAAGCCCGAGACACCGTAGGCGATGGCGAGCGTCGCTACTTCGGCGCGGCCATGAGCGCGCGCCACGGGCGCGACCGATACCGCGACGGGCGCGGCGCCTGCAGCCAGGGGCGCGACACCATCGGCAGCAGCAACGCGCGCAGGCGTCCTGAACGTGCGCCAGACGAACGCCGTCAGCAGGCAGGCGGCAGCGCCGAACAGCAGCCACGCGTCGGTGGCGCGGCGGTCGGCGGCGACGAGCGCGCTCGCGAGCAGGCCACTGGCGACGATGCCGGCGCCCGGCCCCGCGAACATCAGCCCGCCAAGCGAGGCCCTGCCGAGATTCGCGAGCTGCGCCAGGCACCAGCCCGAGGAATAGACGAACACGAGCGCGCTCGCGAGCCCGGCGGCAAAGCGCAGCGCCGCCCAGGCGGCATCGATCGGCAGCGCCATGGCGAGCGTGAGCACCCCGGTGCCGACGAGGCCGGTGCGAACGAGCGCAGGCGCATCGACCGGCCGCCAGCCGAGTCGAGCCCACAGCATCGGCTGCAGCGTGCATGCCGCCGCGCCGCTCAGGTAGCCGATGTAGTTCGCGCTCGCGAGCCAGCTCGCCGCCGGCAGGTCGACGACGCGGTCGTGCAGCATCATCGGCAGGATCGGCGTGAACGCGAAGCGGCCGATTCCCATCGCGACCGCGAGCGCGATCAGGCCGGCGACGGCGATGCGCGCCGCGCTCAAGCCATCAGGTCGACGATCTCGACCCAGTTCGGATTGCGGCCGACCGGCTGCTCGCCGAGTTTGGCGAGGGCGCCCGTCGATCCGTCGATCGCATAGTGGCTGAGGCGGTGCGACGCCTGGCCGACGGCGACGAGGAATCGTCCGTCGGGCGAGAGCGCGAAGCCACGCGGCTGGGTCTCGGTCGGGGTCCTCGCGACCAACGTCAGTGCGCCAGTCGCGGCGTCGACCGCGAACGACGACAGCGTGCTCGAGCGGCGCTCGCTCGCATAGAGAAAGCGGCCGTCGGGAGTGAAGTGGAGGTCGGCAGCCCACGGCGCGCCGCCGTTGAAGTCGGCCGGCAGGAGCGGCACGACGGCGCCGGTGCTGGCGAGCGTGCCGTGCCCGCGGTCGAAGGCGAGAACGTCGAGCGTCGCGTCGAGCTCGTTGAGCAGGAAGACGAACGGCGCGTGCGGATGGAAGACGAAATGGCGCGGCCCGGCGCCGGGGCGCGCGCGCCACGCCGGCGGCACGTTGTCGGCAAGCAGGCCAGTCGCGGCGTCGAAGCGCATCTGGCGGATCACCCCGCCACCGAGGCACGCCGCGAGCGCGAAGCGGTTGTCGGGAGTCGCCTGGATCGAATGCGCCTTCTCTTCGGTCGGCTGCACCTGCTGCGCGGCCTGCGCGACACCCGCGCCATCGATCGGGCTCACCGCGACGACGCTCGACTCGTACGACGCCGAGAGCAAGCAGCGGCCGCTGCGGTCGGTCGAGATCCAGCACATGCTCGCCGGCAGCGGCGCGCTGCCGATCTGGCGCAAGCGCCCGCTCGCGGGATCGATCGCGAGGCTGAGGACGCGATACGGCTCCACGCGGATCGACGCATAGAGGACGCGCCGATCGGGCCGCACCGCGAGCGGCATTACCTTGCCACCGGTTGCGAAGCGATCGATCTCGCGCACCGCGCCGCTGGCGCGGTCGAGCCCGAGGATGGTGATGTCGGCACTGTCGGCGTTGGCGACGTAGACGACGAACGTGCCGTCGCTGCGGCCCGTCGGCGTGTCGCTCCTCTGCTCGCTCATCGATCGCTCCTCTTCTTCTCGTCGCCCGGGGGGCCAGAGTGCGTCACCGCGCCGAGGTGCGCGGGGCCGACGAGCTGCGCGTATTTCTCGAGCACTCCGCTAAGGGTCTCGACCGCGCGCGGCCGCCACGCTTTCCGCCGGCGCGCGAGCTCATCGTCGGCGACGAGGAGCGAGAGCGTGCGGCGCTCGCCGTCGACGCGGATGCGGTCGCCGTCGATGACGAGCGCGATCGGACCGCCGAGCGCGGCTTCGGGTCCGATGTAGCCGACCATGAGGCCGCGCGTCGCACCCGAGAAGCGCCCGTCGGTGAGGAGCGCGACCTTCTCGCCCATGCCCTGGCCATAGACAAGCGCGGTGACGCCGAGCATCTCGCGCATGCCGGGGCCGCCGCGCGGGCCCTCGTAGCGGATGACGAGGACGTCGCCTTCGCGGTAGGCTCGCTCGCTGACGGCGGCGAACGCGTCCTCCTCGCACTCGAAGACGCGCGCCGGCCCTTCGAAGACGCTCGACTTCAAACCGGCGATCTTGATCAGCGCGCCATTGGGCGCGAGGTTGCCCTTGAGGACGACGACGCCGCCGGTCGGATGCAGCGCATGCGCCGCGTCGCGAACGACGTCGCCGTCGGGCGCTGGTGCGACGGCGAGCTCGTCCGCGAGCGTGCGGCCCGAGAGCGCGAGCGTGTCGCCGTGCAGATGGCCGGCCGCGAGCAGCGCCTTCAGGACCGGTGCGACACCGCCGACGCGGTGCAGGTCGAGGGCAAGGAATCGGCCGCCCGGCTGCAGGTCGGCGATCAGCGGCGTGCGCGCGAACACTTCGGCGACGTCGTCGAGCGTGAAGCGAACGCCGGCCTCGTGCGCGATGGCCGGCAGGTGCAGGCCAGCGTTGGTCGAGCCGCCGGTCGCGGCGACCGCGGCACACGCGTTCTCGAGCGACTTGCGCGTCACGAGATCGCGCGGCAGCGGGCCGCCCTTCAGCACGATCTCGGTCGCGCGAGCGCCGGCGCGACGCGCGAGCGCGAGCCGTTCGCTGTACGCGGCGGGAAGCATCGCCGAGCCGGGCAACGCGAGGCCGAGCGTCTCTGCGACCATCGCCATCGTGTTGGCGGTGAACTGCCCCGGGCACGAGCCGAGCGTCGGCGCGCAGGCGTGGCCGAGCTGGTCGAGCTCGGCTTCGGTCATGCGGCCGGCGAGCACCGCGCCGACGCCTTCGTAGGTGGTGAGGATCGTCACGTCCTGGCCGCGCCAGTGGCCCGGCAGCATCGCGCCGCCGTAGACGAAGACGCTCGGCACGTTCACGCGCGCCATCGCCATCATCACGCCGGGCAACGTCTTGTCGCAGCCGGCGAAGCCGACCAGCGCGTCGTAGGCGTGCGCCTGCATCACGGCCTCGATCGAGTCGGCGATCAGCTCGCGCGAGACTAGGCTCATGCGCATCCCGCGGTGGTTCATCGAGACGCCGTCGGAGACCGAGATCGTCGTGAACGGCACCGCGACGCCCTGCGCTGCGGCGACGCCGAGGCGCGCCGCGTCGGCCTGCGGCCCGAGCGACATCGAGCACGGCGTGTTCTCGCCCTGCTGGCTGACGATGCCGACGAGCGGCTTCGCCATGTCCTCGTCGGCGATGCCGGTCGCGCGCAGGAAGGCGCGGTGCGGCGCGCGGTCGAGGCCGTCCTTGATGATCGCGGAGCGCAGCTTCTTCGATGGCGTGGTCATGATTTCGACTGCGATTCCAGATGGTCGCGGACGATGTTATCGATCGAGTCGTCGCGGACGAGGCCGAGCGCCGTCGCGCGCGCGAACGAGACCTCGCGCGGCCAGCGGCCGAACTGCGCTTCGATCTTCGCCTCGGGCGCGAAGCGGACGCGCGCCGGCGCGCCAGAGTCGACGCGGCCGAGCGCAGCGACGATCTCGGCGATCGAGACGACGAGCGCCGGTGCGGTCACCGCACGCGTCGGCCCGATCGCCTTGGCGTAGACGTCGCCGAGACGGAGCAGGTTGGCGATCGCGGCGTGGCGCGACGCGACCCAGATCGTCGCCTCGGCGCTGACCGGGCAGGTGTAGTCGCGGCCGGCAAGCGGCTCGCGGATGACGTCGCTGTTGAACGCCGAGAGCGCGCCGTTCGCGAGCGGCGGCCGGACGATGACGCCGGGCAGGCGGAGCGCCCGGCCGTCGAGCTCGCCGCGGCGGCTGAGGTCGTCGATCAGCAGCTCGGCGACGCGCTTGTGTGCGCCGTAGCTGAGCGCCGGCACCGGCGCGGTGTCGTCGTCGATCCGCGCCGGCAGCGGTGCGCCGAAGACGGCAATCGAGCTGGCGTGGACGAAGCGCACGATCGGGCCGCCGCGTCGCGCCTGCGCGCGACAAGCCTCGAGCAGCGCCTGCGTCGCGTCGAGGTTGACGCGCCGGCCGTTGTCGTAGTCGGCCTCGGCGGCACCGCTGACGACGGCGGCGAGATGGAAGACGCGATCGAATGGCGCCGCGAACACCTTGGCGATGTGGGCGGGGTCGGCGATGTCGCCGTCGTCGCGGTCGGTCGCGACGACGTGATGGCCGACCCTGAGCGCATGGACGAGCGCGCTGCCGAGATAGCCGCGGGCACCGGTGACGAGAACGTTCATCGCTGGCATGCAGGCAATGCGATCGCGCCGCGGCGCGCTAGGCGCGCGCAGCGCCGGCGCTGATCTCGGTCTTGGTCAGCCGCTCGACCCAGCGCGCCAGCTCGCTGACGCTCGCCTCGGGCGCGGCGTCGCGGCTGGCGGCGCGCCAGAGCTCCTCGCCGAGCGCCGAGAATGGCGCCGGCACGTCGACGCTCTTCGCGAGCTGCATCGCGATGCCGATGTCCTTCTGCATCAGCGCCAGCTTGAACGGGTCGTCGAAGCTGCGGCTGATGACGCGCTGGCGCAGGTGCGTCTTCGAGATCCACGACATGCCGGTCGACTGGTCGAGCACGTCGACCATCACTGCCGGGTCGAGCCCGGCGCGCTTGCCGATCGCGAGCGCCTCGACGACGGCGAGGAAGTTGCTCGCGGTGACGAGGTTGTTGATCGACTTCATCGCATGCCCGGCACCGAGCGGGCCGAGATGGAACACCGCCCTGCCCATGACCGCGAGCAGCGGCCGCACGCGTTCGATGTCGGCGGCGGTGCCGCCGCACATGAAGACGAGCTCGGCAGCTTCGGCGCCCCACTGCGCACCTGAGACAGGCGCATCGACCATCGCGCAACCGGCGGCGGCGACGAGCCGGCCGGTTGCCTCGGTCAGCCACGGCTCGGACGACGACGTGTCGAGGACGAGCGAGCCGGGCCTGAGGCCGCGCAGCAGGCCGGCGTCGCCGCATACCAGCTCCTGCACGACGGCGCCGTTCGGCACCATCGTGACGACGATGTCGCTGCGTGCGGCGAGCTCAGCCGGCGTCGCCGCGACATGCGTGGTAGTCGCTGCGAATGCGGCGCTCGTCGCGACGTCGCTCGCAAGACCGGGCGCGACGTCGTAGAGCGTCATCGCGTGGCCTGCGGCGGCGAGATGCGAGGCCATCGGCCGGCCCATGACGCCGAGGCCTGCGAAGCCGAGCGAAAGGGGGCGCGTGGTCATGGCGTTCAGGGTTTACGAGAAATCCGGAGCGGCGCGCGTTCCAAGTTCCATGCAGGCAAACACTGCACGGTCGGGCATTCGGCCGACGATACACTTTTCGACGGCCGCAACGGCCAATCGGAGACGATCCCATGCAGGCCTTCCGCTTCCTCGCGCCGCTCGCCGCGGCCTTCGCGCTCGTTGCCGGCGCGCCGGCATCGGCGCAGACGGTGCTCACGATGTCGAGCTGGGTGCCGCCGACGCACTCGCTGACGCGCGACGTGCTGGTGGTGTGGGCGAAGGAAGTCGAGAAGGCGACCAATGGGCGCGTCAAGTTCGAGATGCTGCCCAAGCACCCGTCGGCGCCGCCGGGAACGTTCGACGCCGTCCGCGACGGCCTCGTCGACGTCTCGTTCGTCACCGCGAGCTACACGCCGGCGCGCCATCCGCTGCCGCTGATGGCCGAGCTGCCCGGCTCCGGCGCCACCGCCGAGATCAACTCGGTCGCGTTCTCGCGCATCCACTGGAAGTACTTCCAGGCGGCCAACGAATACAAGGGCGTCAAGCTGCTCGGCGTGTTCACGCACGGCCCTGGCCAGATGTTCACCGTCAAGAAGCAGGTGAACTCGGTCGCCGACCTCGCCGGCATGAAGATCCGCACCGGCGGCGGCATCGCCGAAGCGTCGGCGAAGGCGCTCGGCGCGTCGCCGTTCGTGAAGCCCGCGCCCGAGTCGTACGAGCTGCTGTCGTCGGGCATCGCCGATGGCACCTTCTTTCCGGTCGAGTCGATCAAGTCGTTCAACCTCGACAAGGTCGTCAAGTACGCGACCTTTTTTCCCGGCGGCTTCTATTCATCGGCGTTCGGCTTCTTCATGAACGAGGACAAGTGGAACAAGCTCTCCAAGCAGGACCAGGACGCGATCTGGTCGGTCTCGGGCGAGCAGCTCGCTCGCCTCGCCGGCAAGTCGTGGGACGCGGCCGACCGCAGTGGCCTCGAGGCGCTGAAGGCGGCCCACGTGACGATCATCGAGGCGAGCCCGACGTTCGTCGCCGAGGTGCGCCAGCGCACCGCACCGCTCGTCCAGGACTGGATCAAGTCGGCGAACGCGAAGGGCGTCGACGGCGCCAAGGCCTGGGCCGAGTACCAGGAAGAGCTGAAGAAGGTCGCCGCCGGGAACTGAAGCGGTGGCTTCCGGCGCCGCGAGCGATGGGCACGACGATCCGCGCGCTGCGCTGACGCGCACGGCCTGGATCCTCGCCGACGAGGGGCACGAGTCGGGCCTCGCCGGCCAGTTGACCGCGCGCGGCCGCGAAGACGGCACGTTCTGGACGCTGCCGCTCGGGCTCGCTTTCGACGAAGCCGAACCAGAGTCGTGGCTACTCATCGACGATGCGCTGACGGTGCGCGCCGGCATGGGCTCGTTCGGAATCCGCGAGCCGAATCCGGCAACGCGCTTTCACCTCTGGATCTATCGCGCGCGCAGCGACGTGCAGGCGATCGTCCACACCCATCCGCCGGCGGCGTCGGCGCTCGCCGCGGCCGAGGTGCCGCTCGTCGTCGCCCACATGGATGCGACGCCGCTGTTCGACGACATGGCGTTCCTCTCCGACTGGCCGGGGTTGCCGACCGCCGACCGCGAGGGCGAGCTGATCGCCGAGGGCCTCGGCCGCAAGCACGCGATGCTGCTCGCCCACCACGGCCTGCTCGCCGCCGGGCGCTCGGTGCAGGAGGCGGCGTTTCTCGCCGTCTTCATGGAGCGGATGGCACGCCAGCAGCTCGACGCCGCCAAGGTCGGCGGCGCAAGACCGATCGACGCCGACGAAGCGCGGCGGGCACGCGACTTCCTGCGCAGCGACCGCATCATGAACATCACCTTCGACGCCTGGGCGCGGCGCGCCGAGCGGCGCCGCGGCCGCACGCCCGCCGCTGGCGAGGAAATGCAGCGATGAACCGCTTCGAGGTCATCCTTCAGCGTGTCCTCGGCGTCCTCGCCGCGGCGATCCTCTTTTTCATGATGATGCTGACCGCGGTCGACGTGATCGGCCGCTACCTTTTCGACGCGCCGGTCAACGGCGGCTTCGAGGTCACCGAGATCATGCTCGCGGCGCTCATCTACTGCGGCCTGCCGCTCGTCTCGGCACGGCGCGAGCACATCGTCATCGACACCTTCGATCCGTTCTTCTCGCGTCGCTTCAAGCGCGCGCTCGACGTCATCGCCGAGATCCTGTGCACGATCGCCTTCGGCGGCACCGCGATCCTGATCTTCCTGCGCGCCGAGCGCATCGCGGCTTATGGCGACACGACGAACGTCCTCAAGCTGCCACTCGCGCCGTTCGCCTACGTGATGGCGGCGATGATCGCGATCACCGCCCTGATCCACCTCTGGCTGATCTTCGTGCCACAGACGGCACACGTCGCCGCCGACGCGGCGGCCGACATGCACAACGTCCAATGACCGAATCGCTGGTCGCCGTCGGCATCATGCTGGTGCTGTCGTTCCTGCGCGTGCCGATCGCGATCTCGATGGGGCTGGTCGGCTTCGTCGGCCTGTGGTTCGTGCGCGGCCTCGGCCCCTCGATGGCGTCGGCGACGACGGTCGTCTACGAGTCGGGTTTCCAATACACGCTCTCGGTCGTCCCGCTCTTCATCCTGATGGGCGCGTTCGTGACCCGCGCCGGGATGTCGAAGGAGCTCTACCGCGCCGCGCAGACTTTCGTCGGCCACCTGCGCGGCGGCCTGGCAATGGCGACCGTGATCGCGTGCGGCGGGTTCGGCGCGATCTGCGGCTCGTCGATCGCGACCTCGGCGACGATGACCCACGTCGCCTACCCGTCGATGCGCGCGAGCGCGTATTCGGAGGAGCTCGCGGTCGGCTCGATCGCCGCCGGCGGCACGCTCGGCATCCTGATCCCGCCCTCGACGATCATGGTGCTCTACGGGATCATGACCGAGACCAACATCGGCAAGCTGTTTGCCGCCGGCGTGCTGCCGGGGATCATCGGGATCGTCCTGCTGTGCGGCGCAGTGCAGTACGTCTGCTGGAGAAAGCCCGACTCGGGTCCGCGCGCCGAGCGGGTCGCCTGGCCGCAACGGCTGAAGGCGCTGCGCGACGTCTGGGGCGTGGTACTGCTGTTCGGCGTCGTCATGGGCGGCATCTACGGCGGCATCTTCACCGCGACCGAGGGCGCGGGCGTCGGCGCCGCCGGCGGCTTCTCTTTTGCGCTGCTGCGCCGCTCGCTCACCTGGCGAACCCTGCTCGACGTCCTCGTCGACAGCGCGCGGACGACGGCGATGCTCTTCATCATCCTCGTCGGCGCGCTGGTGTTCTCGAACTTCGTCAACTACACCGGCATGCCGGGCCAGCTGCGTAGCTTCGTCGCCGACCATCATCTCAGCCCGATCATGGTGATCGCGGCGATCTGCGTGATCTACGTCATCCTCGGCACGGCGATGGAGGAGCTCTCGGTCATCCTGCTGACGATCCCGATCTTCTTCCCGCTGGTGACGAGCCTCGGCTTCGATCCGGTCTGGTTCGGAATCATCATCGTCGTCGTCATGATGATCGGCCTCATCAGCCCGCCCGTCGGCATGAACATGTTCGTCGTCAAGAGCATGCTGCCCGGGATCACGACGATGACGATCTTCCGCGGCGTTGCTCCCTTCGTCTGGGCCGAGATCGTGCTGCTGGTGATCCTGGTCGCGTTCCCCTGGCTCAGCCTGGTCCTGCCGCAGCTGATGCGGCTCTAGCGAACCCTCGATGCAATGGACAAGCGACTGATCAGCTCGGGATCGAAGTTTGAGGCCGAGATCGGCTACTCGCGCGCCGTCGTGGTCGGGCCGTGGGTCTTCGTTTCAGGCACGACCGGCTTCGACTATTCGACGATGACGATCGCGAGCGACGTCGTCGCGCAGGCCGGGCAGTGCCTGCAGAACATCGCGGCGGCGCTCGCGCAGGCGGGTTCGAGCCTCGCCGACGTCGTGCGCGTCACGTATCTGCTGCCGAACAGCGCCGACTTCGAGGCTTGCTGGCCGGTGCTGCGGCGCCATTTCGGCGACGTCCGTCCGGCGGCGACGATGATCTCGGCCGGCCTCGCCGATCCGCGCATGAAGATCGAGATCGAGGTCACGGCGCTGAAGCGAGAGGCCTAGGAGCGAGCGTCCCCGCTCGCCCGGCAATGCTGCGGCGACGGCTCAGAGGCCGAGCAGGCGCGGCAGCCAGAGCGACAGCCACGGGACGTAGGTCACCATCATCAGGACGACGAACATGGCGACGAAGAACGGCGCCATCGCCCGCACCAGCGTGCCGATCGAGATCCGGCCGATCGCGCTGCCGACGAAGAGCACGGTGCCGACCGGTGGCGTGATCAGGCCGATGCCGAGGTTGAGCAGCATGATCATGCCGAAGTGGAGCGGATCGACGCCGAGCGCCTTCACGACGGGCAGCAGGACCGGCGTGCAGATCAGGATCAGCGGCGACATGTCCATCAGGCAGCCGAGCACGAGCAACATGACGTTGATGAGGGCGAGGATCACGACCCGGTCGTGCGACACGCTGGCGAAGAATTCGGTCACCTTGAGCGGGATCTGCATCAGCGTCATCAGGTAGCCGAAGCTCGCCGCGAATGCGATCAGCATCATCACGATCGTCACTGTCTTGACGGTGCGGTGGATCAGCTTGGGCAGATCCCTCCACTTGTAGTCGCGATAGATGAACATCGTGACGAAGAAGGCCCAGAGGACCGCGATCGATGCCGACTCGTTGGCGGTGAAGACGCCCGACAGGATGCCGCCGAGGATGATGACCATCGTCACCACGCCCCACATTGCCTCGCCGCAGATCCTCAGCGCCTGGCGCAGCGGGATGCGCTCGCCCCTGGGGTAGTTCTGCTTCTTCGCCGTCCACAGGCAGAGCGCAGCGAGCGTCACGCCGAGCAGAACGCCAGGCACGACGCCGGCCATGAAGAGCGCGGCGATCGAGACGCTGCCGCCGGCTGCGAGCGAGAAGATCACCGAGTTGTGGCTCGGCGGCAGGACGATGGCCTGCACCGAGCCGCTGACGGTGACGGCGGTGGCGAAGTCGCGCGGATAGCCCTTCCTTTCCATCTCCGGGATCAGGACGGCGCCGATCGACGCGGTATCGGCGACCGCCGACCCTGAGATGCCGGCGAAGAAGGTCGAGGCGAGGATGTTGACGATCGAGAGGCCCCCGCGCACGAAGCCGACCATCACGCTAGCGAACGCGACCAGGCGGCGCGCCATGCCACCCTCGGCCATGATCGCGCCGGCGAGCACGAAGAACGGGATCGCGAGGAGCGAGAATTTGGCGACGCCGGAGGCGATCTGGATCATCACCGCCTCGAGCGGCAGGCCGATCCAGAGCGCAGCGAGGAGCGACGAGAGGCCGAGCGAATAGGCGATCGGTACGCCGACGATCATCAGCGCGAAGAAGCTGCCGACGAGGATCAGGGCGTCCATCAGTTCGCTCCGCGCTCGTCCTGCTCGCGGCGGACGACGGCGCGCTCGAACGGAGTGCCGAAGACAAGCCGCTCGACGACGAAGGCGAGCGTCAGCGCCCCGCCGATCGGCAGCGGCAGGTAGGTCACGCCGACCGGCAGCCACGGCAGCTCGCTCACCGACTGGCCCCAGGTCTCATGGCAGAGATGCGCGCCGTAGCCGACGACGAAGACGCAGATCACGATCATCAGCAGGTCGCTCAACACCGCCGCGCCGCGCCGCAGCAGCGGCGGCAGACGATCGGTGATCAACGTCACCGCGATGTGCGAGCCGGCGCGGTAGCTCGCCGCCGCGCCGATGAAGGTGAAGACGAGCATCAGCAGGATCGCGATCGGCTCCGGCCACTGCGAGCCAGAGCCGAGCACGTAGCGCGTGAAGACGCCCCACGGAATGATGAACGACATGACCAGGATCGCCACGCCCGCAGTCCAGATGCTGGCGAGATAAAGCCGGTCGAGCAGGCGCAGGGCGGCGTCGCGCACGGGCTTGCGGTGCCGTTACTTGGTCGCTTCGATGCGCTTGATCAGATCGGCGTAGGGTGCGCCGTACTTGGCGCGCACCGGCGCGGTGGCGTCGTAGAACGGCTTGTTGTCCATCTGGATGAACTCGACCCCTGCGGCCTTCAGCTTGGCGACGTAGTCGCCGACGCTCTTGTCCCAGAGCTCGCGCTGCTCGAACTGCGCTTCGCGGGAGAACTTCTTCACCAGCGCCTGGTCCGCGGGCGTGAGCTTGTCCCAGGTGATCTTCGACATGACGAAGATCTCGGGAATGATCAGGTGATTGGTCTGGGTGAAGTACTTGGCGCCGGTCGCGAAGTGATTGGCGGTGAAGTAGCTGGGCGCGTTGTTCTCGGCGCCATCGATGACCCCGGTCTGCAGGGCGCTGAAGACCTCGCCGTAACCCATCGAGATGCCGTTGCCGCCCATCGCGTTCATGGTGTCGACGAACAGCGGGTTGCCGATCATGCGAATCTTCATTCCCTTCAGGTCGGCCATCGTGCGCACGGGCTTCTTCGTGTAGAGACTGCGTGAGCCGCCGTCCATCCAGCCGAGCGCGACCAGCTTGGCCGGCGAGGCGGTGATCTTGGCGAGCATCTCGTCGCCAATCGGGCCATCGATCACCGCGCGCATGTGCGCTTCGTTCCTGAACACGAACGGCATGTTGAAGACGTTGACCTCGGGCACGACCGGGCCGACCGGGCCGAGCGAGGTGCGCAGGATGTCGATCGCGCCGACCTGGGTCTGCTCGATCATCTCCTTCTCGCTGCCGAGGACGCCACCGGGAAACATCTTCAGCTTGATGCGGCCGTTGGTCGCCGCTTCGAGCTTTTGCCCCATGTGCTCGATCGCGACGACGTTCGGGTAGCCAGGCGGATGCACGTCGGCGGCCTTCAGCGTCATGCTCTGCGCAGCGGCGACGAGCGGAAACGCGATGAGCGCGGCGGCAGCAAGCGCGCTGGACGACATGGCGACGAGCGTCCGGCGGATGTTCATCTGATCTCTCCTCTTGCAGTCACTCGAAGGGGCCCTGGACGACGAAGCCGCCGCCCTGAAAACGTGCCGCCGGATCGCTCGGATCGGCGGCCGGCTGACCCGCCTCGACGGCGGCGCGAAACGGCTCGGAGCTGTCGTGCGGTCGATAGCCGAGGTGGCGCGCCGAGGTGTTGTCCCACCACGTGCGCACGTTGTCGGAGACGCCGTAGACGACGCTGTGGCCGACGACAGGCGCGGTGAGCGAGGCGACGACGAGGCGCTCGAGATCGTCGTAGCTGAGGAAGGTCGCGAGCATGCGCCGGTCCCTCGGCGCCGGGAACGACGAGCCGATCCGCAGGCACACGGTCTCAATCCCGTAGCGGTCGAAGTAGAAGCGCGAGAGGTTCTCGCCGAACGCCTTGCTGATGCCGTAGTGGCCGTCGGGGCGCATCGGATCGCGCGGCGAGACGACCTCGTCCTGGCGGTAGAAGCCGGTGACGTGGTTCGAGCTCGCGAAGACGATGCGGCGCACGCGATGGCGGCGCGCCGCTTCGTAGAGATTCGAGACGCCGACGATGTTGGCCTGCACGATCGGCGCGAGCGGGCCTTCGACCGAGATGCCGCCGAGATGGACGATCGCGTCGCTGCCGGCGACCATCGCATCGACGGCGGCAGCGTCCTCGAGCGCTGCGACCACGACCTCCTCGCCGGCTCCGGCACCGGCCATCGGCGCGACATCGCTGACGCGCAGCACGCGCGTGAGCTTGGCGAGGCGGGGCCGCAGCTCGCGGCCGAGCCCGCCGGCGGCTCCGGTCAGGAGCAGGCGGCCGAACGTGGGGGCGGCCGGCGAAGAGGATGCGCTGCTGGCAGAAGACACGGGGCCCATCGTCCCCGAAGCCGCCTCGCGCGGCATCGGCGGATGCTCTCTTGCACGAGGTTGTCAGTCGTCGTACAACCGGCCGACCGCCCTCTTGCGGCGCCACACTCGCTGCGATGAACGAGCCCGCCCTGACCGCCGCGCTGCCGCTGATTCGGCGCCCGCGCAACCTCGCGCTGACCGTGGTCGACGCGCTTGCCGACCGAATCCGCGACGGCCGCCTGGAGCCGGGCGCGAAGCTCGCGACCGAGTCGGCGCTAATGGCGGAGTTCGGCGTCAGCCGGACCGTCATCCGCGAGGCGCTCTCGAAGCTGCAGGCCGCCGCACTGGTGCAGACGCGCCACGGCATTGGTACCTTCGTCACCCACAGCGGCAGCGACTCGGCGGTGTTCCGGATCCGCGCCGACCAGCTCGAGACGCTGCACGACGTTATCGCCATGCTGGAGCTGCGGATCGGCATCGAGACGGAAGCGGCGAGCCTCGCTGCGCAGCGGCGCAGCGATGCCGACCTGCTCGCGATGCGGCGCTCGCTGCTGGCGTTCACGCAAGCGGTCGAGGCAGGCCGCGACGCAGTGGGCCCTGACTTGCAATTCCACCTGGAGATCATGCGGGCGACCCGCAACGCGCACTTCTCGAGCCTGTTGCAAAGCCTGGGTGCCATGGCGATCCCGCGCGCCCGCCTCGACCCGTCGGCAGCGTCGGCCGACGAGCGGCAGGCGTACCTGCGCCGCGTCAACGCCGAGCACGGCGCGATCCTCGAGGCGATCGAGAACCGCGACAGCGACGCCGCGCGCGCGGCGATGCGGACCCATCTGGCGAACAGCCGCGAGCGCCGCCGCCGCGCCGCCCAGTTCGCCAAGAGTTGACGCCGGGTCGTACGATGACCGTCCCCGCCGTGCCCGCTGGCGAGACACCGACGATCCGTTCGATCCGCGTTATCCCGGTCGCCGGCCACGACAGCATGCTGCTCAACCTGAGCGGCGCGCACGGGCCGTTCTTCACCCGCAATCTCGTCATCGTCGGCGATTCGGCGAACCGCACCGGCGTCGGCGAGGTGCCGGGAGGGGCGGCGATCCGAGCTGTGGTCGCCGACGCGATGCCGGGGCTCGTCGGCGAGCCGGTCGGCGCCTTCCGCACCCTGCTCGCGCGCGTGCAGCGCGATTTCGCCGACCGCGACGCCGGCGGTCGCGGCGCACAGACGTTCGATCTGCGGACGACGGTGCACGCGGTCGCTGGCCTCGAATCGGCGCTGCTCGACCTGCTCGGGCAGCACCTCGGCGTGCCGGTCGCCGCCTTGCTCGGCGAGGGCGTGCAGCGCGACGTCGTGCCAGTGCTCGGCTACCTGTTCTACGTCGGCAACCGCGAGACGTCGGCGCTCGCCTATCGCTCGACACCGGACCAGCGCGGCGACGCCTGGTCCGCGTTGCGCGACCAGCCCGCGCTCGACAGCAAAGCGATCGTCCGCCTCGCTGAAGCCGCCGAGGCGCGCTACGGCTTTGCCGACTTCAAGCTGAAGGGCGGCGTCTTCGCGGCCGAAGCCGAGGTCGAGGCGGTCACCGCGCTGCACGAGCGCTTCCCGAACGCGCGCATCACGCTCGACCCGAACGGCTGCTGGTCGCTCGCCGACGCGACCCGCCTCCTGCGCGACTGTCGCGACGTTCTTGCTTACGCCGAGGACCCGTGCGGCGCCGAAGCCGGTTTTTCCGGGCGCGAGGTGATGGCCGAGTTCCGCCGGGCGAGCGGCCTCGCGACGGCGACCAACATGGTCGCGACCGACTGGCGCCAGCTCGCTCATGCGCTGGCGTTGCAGGCGGTCGACATCCCTCTTGCCGATCCGCACTTCTGGACGCTCTCGGGCTCGGTGCGGGTCGCCCAGACTTGCCGCGACTGGGGCCTGACCTGGGGCTCGCACTCCAACAACCACTTCGACGTCTCGCTCGCGATGTTCACCCACGTCGCCGCCGCTGCGCCGGGGCGTATCACGGCGATCGACACGCACTGGATCTGGCAGGACGGCGAGCGGCTGACGACCGCGCCGCTCGCGATTCGGAACGGCGCGATCCGCGTGCCGACTGCGCCCGGACTCGGCGTCGAGCTCGACATGGCCGAGGTCGAGCGCGCTCATGCCCTCTATCTGCGCCACGGCCTCGGCAGCCGCGACGACGCGGTCGCGATGCAGTCGCTGATCGCCAACTGGCGGTTCGACCCGAAGCGGCCGGCGCTCGTGCGCTGATGACGAATGACAACAAAGGAGCCGCCGATGAACGCGCCCGCCTACCGCCCGTTTCCGAACACATTCAAGCGGCGCCTTGTCGCCGGCGAGACGCTGATCGGATGCTGGTGCTCGCTCGCCAACCCGATCACGACCGAGGTGCTCGGCATCGCCGGCTTCGACTGGCTGCTGCTCGACGGCGAGCACTCGCCGAACGACGTCACCACCTTCATTCCGCAGCTGATGGCGCTCAAGGACAGCGCCAGCGCGCCGATCGTGCGGCCGTCATGGAATGAGGCGGTCGAGATCAAGCGGCTGCTCGATGCCGGCTTCTACAACTTCCTTGTCCCCTTCGTGCAGACCGCCGACGACGCGCGCCGCGCCGTGGCGGCGACGCGCTACCCGCCCGACGGCATCCGCGGTGTCTCGGTCTCGCAGCGGAGCAACCGGTTCGGCACCGTCGCGGACTACTTCGCCGGAATCAACGCACAGATCTGCGTCCTGGTCCAGATCGAGAGCCGCGCCGGCATGGCCGCCGCTCGCGAGATCGCAGCGGTCGGCGGCGTCGACGGCCTCTTCGTCGGTCCCTCGGACCTCGCCGCCGGGCTCGGCCAGCTCGGCAACCCGAACCATCCGAGCGTGCAGCAGGCGATCGCCGACGTGTTCGCGTCGGCGAAGGCCGCGAGCAAGCCGATCGGCATCCTGGCGCCGCTCGAGGCCGACGCTCGCCGCTACCTCGCGATGGGAGCGAGCTTCATCGCCGTCGGCAGCGACCTCGGCGTGTTCAGGAACGCGACGCAGCAACTCCGCGATCGCTTTGCGCGTAGCGGTTGAGCCAGCCGAGCATCTCGTCGAGCTCGTTCGACTTGTCGAACACCCTTGCCGCGCCGAGCTGGTGGCACTTGACGCGGACCTCGGGCGTGGCGTGATTGCTGAGGACGATGCGCAGCGGCGCCTCGGGCATGTCAAGCATCGCCTTCAGCACGCCGAGGCCCGAGCCGCTCTTCAGGAAGATGTCGACGATCGCGAGGTCGCAGGCGTGGCTGGGGTCACGCAGCCAGCTGAGCGCCGAGCGCTCGTCCTCCGCGGTGCCGACGACCTCGATCGGCGCGTTCTCGTGCAGCGCGTCGATCAGGTTCTCCCGGATGATCGAGCTGTCCTCGACGATGTAGATCTTGATGTTGTCCATCCTGAGCCTCGCCGCGCCTGGCCTCGATTCTGTTGGCCGTTGCGCGCCCCGCCGGTCGGCAAGGGTGCGGCGGCCGCGTCGGCCGGTCGTCTGCGTGCGGGTCGGACAGCTCCGACGGCGGGCTCAGCCGGCGCGACCTTCGTAGAGGTCGCGGCCGCGCGCGAGAGCGCGGATCTTGGCGTCGGCAATCGGGCGCTTGAGCATCCAGAAGCCGCAGTCGGGGTGGATGTAGCGGACGCGGCCGCGGCCGAGCGTCGCTTCCGCGCGCTCGATCGCGCGCGCGACCGCATCCGCCGACTCGACCTCGGTCGCCTTGATGTCGACGACACCGAGGCCGAAGCCGATCTCCGGCCTCAGCCCCTTGAACACCGCCAGCTCATCGGCCGGCCGGTGCGCGCACTCGAGCACGACGTGGTCGGCGTGCAGCGCGTTCAGGTAGCGGAGCAGCTGCTCCCAGGTACCGTGCTGGACGCTCTGGCCGCCGTAGTTGCCGAAGCACAGGTGCACCGCAGGCGTCGTCGGCACCGCGTCGAGGACGCGGTTGATCGCCGACGCTGCCCACTCCCATTCCTCGGGGTGGCCGGGCAGGTTTGCCTCGTCGAGCTGGACGACGTCGGCGTCGAGATGACGCACCTGCTCGGCGAGGACGTCGGCGATGGCGTGCGCCAGCTCGGGCGTGTCCTGGTAGTGGCGGTTGAGCAGCGTCTTGGCCAGCATGTGCGGGCCGGTGACGGTGAACTTGAACGGGTGCGTCGCGAGCGCCTTGGCGCGTTGGCAGGCGAGCGGCAGGTCGAGCGTTCCGCTTGTCACGGCACCGTCGACGACGCCGGGCGGCCGGGTGCGAAAGCGCATCCCCGGCAGCGACCGGTACGCCATCACCTCGTCGAACGTCATCTCGTGGCGGACGCCCTGCATCGGCCGCACGAAGTACTCGATCATCCCGTTCGTCTCGGGATGGTTGACGTCGAAGCGGTACAGCTCGCCGTCGCAGACGACGTCGACGCCCGCGCTTTCCTGGGTCGCGATGACGACCCGGGTGGCATCGACGAGCGCCTGCTCGGATGGGGCCGCGACGAGCCACTCCGGCACCGGATACGAGCCGACGACGGTGGTGCGGATGCGCGGCACGGCGCTCACGGCGCTCGTCTCACTTCGTCATCTTGATCGAGCGGTCGAGGAACTCGTTCGTGTACGCGGTCTTGACGTCGAACGGCTTGTCGATCCCGACGTAGGTCTTGACGAGGTCGTAGTCGGCCGCCATCCGCTCCGGGTCCATGTAGCCGAGCGCGACCGTGCGCGAATACTTGTCGCTCATCAGCGCCTCGACGAGCTCCCAGTTCTGCAGCTCGTTGTCGAAGTTGAGCGCGCCGTTGGCGTCGATCAGCGCCTGCACGCAGGGCTTAGGCGTGGCGACGCAGGCGGCGAACGCCTTCTGCGTCACCTTGACGAAGGCAGCGACGGTCGCCTTGTTCTTGGCCAGGTAGTCGGCGTTGACGATGACGGTGTTGCCGTAGGTGTTGAGGCCGGCGTCCTTCCAGGCGACGAAGCCCATGTCGTCGCCGAGCTCGCGCTTGAAGATGTGGTGGATGTTGTAGAACGACGTTGTCGCGTCGATCGAGTGCGCCTTCAACGCCGCGAGCTTGGAGTTGGCGTCGATGTTGACCCAGGTCACGGAGTTCGGGTCGATGTTGTTCGCCTTCGCGAGCGCGGGCCAGATCGTCCGCGCGCCGTCGCCGGCGGGGTTGCCGATCTTCTTGCCGGCGAGGTCCTTGACCGACTTGATTCCCGAGCTCTTCAGCCAGTACAGCCCTTGCGGCGAATTGGCATAGACGTTGAAGACTCCCACCGTGTCGGCGCCCTTGCCGCGCAGGACGAGCGCGTTGGGCAGGTCGGCGAGGCCGATCGGATTGGCTCCCGCGCCGACCTTCTGCACCGCCACTGCGGAGCCCTTGCCTGGCTCGAGGTTGAGGTCGATGCCGGCGTCCTTGTACCAGCCCATCTTCTTGGCGTAGTAGTACGGAGCGTGATCGCCGCCCGGCACCCAGTTGAGGATGAAATCGAGCTTCTGCTCGGCAAAGGCGGGCGTCGAGGCGAGGCCGGCGGCGGCGATGCCGGCGGCGAACGCGATGCGACTGAGCAGCTGCATGTGGTCTCCTGGAGGGGGCCCCGTTGCCGGGTCGCGCGCAGTCTAGCAACGGCATTTAGCGGTCGAGGAGAGCAATGACCCCGAGACCTCGCGCCCTATCATCGGCGCGCCCGACGCACCCGCCGACACGAAAAGCCCATGCTCGACGACCGCTGGACGCGAACGCTGATGGCGGTGGCATCGCACCTCGCGCTGCTCCTCGTCTGGTATTTGTTCGTCAAGTTCGGCGGCGTGCCGAAGTTCGTCATGCCCTCGCCGGGCGACACCGCGGCGGCGCTCTTCGCCGGCAATTACCAGTGGTGGACCAACGTCGGCGTGACGGCGACCGAGATCTTCGGCGGCTACGCGTTCGCGCTCGTCACCGGCGTGCTGCTCGCACTCGCCTTCACATGGTCGAAGCCGCTCGAGGCGCTGATGATGCCGCTCCTCGTCAGCCTCAACATGATCCCGAAGGTCGCGCTCGGGCCGCTCATCATCGTCTGGTTCAAGTACGGCGTCGTCCCGAACATGCTGATCGCGTTCTCGATCTGCGTCTTCCCGATCCTGTTGACGACGGTGCGCGGCCTGCGCGAGGTCGAGCCCGACCTGCTCGACCTCGTGCGAACGCTGCGCGGCTCGCGCTGGCAGGTGTTCACCAAGATCCAGCTTCCCGGCGCGCTGCCGTACATCTTCTCCGGCATGAAGGTGGCCGCGATCCTCGCCGTCGCCGGCGCGATCGTCGGCGAGTTCCTCGGCTCCGACAAAGGGCTCGGCTACCTGATGCTGCAGGTCCAGGTGACGCTCGACACCGCGGCGATGTTCATGGCGGTGCTGCTGATCACGCTGATCGGGATGGTGCTCTACGGCGCCGTGCTCGCGCTCGAGCGCATGCTCGTCGTCCCCGATGCGCGCGTCGGCTGATCCCGTGGCGGCGGAGCCGTTCATCCGCCTAGCCGGCGTCTCGAAGACCTACGGCAAGGGCGCGCGTGCCCACCTGGCGATCTCCGACGTCACGTTCGACGTCATGCCCGGCGAGCTGGCGTGTCTCGTCGGCCCGTCGGGGTGCGGCAAGAGCACGCTGCTGAAGATCCTCGCCGGGCTGCACCCGCACGACGGCGGAACGGTGAAGATCGGCTCCGAGTCGGCGCCCTTCGACCCGGCGCGCGACATCGGCATGGTCTTCCAGCAGCCGCTGTTGCTGAAGTGGCGGACGATCGTTGACAACGTGCTGCTGCCAGCCGAGCTCCTCGGCCTGCCGGCCAAAGCGAGTCGCGAGCGCGCGCGCGATCTGCTGGCCCTGGTCGGCCTCTCCGGCGCCGAAGACAAGCGCCCGTACGAGCTCTCGGGCGGCATGCAGCAGCGCGCGTCGATCGCACGCGCGCTCGTCCACGACCCCAAGCTCGTGCTGATGGACGAGCCGTTCGGCGCCCTCGACGCGCTGACGCGTGAGAAGATGAACCTCGAACTGCTGCGGATCTGGCGCGAATCCGGCAAGACCATCCTCTTCGTCACCCACGGCATCTCGGAAGCGGTCTTCCTCGGCACCCGCGTCGTCGTCTTCACCGCCGGGCCGGCGCGCATGGCCGACGACCTGACGATCGAGCTGCCGCGGCCACGCACGCTCGACCTGAAGACGCACGAAGTGTTCGGCGCCTACACGAGACGCATCTACAAGCTGCTCGGCATGGAGTGAGCCGCCTCAGCTGATTCGCAGCTTGAGGGCGTGGTCGTACGGCAGTGCCGGCGTCACGAACTCGACGCCGTTCCTGACGTAGTGCAGCGCGCAGGCGCGGCGCCAGCGAGGGCTCAGGTTCGGGCCCGACCGGTGGAAGGTGTTGCCATGGTGAAAGCTGACACCGCCCTTTCGCACCGGCGCCGGCGCCATCGGCTGCTTGTCGAGCAGCGCCTGCGGCAGCTGCAGGTTGAACGGCTCGGCTTCGGGCGCGACGTGGTCGTAGACCGGGCCGAGGTTGGTGCCATCGCCGAAATAGAGGCAGCCGTTCTCGAGCGTTGCGTCGTCGAGCGCGATCCACGCCGTGACGAGGCCTTCCGGATCGCTCGGGCCGAAATAGAAGTTGTCCTGGTGCGCGGGCTTCGGACCGCCGCCTTCGGGCGCCTTGAAGAAGATCTGGCTGAAGTAGACCGACACGCCGGCGCCGACGAATTGCTCGACGAGCGAGACCAGGCGTGGGTCGTATGCCAACCGTTGCACGCTCGTGCGGTGGGCGTGCGGGTTGTCGAGCTTTCTCAGCACGGTGCGCGCCTGCACGCCGCCGTCGACGTACCAGGCGCGCTGCTCCTTCGGCAGCGCGGCCAGAAAGCTCTCGCCCCAGGCCTCGATGTCGGCGATGACGGCGTCGGTCTCGGCTGCCGCGAAAACGCCGTTGACGGTGAGATGGCCCTGGCGGCGGTAGAAGCCGAGATCGACGGCGTCCACGCTGGCGGCGGTCGCGCTCACGGCTGCGGCGGCCAGACCGCTTTTGCCATCGGCTCGGTGGTCGAGAGGTCAGGAACGACGGCGCTGCCGAAGGCCGGGCATTCGAGCGAGCCGAGCGCGATCCGGCCGTCCTCGATGCGCAGGCGCACGCGCCGGTTCTCCTCGTGGTACAGGTCGCCATGCGCGTCCAGGAATGCCAGGCTCTCGGCGAGCGGCCGGCCGGCGAAGCCGTCGATGAAGTGGTGGCCGTTGCGCTCGACGTCGGCGAGGCCGAGCAACGCGACGAGCGCGAGATCCTGCTGCACCGCGAGCCCGGCCTGTGTCGTCAGGTCTTCGCCCGAGAGGAAGAAGCCGCCGCCTTGGGCCTCGGCGTTCCAGATCCGGCAGCGCGCCAGGTTGACGATCGACTTGTAGAAGCCCTTGCAGTCCTTCGACGAGACGCCGCCATAGCCGAGCGAGCGA
>DATAYY010000160.1:0-14821 GCA_036272325.1 Caldimonas sp. | reverse complement strand
AAGCTTCTTCCATTCGCTCAAGACCGAGCTCGTAATGCACTGCGACTACAAGACCCGAGAGGAGGCTCGGGCCAGTCTGTTCGACTATCTGGAAGTCTTCTACAACCGTCAGCGGCGCCACTCAACCATCAAGTACGAGGCTCCACTGGTCTTCGAAGCATCAACAACTGCCTAATCGGCATGTGTCCACTGTTCGTGGGCAAGATCAGTAGCGCCAGTTCGCCGGCCTGAACAGCAGACATTCGACCGTCCGACGACGAGGAATGGCGCCAGCGCGTCCTTGTATGTCTGCAGTTGACCTCAGACGGTCACCGGCACTACCAGCGCCCGTGCGCCCGAACGGCCGGTATGTGGCCGAGACCGTGAGCACGATGGTCAAGGCCGACAGACCGGACCCGCTGCACTGCTGAAGTTCAGCTTCAGACTGGCTGCCGACGTTCAGGTTCGGACGCCGAATGAGAGCAGTTGCAGAGACCGGACGTTGACCGTTCTTCACGGTCGAAGTCCGCTCCATATCCGAACCGGTCCTTCACCGGTAGCACCTGGATGACTGTCAATCGGCCTTCAACGAGCAGGAGGCCAATGTCTGGTATTGCCGGCCGCGAACGGGAACTACCGACCCTAAGCCGCCCCTGCCCAATGGGGATTCGTCGCCGCGAAGCGGTCTGTTGAGGCCGCTATTGCCTCAGTTGGTAAAGGCACCGGCCGTCCCGGTGACGGTGCCCTGTCGCCCCTTGACAGCCTCCAAATGTAGGCTAGCCTTTATATAGGGCTACCTACATCTGGAGGCGAGGTTGGTTCAGTTACTTGATAGTGGCAAGGAAACCGATGCGTCTCGAGCCGACGCCGATGACCCTTATCCCTTCGCCTTGCCCCAGGGCTCTGATCTCGAGCAGCGCCGGCGGTGGACACGCGACGACTGGGTCGTCTACGGTCTCCTGACCCTTGAGCGCCGCGGCATTCATGCCGTCCGTATCGAAGAGATGGCGCGGCGCAGCGGCCGAACGCCGGGCAGCTTCTACGGGTACTTCGCCAGTCGCGACGCTTTGCTCGACGCAATGATCGCCGACTGGCAGCGGCGGCGAGTTGCCCAGATCGAATGGACGCACCGCCAACTGAAGCGCCAGGGTCGCTACACGCTCTCGGGTGTGGTCGATGACTTCATGGTGCGCATCAAGGGCGAGTGGGTACGGCCAAACCTCGACATGGCGATGCGCGTCTGGGCGCGCCAAGACCCGCGTGTCCGCCCGGCGGTCCATGCAATCGATGAGCTTCGCCTCGTCAACGCCTCTGCCATGGTTCGCGCCGAGCATCCAGCCACCCGCGATGCACCTGAAATCGCGGTTCTTCTGAACTGGATCCTTGCAGGACGCCACATCCTTTTTGTTGATCCAGCAAATCGCGCGACTTCGCGAGCCGCAGAGCGAGCGATCGGACGTTTTCTCGAGCTGGTAGCAGCAGAGGCCAAGGCCTCGGAGGCTGTTCCCGGCAAGCCACCCGTGGCACGGGTTGTCGCCTCGAAGCGTCGAGCGAAGCGTTGACTTGGTCGCGCGCACACGCCCGTTCCTGATGCTCTACATCGTTTGCGCCGACTCGAGGGAGCTTCGCCATGACCGTCGACCTTCATTCTCGCCGCTCTTTTCTTCGATATGCGACAGCAGCGTCGATCGCCGCCGCGTCGAGTGCAGGAACGCCATGCGCGCACGCCCGGCAGATGCCGGACATGGTTCATCTGCTCGTCGGGTTCCCGCCTGGCTCGTTGCCTGACACGATGGCTCGTGTGCTCGAACATGCGTTGAGCGGACATCTGGCCCGAACCGTCGTGGTCGACAGCCGACCAGGGGCGGCCGGTCGCATCGCCGTCGACGTGCTGCTGCAAAACGGCGCCGACGGCAACACGGTGATGGTCACGCCATCCGGCGTCGTCACTCTTGTTCAGTACACCTATCGCAAGCTCTCGTACCGACCGTTCGAGGATCTGGCACCGATCACAACGCTCGCCTACGCACCGTTCCTTCTTGCTATCGGCCCGCTGGTAAACGAGCACGTTCGCACGATGCGCGACTTCGCTGACTGGTGTCGCGCCAACCCGTCGCAGGCGTCGTTCGCGACGCTGGCAGCGGGGTCGCCTCCGCATTTTGTCGGGGAGATCCTGAAGCAGCAGTTCCACTTCGAGTGGACGCACGTGCCGAGCCGCACGCCCCTCGTTCCGGATCTGATCGGCGGGCAGATCGCCGCGGCAATGCTGGCACCGACGACCGCGTTGCCTTACGCACACGATAGACGGATTCGTATCCTCGGCGCCACCGGCAGGTCCCGCTTCGCCCTCCTGCCGGACGTGCCGACCTTCACCGAGCAAGGCGCGTCGGGCCTTGACTGGTGGGACTGGTACGGGCTCTACGGATCGGCTCGCGCGCCGGCCGATGTCCTCCAACGGCACGGAGATATTGTGAGAAACGCTCTGGCAGAGCCTGCACTCCTGGAGCAGTGGCGTGCTGCGGTTCAAGTGGACCCGGTGACCTCGACATCGGACGAGCTGGCGCGGACGGCCCGTGCCGACTCAATGCGCTGGGCGGCCGTCGTGAAGTCGACAGGCTTTGTTGCCGAATGAGTTCCAGCGCAACTCGACTGCTGCGCACTCCGAACACGATCCTCGGGCCGTTCTATCCAGTCGGTGCCCAGGCACCGGCCGAGGTCGATCTCACCAAGGGGCAAGCGCTCGGCAATGGCCAGCGCATCGTCGTCGAGGGCTTGGTCGTCGACGCTCATGGCATCGCAATTGTCGGTGCCACCGTGGAGATCTGGCACGCAGACTCAACTGGTCGCTATGCACATCCGAATGACAGGCAGACCCCACTCGGCCTGACTTCGTTCATTGGCCATGGTCGGCAGCAGACCGACGCCCTCGGACGGTTTGCCTTCGTGACGATCTACCCGGCTCCCTACGCTCTGGACGACGGCAGCATCCGTGCATCTCACATCCATTTCCAGGTCACTGGTCGACATGAGCGGCTGGTGACGCAGATGTTCTTCGCAGACGAGCGGCTGAACGAGGATGACCCGGCGCTGCGACGAATGCGACGACCCGAAGCACTGACGGCGACCTGGGCCACAACGCCACGATCGGACCGGCACGACGCGCGACGAGCAGCCCGATGGACGATCGTGATGACGAGCGGTTGATGGCATGCGACGCCAAGGTGCCTCGATCGCATCGAGTGCCAAGCCGCAAAGCTGCCCGTCGCCAGGGGCAGTTGATGGCCGTCAGCGACTCTCGCGACCGTCCCTGAACGGACCCAAAGCGGACCTCCGCCCGTGGATACTTGAAAGCCGAGAGCGGTCGCTCGACAAAGCGTGCTGGCCAGGCGTTCACGCGAGCGAGGCAATACCTTCCCCGGGCGCGATGCGGTCGGTCGGTTTATGCCTTGAGATGGGTACGTGGAACCCAGTGCTGGGGCGCAACTCGTCGGCGCGAGCCAGCGCTAGGTCGGGGGATAGATTCTCACTGGCGGCGACACTCCCGCTGGCATACGACTTGCACCACGAGCTCTGCGACCACCGAAGATCGCACCCGGGCGCAGATCCGACGTCGAAACGCCAATGCTCACCACCCGACAGCCTGTCTTCCGAAGGATGTGGCATGCCGTCATGCCGCTGGAGAGCCTGGCTGACGGCCCGAAGCCGTTCACGCTGCTCGGCGAGGATATCGTCCTCTTTCTCGATGAAGACGATGCTCCGGCGGCACTGCAGGACCGCTGCTGCCATCGCACCGCCCGGCTCTCGAAAGGAACGTGCGCCCGTGCGGGCGCGCTGCACGGGAAGCTGCAATGCGGCTACCACGGCTGGACGTACGACCGCAGCGGACGCGTCGTCCACATCCCGCAGTACGGGGCTGACCGGGCGATTCCGGCCGACTACCGCACGGCCGCCTTCCGCTGCACCGCACGCTACGGCTACGCGTGGGTCGCGCTCGAGGACCCAATCGCCGAGATCCCGCCCGTGCCGGAGTTCGACGACGCTGCGTTCCGGACGATCTTTCAGTTCTACGAGACCTGGAACACGAGCCCGATCCGGGCGCTCGAGAACAGCTTCGACAACTCGCATTTCAGCTTCGTCCATCGCGCGACGTTCGGCGTCGCGGCGCAGCCGACGCCGAGCAGATATGAGCTGGTGGAGAACGAAACCGGCTTCTACGCCGAGACGGTGATCCAGGCGACCAATCCTGCGAAGTTCCACCGAGTCAGCGGCGTGACGGAGCCGATCACGACGCGCCGCATGCGCAACGCCTACTACCTGCCGTTCTCGCGTCGGCTCGACATCGAGTACCCGTCCGGTGTGCGCCACATCATCATCAACTGCTTCACGCCGATCGACGATCGTCGCATGCAGCTGTGCCAATGGCTGTTCCGCAACGACACCGAGGCCGACTGCCCAGCGCAGATGCTGATCGACTTCGACCTCGAGATCACGCGCGAGGACAAGGAGATCCTCGAATCGACCGACCCCGACGCGGTGATCGATCCGCGGCGGCGCGGGATCGAGTACTCGATGGACAGCGATCGCCCCGGGATGCTGATCAGGAAGAAGCTGTTCGAGCTGCTTCGCAGAAACGGCGAGGAAGAGGTGCACGGAGCAAGTCCGACCGAAGTCGCCCGCGAACGCGCGACACGTTTCTCCTCAGCGTGCCGGTGAACGGCGATCCCAGCTGCGCAACTTCCCCGGGTTCAGCAGCCCGTGCGGGTCGAAGCGCTGCTTCATTGCGACGACGCCCGGGTCGAGGCTCGTCTGCTTGCCGCCGTCCTCGACGACGAAGACGTGCGGATTGTTGATGCCGATCCCGGCATCGCGATGGATCTGCATGATCTCGTCGAGCCGCGCGTCGCTCGTGTAGCGGATCAGCTGCAGCCCGCTCGCGTTGACGGCGCCGTCGAGGCCGCGCAGGAACTCCAGGTGCATGAGCACCTCGCCACCGAGAAGGCGCTCCAGCGCCTTCGCCTGTTCGACGTGGCGCGGCGGATCGAACCGGCTCTGGATGTAGGTGAGGCCCTTGTCGACCTTCAGCGCGTGCAGCGTGGTGTGGTTCCAGGTGTACTCGAGCAGCGTGCGATTGCTCCTGCTCACCTCCTCGGCCGACTTGCGGTAACTCAGCGCGCCGTCGAAGCGCGCGATCAGTTCGCTCAGCGCGGCCTCCGACGCCGGCGCGACGAGCAGCAGCACGGCGTGGCCCTCGTTCCGCGCGAACTCGGCGATCGCTGGGATCAGGCGGACGATCTGCGCGGCGAGAAAGCAGACCTCCTTCTTGACGATCCCCGGCGCGCTCGCGATCGTGCTCGCGAACTCGAGCGCGGCATCGAACGCATCGAACCGCGCAATGCATTCGACCCACGCGATCGCCGGGGCGAGCGCCACCTCGAGCTCGAGGACGATGCCGTTCGTGCCGTAGACGTGATGCAGCAGCATGGCCTCGGGCGAGCGCAGCTCGACGATGCACGGCTCCGGCTCGACGCTCATGACGCGCGCGCCGAGCACGTTGCCCGGCGCGGCCATCGGCCCGTAGGTGATCGAGCCGGCGCCGCCGAAGCCGCCGCCGAAGAGGCCGCCGAGGGTCGCGCTGCGAAAGGTCGATGGCAGCCAGCGCAGCTCACGCGCGTGGGGACGCGCCTGCCGGTCGAAGTCGGCGAGCCGGATGCCGGCCTGCGCCCGGCCGACGTCGCCCTCCACCCAGCCGAACGCGTTGCACGCGCTCAGGTCGAGGAGCACTCCGCCGTGCAGCGGCACCGACTGGCCGTAGTTGCCGGTCCCGCTGCCGCGCAGCGTGATCGGAACCCGCTCCTCCGCGCACGCGGCGACGACGCGGCGGACCTCCTCCTCGACGCGAGGCCGGACGGCGACGGCGGCACGCTTGTCGGCGAGCTGACGCTTCAGCACCGGGCTGAACCAGGAGAAGTCCTGCGACAGCCGGGCGACCCGCGCTGGTTCGGTGATCCACTCCAGCCCGGGGAGCCGCTCCGGCAGGCGGGCGGCGGCGGCCGGTTCGCTGCCCACCGGCAGCTCCCGGACGCCGGGCTCGTCGGTCACGGCAAGACCTTCGCGTCCTTGATAAATTCGGTCGTGTAGGTCTTCGCCAGGTCGACCTTGGCCGGATCGATCAGCTTCGCGCCGACGAGGAAGTCGTAGCTCGCCTTCAGGCGCGCCTCGGTCATGACGCCGATGCCGAGCCTGGCAGCGTCGCCGCCGGCGACGATGCCGGTCTCCTTCAGCTTGGCGACGCTGTAGGCGAGCTGGTCGTCGGTCATGCTCGGGTTGTCCCTCTTGATCAGCGCGTTGCCGGGCGCCGGATCGACGAGATAGCTCTTCCATCCTTCGGCGCTCGCCTTGACGAACGCGGCGACCGCCGCCCTGCGCTCCTTCACGGTCTTGTCCATGCACGACACCGTCGTTGCGTAGGCCGGGAAGCCGAAGTCGCCGAACAGAAAGGCGTTCGCCTTCACGCCGGCTTTTTCGATCGCATACGGCTCCGACGTGACGTAGCCCTGCTGGACGAGGTTCTTGTCGGCGACGAACGGCTGGATGTTGAACGTGTAGGGCCGCGTCTGCTCGTCGGTCAGGCCGTACTTCGCTTTCAGCCAAGGCCAGTAGCCGAGGCGCGCGCCGGAACCGATCAGGATCGTCTTTGTCTTCATGTCGGCGAACGACTTGACGTCGTCGTGCGCGATCAGCACCTGCGGGTCCTTCTGGAAGAACGCGGCGACGGTGACGACGGGAACGCCGCTCTCGCGCGTCTGCACCATCTGCAGGTCGCTCGAGCCCATCACGCAGTCGGCCTGGCCGGCGGCCATGAGCTGGATCACGTTGACCTGCGGGCCGCCCATCTTCACTGTGACGTCGAGGCCGGCCTTCTTGTACAGGCCGGTCGCGATCGCCTGATAGAAGCCGCCGTGCTCTGCTTCGGCGAACCAGTTGGTCATGTAAACGAACTTCTCCTGCGCTGGGGCGGAGTTCGACAGGGCTGCCAGCGCGCACGCTGCGAGGAACGAGCGGAACGAGGGAGTTCGAGTCATGGAAGGCCTCGGAAGGTGGAGGATGAAAGCGGAGTCACGCCGACCCGCACTCGATATAGCCGACGTGGTGCCCGCGGCCCCAGGTTGCTTCGTCGCGCGCCGGCCAGCGCAGCTCGTGCAGCTCGGTGATCGCCTGCGCCCAGCTGACGGCGAGCGATTCGAGGATCGCCTCGCCCTGCTCGCGGGTCGCGGGCAGCGGGTCGCCGATGACGCCGCTCGGGCCGAAGTCGCGCGCGGTCCATGCGCACGCCGGCCGGCCGTCCGCGGACAGCAGCTTCGACGGGAATTCGGGCGGATAGTTGGCGACGGCCCGCTCCATGTGCACCGTGTCCGGAGCGAGCGCGAGCAGGATCGCCGTCTCGCCGTGGCCGGCGTGCATCGCCAGCTTCTTCTCCTTGTCGGAGAAGTAGCGGCCGCCGACATGCGGAACGCGCCAGGTCGAGCTCGGCACGACGATGACGTCGCCGTGGCGCAGGCGCGCCTCGCGCGCCGCAATCTCCATGATCTGCGGCTGGCCGCCGTGGCCGTTGACGATCAGGAGCTTGCGAAAGCCGGCACGATAGACCGACTCGAACAGCTCGTTCATCGTCGCCAGCAGCGTCTCGCCGCTCAGCGTCATCGTTCCCGGAAAGTGGAGATGCTCTTCCGACTTACCGTAGGTGATGGGTGCCATCGCGAACGCCGGCACCGCCGCTGGCAGGCGCGCCAGCGCATGGCCGACGACGCCCGAGGAGATGATCGAGTCGACGGCGCACGGCAGATGCGGCCCGTGCTGTTCGATCGCGCCGGTGGCGAAGACGATGACAGTGTTCTCGCGGTCAGGCAGTGCATCGATCTCGGTCCAGCTGAGATAAGGCAGGAAGCGGTGCGAAGGGATGTAGCCGTGCAGCATGGGACCTCGCTGGGACGGTGGCAGGTCAGCGCGGCGCGTACGCCGTCGCCTCGACTTCGATGAGCACCGCGTCGGTCGGCAGCATCGCGCTCACCTGCACCACCGTCGAGGCCGGCGGCTCGCCGGTGAAGAAGAGCTTGCGCACGCGGTTGTAGTAGGGGAAATGATCGAGATCGCGAAAGTACTGGACGAGGCGAACGACGTCGCCCATCGACGCACCGGCAGCTTCGAGCGTGAGGCGGATGCGGTCGAGCACGTACCAGCTCTGGGCGAGGATCGGACCTTCCTTGACGTCGGCCGAGAACTCGCCGGTGCGGCCGATCGCCGCCGCGGCGGCGTCGGGAATGTCGTCGTAGCCAGCGACGATGCGGCCAGCCGCCGGGTCGACCGCGATCACGCCGGCGAGCAGCACGAAGTCGCCCGCGCGCCGCCAGGCGGCGTAGCGCGCCAGCGGCTGGGCGATCCCGGGTTGCGACGTCGGCGCGCCTGTCATCGCGACGTCCTCATGCGAACCGCGCCATCGCGGCAGCGACGCGATCGCGGAAGCGCTCAAGCTCGGGCCGCGTCGCGACGTTCATGTGGTAGTAGGCGTGATAGTCGACGCGTGCGGCGTTGCCGGTGAGCCGTCGCAGGTAGCGCGTGACGATCTTGCGCGGCGGGTCGCCCATCCACCATGCGACCCAGCGCGGCCGGCCGTAGGTCACCACGGCGGCGATTCGGCGCAGGTGCGTGAGCGCGGGCCTGACGTTGGCCGGATCGCTCAGGTCGAACGCGACTCCGGGTATGAAGACGCGGTCGCAGTAGCCCTTCAGCATCGCCGGCAGGCCGAAGCACCAGGTCGGGAAGCACAGCACCAGCGCCTCGGCGCGAAGCAGGCGGTCGACGTGACCCTGCAGTTGGCTGCGGTTCGCCGGCACGTCGTGATACCCGATCCGCTCCGCGCGCGAGAGCACCGGATCGAAGCCTTCGGCGTAAAGATCGCAGTCGTCGACATCGTGGCCGGCGCGGACCAGACCGTCGACGACCTGGGCGTGCAGCGCCGCGCAGTAGCTGGTCTCGACCGGGTGCGAATAGAGGACGAGGACGCGCATCGCACGCGGTTGCGCAAGAGCGATGCCAGCCGGGGATGCGGGTGACGCGCGGTTTTGGGGCGACGACTGCGCCGTCGCGGTGCAAGCACCGCGCGCACCCGCGGATGGTGCGTCAACCCGCCACGTCGCTGCGTGCGACGAGGTCGTCGAGCTGCCGATAGTCGGGCAACCGGGTATCGATCGGGCGCCCGGCGCGCAGCACGGCGCGGTCGAACTGCGAACGCGACAGCATCTCGGAGTAGTCGCGCGCCCGCAGCACGATCAGGTCGGCCTTGCTGCCGACCGCCAGGACGCCGGCGTCGATTCCCATGATCGCCGCCGGCGTCTCGGACGCTGCGCGGATCCAGTCGCCGAGCGGATGGTCGAGGTGCAGGATCTTCACCGCCTGAGTGAAGGTGTCGAGCATGTCGTGGTCGCCGTAAGCGTAGAACGGGTCGCGGCAGTTGTCGCCGGCGACCGCGACGCGCAGGCCGTGCGCTTTCATCTCGTGCAGCACCGTGACGCCGCGCCAGCGCGGTGTCCGCGGCTCGGCGCGACGATCCTGCAGGTACATGTTGACGGTCGGCAGGCTGACGATGTCGATGCCGGCTTCGCGGCAGGTCGCGATCGTCGATGCGATGAACTCGTCCGTCTGCAGCGCCAGCGCCGTGCAGTGGCCGCACAGGATTCGGCCGCTGAAGTCCTGGCGCAGCGCCATCTCCGCAACGCGGACGAGCGTGCGCGAGCGCGGGTCGGCCGACTCGTCGACGTGCAGGTCGACGTCGAGCCTGCGCTCGGCTGCGAGGCGAAAGAGACGCGCGAGCGCGTCGTCGAGCTCGGCCGGCATCGGCTCGTCGGGATACGTCGCGAAGCGCGTCACCGCGCCGAGCCGGCCGCCGCTCGCGGCGACGATGTCGGCCAGCTGCACGCCTTCGTCGGCGAGGAAGACGTCGAGCGGCGCGATCGACGAGACCTGCAGGTCGATGCGCCCGGCCCAGCGATCGCGCACCTCGCGCAGGACAGGGAACGAGATCGACGCCTGCGGGGCGAGCGAGTCGAGATGCGTGCGGATGGCGACGACACCGTGCGCGTACGCGGTCGCGAGGCCGAACTCCATCCGGCGCCGCACGTCCTCGGCGTGCCAGTTCGCGGTGCGGTCCTCGGCGGTAGCGCGCGACGCGCCGGGGACGTCGCCGGTCGGGTTCGGGCGGCGCGGCCAGATATGGCCTTTGTCGAGATGCGTGTGGCAGTCGACGAGGCCGGGCAGCAGCATCGATCGGTCGAGGTCGGGGCCGAGCTCGGCCGGCAGCGCTCCCGCCGGCTCGATCGCGGCAATGCGGCCGGCATCGATGAGGACGTCAATCCCGGCGAGGCCGTCCGCTCGCTCGGCGACGTTCGCGTCAGCGCGGACGAGAACGCCCGGCGCGCGCACGTTGCGCAGGGCGTAGCGCGCGGCTGGCGGCGGCGCGAAAAAGGAGTGGGTCATGGCAGCGGGAGCGAAGATTCAGTTCTCGCGCCGCGCGGCACTGTCGTGCCAGCGGCGCAGGCTGAAGTGAGAGATCAGCGACAAGGCGACGAAGATGACGACGCCGCAGAGCGAGACCAGCGTCAGCGCCGCGAACATGCGCGGGATCTTCAGCTGGTAGCCGGATTCGAGAATGCGGTAGGCCAGGCCGGACGCCGTGCCGCCGGTGCCGGCGACGAACTCTGCGACCACGGCGCCGATCAGCGACAAGCCACCCGAGATGCGCAGGCCGCCGAGGAAGTACGGCATCGCCGCCGGCAGGCGAAGATCGCGCAAGGTCTGCCAGCGCGAGGCGCGGTAGAGACGAAAGAGATCGACCAGGTTGTGGTCGGCGGAGTTGAGCCCGAGCGTCGTGTTGGAGAGGATCGGAAAGAACGCGACCAGCCAGGCGCAGACCAGCAGCGAGACGGTGACGTTGTTCGCCCAGATAATGATTAGCGGCGCGATCGCGACGATCGGCGTCACCTGCAGAACGATCGCATATGGAAAGAGCGACAGCTCGAGCCATTTCGATTGCGTGAAGAGGACGGCGAGGACGAGGCCGATGACGACCGCGGCCGAAAGCGCAGCGAGCGAGATCGACAACGTGATCCAGAGCGACGCCGACAGCGACGGCCAGTCGCTGACGAGCGTGCGGGCGATAAGGATCGGGTCCGGCAGGATGTACGGCGCGATCCCGCGCACGCGAACGACGAGCGTCCAGGCGACCAGGAACGCGACGCCGAGGACGACCGGCGCGACGATCCGCGGCCAGAGCGAAATGCGCACGCCGGCGATGCGGCGCTCGCCTTGCGCGACCGGAATGTCGCTCTCGTCCAGCGCAGCGACGACGGGCGGCGCGTCGGGCACGGCGTGCCGCATCGGCTCGGCCGCCTGGGCGGGCTGCACTGCGGTCATCGTCATCCGAGCCTGCGCTCGGCCATCGCCGTCTCGAGTGCCGCCGACACCTGCTCGCAATGCGACGCGTAAACGGCAGAGGTGCGGTACGACGCGCGGCGCGGATACGGCTCGTCGACGCGCAGGTCGATCGTGACCCGCCCCGGCCGCGCCGCCATGACGACGATGCGCTGGGCCAGGAACACGCTCTCGTAGACCGAGTGCGTGACGAAGACCACCGTGAAACGATCCCGCCGCCACAACTCGAGCAGGTCGTCGTTGAGGCGCGAGCGGGTGATCTCGTCGAGCGCCGCGAACGGCTCGTCCATGAGCAGGATGCGCGGGTTCGTGACGAGCGCGCGCGCGATCGACACGCGCATCTTCATGCCGCCCGAGAGCTCGCGCGGATAGGCATTCCGGAACGACGCCAGGCCGACGGCGGTTAGCGCTTCGGCGGCGCTTACCAGGCGCTCTGGCTTGGAGACGCCGGCGAGCTTGAGCGGCAGCGCGACGTTGCGAAGCGCCGTCGCCCAGGGCAGGAGCGTCGGCTCCTGGAACACGAACGAGAGGTCGGGCCGGGCCCGGCCGGCGGCATCGTACGTGCTCGTCGGCCAGTCTATCTCGCCGGCAGACGGCTCGCCGAGCCCGGACATCAGCTTCAGCAAGGTGCTCTTGCCGCATCCCGAGGGGCCGAGCAGCGCGAGGAACTCGTGCTGCCCGATCTGGAGGTCGACATCGCGCAGTGCGAGCGTGCCGTTCGAGAAGCGCTTCGACACCCCCCGGCAGCGCAGCAGCGGCTTCTCGCGCGCCGGCGCGTCGGGCGCGTGCGCCTCGGCAACGACCATCGCAGTCTCAGGCCCGCTTGCGGTTGACGAACTGCAGCGTATAGCCGCGCTTGACGTCGAGCCCCGCCTGCTGCGCGCCGGCCGCGACCATGTCGTCGTAGAAGCGCTTCCAGCGCGCGTCCGACATCGCGCCGATCCCCATCGCCTTCGTCTCCGCCGTCTCGACGATGCCGTACTTGCGGAGGGCCTCGAGCGCATAGGCGATCTTGTCGTTGCTCATCTCGGGGTTCTGCTTCTGGATCAGCGCATTGCCGGGCGCCGGATCGCCGTGCAGGTAGCTCTGCCAGCCTCTCGCGGTCGCATCGACGAATCGCTGCACGACGGCGGGCTGCTCGCTGATCATCTTCGGCGACGCCAGCAGCACGCTCGAGTAGTTGTCGAAGCCGGAATCGGCGAGCAGATGGACCACCGGCTCGACTCCGGCCTGCCTCGCCGCGTAGGGTTCGCTCGCGATGTAGCCCTGCATCGAGATCTGCTTGTCGGCGAGAAACGGCGCGATGTTGAACGTGTACGGTCGGATCTGGTCATCGGCGAAGCCGAAACGCGTCTTCAGCCATTGCCAGTAGGTCTGCCGGCCGGCAGTGGCGACGAGGATGGGCTTGCCCTTCAGCTGCGGCAAGCTGTCGTTGCCCACCCCGGGGTGCGAGAGCAGCACGCGTGGATCCTTCTGGAAGAACGCGGCGACGGCGACGCCCGGCAGCGACTCGTGGACGAAGCTCAGTTGGCGGAATGAATCGAACTCGCAGAAGTCGACCGCTCCCGACAGGAAGAGCGTCGTCGTGTTGAGCTGCGGGCCACCCTTGCGGATGTCGACGTCGAGGCCGGCCTCGCGGTACAGGCCTGTCGCCAGCGCCTGGTAGAAGCCGCCATGCTCCGGCTGGGCGAGCCAGCCGGTCTGGTAGCTCACCTTGGTGAGCGCCTGCGCATTCGCTCGCCGCACCAGAGCGGGAGCGGCGAGCGTCGCTGCGCCCGCCAGCACGCCGAGAACGCGACGGCGAGAGAGGAATCGTTCGTTCATTTGCAGGCACTCCTGGAACTGTCGGCTCAAACAGCGTCGGCGTCGGCTTCCACACGGCGCGTGCTCCCGTAGCGCCAGCCAGCGCTCGGCAGATCGCCGCCGGTGCTGTCGCGCGATGCGTCGGCATCGAAGCGCAGCTTGCCGGGGTTCATCAGATCGAACGGGTCCATTGCCCGCTTGAACGCCGCGTCCGCGCCGTCGACCGCCTTCATGCCGCCTTCCTTGACCAGGAACGTATGGTTGTTCGCGACCATCGCGCCGTCCTCGGCCATGCCGCGCATTACCTCGGCCATCTGCGCCTCGTCGCTGTACGGGTACATCGGCGAGCCCTGGAAGCTGAGCTTGCCGTCGAATCGCTTGACCTCGAAGTGCATGCCGCCGAGCCTTTGGAAGCGACGGTGACTGCGCTCGATCGCATCGACCAATCCGGGGTCGAGATACAGGCCGATGTTGCTCACCATCTCCGGCCGCTCGCGGTTCACGTGCATGCGCGTATGGCCCCAGGAGAACTCGTAGAGCGGAATCCGGTACGGCCCCTGTCCTTCGGCCGCCGACGCGGTGATCGCGCCGCCGAAGTCGGCGACCAGCGCGCGCAGCGCATCGAACAGCGGCGCCGAAACCATCGTCAGGACGATGTGGTGACCGTCGCGGCCGAACGGCCGAAGCGCCTGCATCAGCCGCCAGACCGGCTCGCCGATCACCGAGATCAGCTTCTTGACGATGCCGTCCGACGTCGCGAGTGCGTGCGCGAAGCGCACCGCCGTCATGAACTGGGGGAAGACGACGACCGCCTCGTGCCACGGCCACGCCGGCGCAAGTGGCAGCTCGATCTCGGTGACGATGCCGTTGCTGCCGTAAGCGTGGTGGACGAGATTGACGCGGTCGCCGGCAAGCTCGACGACACGCGGCTCCTCTTCGACGCTGACGACCTCGAGCGCAAGGATGTTGCCGCGGTCGCGCAGGATGCCGTAGCTGCAGCTGCCGACTCCCGCATGGCCCCCGCCAACGAAGCCGCCGATGGTGGCGATCTTGCGGGTCGACGAATGCAGGCGAAGCTCCCAGCCGTCCTGCCTGGTGGCCTCGTCGATCGCGATCAGACGCACGCCCGCCTCGGCGCGGACCCGGCCGTCGCGCGCCCAGAGCACGTTCGAGAGCGCCGTCATGTCGACGATCGCCCCGCCATGCAAAGGGATTCCCTGCCCGAAGTTCGCACTGCCGCCGCCGCGCAGGACGAGCGGCATCCGCGCGCGCGCGGCCGCCGACGCGACGCGTACCACGTCGAGCTTGTTGCGCGGCCGCACAAGCACGTCGGCGACGTGCTCCATCGCGTCGCGCTTCATGACGGGGCTGTATTGCGCCGTCATGTCGCGGCTCTTGCGGCGCACGACGTCCGGGTCGGCGAAAGCGGGCACGTCGCCGAGGGCGGCGAGGAAAACGGCGGTGTCTTTCATCAGGAAGACTCCGAGGACACGGGACTTGTCGCGCACCCCTTGACGCAAGGAGCGTGCCATCGTCGCAGGTCGCAGGTCGCAGG
>DATAYY010000159.1:0-36856 GCA_036272325.1 Caldimonas sp. | reverse complement strand
CTTTCATACGGCGCTCGTTAACCACAATCTCCCGGCTGTCAGCTTTCTCAAGGCAAGCGCGTATCAGGACGGCCACGCGGGGTATTCCGATCCGCTCGACGAGCAAGTCTTTCTGGTGAGCACGATCAACGACCTCATGCGTTCGCCGGAATGGCGCGAGACCGCGGTCATCGTTGCGTACGACGATTCGGACGGTTGGTACGACCACGTCATGGGTCCGATCGTCCTGCAGTCGAACGTCAGCGACGACCGGCTCCTTGCCCCGGGGAGCTGCGGTCAGCCCAAGACCAGCGATGTCGCCGGCGGCTCGCAGAACGGTCGATGCGGTTATGGACCGAGGCTCCCGCTGCTCGTCATCTCGCCATGGGCGCGCCAGAACTACGTCGATCACCGGGTGACCGATCAATCATCGATCATTCGCTTCATCGAGGACAACTGGGGAGTGCCGCGCATTGGCAACGGCTCGACCGATGTCGTCGCTGGATCGCTCCGCGGCATGTTTGACTTTGATGATGGTCCTCGTGCTCGCCGCTTGCAGCTTGATCCGGTCACCGGCCGCATCGTTTCCGTCGACAACTAGCAGTCGCTATTGCAGGTGCTCGATCAAGGTCGTCGAAGCGAACCGCCGCCAGCGCGCCACAGCGTCGCACTCACCTGGCGCGCCAGTTCTTTGGCTCTCGGCAGAGCACGTCCTTCAGCGGCGCGCCGGGGTTCGCGAGTGCGCCCGGCCTGGCGCTGCGCCGCGTTCGGCACGCGGCCAGGGCGTCGCGAGGATCGCAGCGTCAGCGCCGCCGGAAAGGGGGCCGGGTGTGATTCCCGCGACGTGCGGGAAATGATAGGGAAGTCGCCCAGAAGCGCAGAAGGAACGACGTCGACGGTCGCCGGTCCCGCAAGGTGGCGTAGGCGTGACTACCCGAGCGGTCGTGACAGGCCACCGCATCGACGGTCTCCTCGCGCGGGATGTGGCCGCTGGTGCAGATCACCTCCGGCGAACTGCCGGACGAGTCGCCATCTTCAGTCTGGTCGTGGCCGGCGTTGCCCGGGTGGCTCTCTCGTTTCAGCTGCGCGGCGGCGCAGAGTCGTCTCGCGTTGGCCGCGAGGTTTCTGCGCTGAACGTTACCTCCGGGTTGTGTCGACTGAACGTGTTCACCTGAGCGGCGATCTCTGCGCCGGCCGCAGCCGGCCGCTGCTCGCGATGTGACGCGGAACCGCTGCCAATGCACGCCTCTGCGTAGGAAATGATGGCGAGGCCGAAACCCTTCAGATCCCCTTTGTTGCTACGCCTTCCACCCAGCATTCGCGGTACTCCACCGGACGGCTTGACCTATCTGCCAGTTTCAGACGGTGTTTGCCGGAGACCGCGGTTCGACCGGCACAGCGTGATTGATGCGCTCGTCTCGGGCGCACTCTGCCAGTCCCACTTGTCATCGCCGAAGTGGCCGGGTCAGGTCCGGCGCGTGCTGGGCCGTGGGACTACCGACGACGACGGCGACGTACAAACAGACCCACGAGCCCAAGGCCCGAGAGCATTAGTACATAGCTCTCGGGCTCCGGTACGGCCGTCACGTCGGCGATGGCGACGCCCCCGATGCGCTCGCCAGCCGCCGCGGTCTCGAGAACGTTGAACGCGGAGGCCGCTCCATCGGCGCTAATCGTGATCGTCACCAACTCGTTGGGGTCCGCGCCGAGGTCGTGCGACGTGTCGCTGGACGTCGTCGCCGTCGTGGCCCAGAGCTCGAACGACCCGTCGGCGTTCTTCAGCCCGGTCAGGTTGCGCAAGCCGTCGGTGAAGATGTCCCAGGGCAGGCCCTGGCGATAGCTCGCCTGGTTCGTCAGTCCGTTTGCGAAGGTCGCCACCTTGCTCCATGTGCCGCCAACGAGCTTGTACTCGCCGAGGCCGGCACTGGCGCCACCCGTCGTCGTGCCGTCGCCCTCATCCGCGACGAAGAGCGTGCTCGCGTCGCCGAACCAGAGCCCGAACGGATGGGTCGAGGTGTCGGGCTTTGCGGCTGCAGTCACCGCCGGAAAGCCGGGCAGGATCGTGATCGGGGTCGTTGCCGCGTTCGCTGCCGTCGGCAGCGCGCCGGCCGCGCCGACCTGGTAGACGGTGTTGACACCATTGCCGCCGCTGCCCTTGCTGACGTAGAGCGTGTTGTTGAACACGGTGATGCCGCGGAAGTTGTCGTCCTTGCCGGTCTTGTCGGCTGCCAGGCCGAGCTGGGTGATCGAGAACCCCCGCTGATAGCCGTTCGAATTGCCGAACACCCCGTTCACGGCGCCGACGACAGTCGTCGGCCCGCTGCTGCCGTTGGCGATCATCTGCACGCCGGTGTTGTCGCTCAACTTGCTGAACACCGTTCCCGTAGCGAGCGGGCTGCTGTTGGTCGAGTTTCCGGCGTTGCCGGCGAGGTAGAAGTTGCCGTTGTTTGCCAGCACGGCGCCGCGACCGTTGTTGCCGCTGTAAGCGTCGACCGGCGTCGCCGTGAATGATCCGGTCGCAAGGTCGAAGACGCCGATGGCGCGCGCGACCGTTGGAACAGGATTCGCGGGATTGGTCACCGGATTGCTCGGGTCGGTGAAGAACGCGGTGTTGGAGTTCGATGCGTCGAGCGTGTTCGGTGACGTCGCGTAGCCCACGAAGGTGACGAACCTGCCGTCCTGCGACACATTCAGCCCGAGCTCCGACTTCGAAGAAAAGCTGGTCACCAGGGGAAGGCTCGGATCCGGCGAGAAGCTGGCGACGATCGAGCCGTCGAGCGTGCGCCGGTCCACGATGATCCGCGTCGACACCCCGAACGACGGATCGGGCGTCTCGTTCTTGAATACGTTCGCGAAGCTGCCGTCGCCGATGGCAAGAGCGCCATTCGGAAGGACCGTAATGCCGGGCGTGATCGAGGGCGCGGCTGAGCCAGTCGGATACAGCGTCCGGGAGACGATCAGTCCGGTGTCGGCTTTGGCGGGGGTCGCCGCGACAGCGACAGCAACCAGCAGGGGGACAACGAGTTGGATCGGCTGCAGCATGAACTTGCTCCCGCGCCCGTGGATTGCGCTCAAGATATGCTTGCCGACACACATGTCAGCAGGGTGACGTCGTCGCGACATCGAGGCGGTGTTGTTCATCCCTGACATCGGCAGCCCACGCATGAACAAGATTGAGTTGAAGCTCGGCTTGCCTGAGGCAGCGGCGCCCTCGGTAAGCGAACGGCTGGCGCACCTGGGTGCGCGTGTCGCGCAGATCGAGTCGAGCTATTGGGACAGCGCCGACCACCGGTTGGCCAGTGCTCGAATGTCCCTGCACTCCGCCCAGCAACGCTACGCGGGACGCCTGGCGGAGTTTCTCGTAGCTTCTGACCTAGGCGTCTCCACCGGGTTCAGACGAGGGTGGCTGGGACATGACCTCACCGCGGAAGACAGAACGAAGATCGAGGCGAAGTCGGCTGCGTTCGTTCAAGGCTGGGCCCAGCGGAAGCCATCCCTGATTTCCTTCAGTAACTAGCCGACTCTAGGCTGGGACCCAGACACTGCCAAGTTCGGCGATGAGCGGCGACGCCAGGCCGACGTGTATGTGTTTTGCCTGTTACACGAAAAGGGTGAGCCGCAGCTTCGAGGGGCAAGCGCTAAAGCCACTCCGAACACGTTATCTCGTCGCATCCGCGGCTGGCGCAGGGAACTGCATTGAGATCGTTTGCGTGTCGTGCCGCATGAACGCCGATGTTGCCGTCACCTTGCAGTGCCAGGTCTGTTGCGCCGAGAGCTGCAGCGCTGAAAGACATGTCGGCTCGAACACCGCGCCGCAGTGGCCGGTGACATGACGCGCCGACCAGTAGCGCAACCACTCGACGCCGCGTCGGCGTGCATCGACAGCAAGTCGTTGGCAGAGCGTGTAGTCGTCGCTGGTCCAGTCGCGGCGGAGAGCGTCCCACGGCGGCTGGCTCAAGTCGAGCGCGCGTCCGGCGACCGTCGCCGGAAATACCGTGAAGCTCACGATCAGCCCGCTGTCGCGCAGCCCGTCGCTGTCGGTCAGGAAGCGCCAGCGCCAGTAGCCGAGCTCGGTGCACGCTGTCTGGATCGTCTCGGAGCCGTACCAGATGCCGCGCTCACCAGCGGCCCGAAAGCGCGAGGCGACGGGAGATGGGTAGCGAAATGGCGTCGCGATCAGGAAATGGACCGCCGGCGCGGGTGGCTTGCTGGTCTCGAGGATCCGCTCGAGCTCGACCTGTTCAGCCGCGCTGTCGACCAGCTTCATGGTCGAGACCACGTGCTGCGCCTCGATACCGCGCCAGAGGCGCACTTTTCGCTGCGATGCGGCTAACCACCAAGTCTCGCGCCAATGCGCCGCACCGGGCATCAGCGCCGCCCAATCGGTTTCAAGACGTCGCGCGCATTGCGTCGAGGTATTGCAAGGTCTGCACGAGGCCTTGCGGCGACTCGATCAGCTCACGGGGAATGCCATTCAGCGCCCGGTTGGGCGAAGCCATCCACGCGGTGACCTTGCCCGGATCGTTGCCAACAATTGCGTCGAGAGAACGAAATAGCCGCACGAGCAGCGCTGCGAGTTGACCTTCCTTACTGCTGGCGGACAAGTCCCACTCGCCGCGCGCGAGCCGGCTGACGGTCGCTTCGCTTAGCCCGGTTACTCGCGCCAACGCCGCTCCGGAGAGCCCGAGGTTGCGTGCGGCGCGCCATGTCGCCTTAGCGAGCACACCCTGCGTCTTGACGAGCGGGGCTGTCTGCATCGAGTCCTCCTAAGGAAAGAATAGTACAACTATCTTTCCAGAGAAAGCAACGCCCAACGTCATCAGGGTCCTAGTCTCTCGCCCCACCGTGGATGTATCCGCGGGAGACTTGTATAGGCGTCAAGGGGTCGCCCGGTGCCCCATTCGGTGCCTATGTATCGCAGGCTGTCAGTCCATTTGGCGAACGACTTGGGACCAACGAAGTCGCCGGGTCGTCGATCTCGAAGGAAACGCGCCGGCGATCGGCGATGCGGCCTCTACCTCGCGCGGCCGGCCGCGCAGAGATCGCGGATCAACGCCGCGCTGACGGGCTCAGGTGGCGGAAAGAAGGGATTTCGCGGTCTCGAGTCCTTGACCACGGTGTTGTCGCGTGGGTCGAAGTAGTAGACGTTGCCGGACGCGATCGTGTTGCGTCCGCACTCGATCCGTTGCGGGCTGACCGTCATCACTTCCTTTGGCGCAAGCGGGTCCGATCCTTCGTCGGGTTCCTGTGCGGAGGGCATCACCTGCAGCCAGGTCTCGATCAGCCCGTTGCCGCGAAACACGGTGCGACGCTCGTTGTATTGGTACTGCATACCCGCGTGGTCGCTGCCGGCGAGCACCCACTCGGCCTTCCCGATCTTCGTGCATTGGCGGGCGTCGGCCGCTGCGGCCGAGAGCATGTTGGTGTATTCATTCGAGGGGCAGCGGTACAGCGCACCCGCTTGCGAACGCGCGTTGGCCGATGCGAGCATCAGGGTCGCGAAGAACAAGAACCATCGCATGATGAGGCTCCCGTGGCAGCTCGATGCCATTGGAGTTCTGCAGCCACGCCACGGCTAGCGCTCGCGTTCGTGCCCGGTCGTAGGCAGGCGCCGACCCCGCTCGTCGGACGTTTCGGCCGGCGGCCCCGGATCCTGCTCGCCGCCGGCCGGACCAGGCGGTCGAATCAGTCACGCTTTTCGCGCTGGCGACAGCAATTTCACACAGTCCGCGTCGCCGGGATACGGAAGACTGGCGAGCGTACCGAAAAGCATGTATGCGAAAGTTCCGGAACGCGCTAAGCCTTCGCTCGTTGAAGGTCCGCCTGGCCCTTGCCGGCGCGATGCTGATTCTGGCGAGCGTCGCGATGACAGTGATTTTCGTGCTGCGCGAAGTTGGTCGAAGCAGCGAGCAGATCGTCCTCGATGCGCAGGAGGACGACGCCCGCCGCGTGGCTGCGACCATTTCGCATCGACTCGTCGTCCTGCAACGCGCGCTGCGCAGTGTCGCGCTGCTGCTTCCTGCCGCGACGCTCTCCGACCCGGCGAAGCTCTCCGTGTTCGTGCAGGGCCAGCCGGTTCTCGCGACGATGTTTTCGGGCGTCTTTGTCGTCGGCGTGGACGGCAGAATGCTTCTCGTCCAAGACGAGCGCGGCGTGCGCGATCCGCAAACCAATGTCGCTGACCGCGACTATTTCAAGGACACGATGCGCGAGCAAAGGCCGATGATCGCGCGGATCGCCGCCTCGCGCGTCTCTGGCGAGCCCACCATCATCCTGACGATGCCGGTCTTCGCCAGCGGCGGGCGCGTGGCCGGCGTGATCGGTGGCTCGCTGCGGCTGATGAGCGGCTCGTTGCTCGACGACCTGACCCAAGGTGCAGACGGCCATCGCACGGCGATCGTCACGATCGTCGTCGACTCCAAGGGACAGATCCTCGCCCACCCGCAGCGCGAATGGGTGCTGCACGATGGCAGTGCCGAGCCGCATATCACCGCCGCGCTGCTCGACTGGCGCTCGCGCGGCAGCCCGGTCGAGCCGGCCGGCTATGGCGTGCGCGCGGGTGATTACGAGGTTGGCATCGCCGGCGTTCCCGACGCTGACTGGCTCGTCCTGCGCGCCGCGCGGGTCGACGATTTGCTCGCCGGTGTCAGCGAAGGCGAAAAACGGGCGCGCTGGGTTGCCTTCGGCGTTGCCGTCGTCGGTGGCGCGCTGACGCTGCTCATCACGTTCTGGTTCCTGCGCCCGCTCGCGCGTCTCAAGCAGCGCGCTCTTCAGCTGATTGCCGAGGACGCCGACGTCGAAGCGGGCTGGCCGGACCTCGGCGGCGAGCTCGGCGAGCTCTCGAAGGTGCTGCAGCACGTGATGCGCGAGCGCCAGGCTAGCCAGGCCGTCGGCCAGCAACTGCTCGCGAAGATGCGCGCCGTGATGGCAAAAGCGCCGGTCGGTATCGCGTTCACGCGCAATCGTCGCTTCGAGCTCGTCAGCGACGAGTTCAATCGCCTGCTCGGCTACGAGGGCTCGGGGCTGGAAGGCGAGGCGGCACGCGTGATCTATGCGTCCGACGAGTTCTACCAGGGCCTCGGCACTCGCGTCGGTGCCGCGTTCGGCATGGGCCGCGTGTTCTCGGAGGAGATCGAGTTCGTCCGCCGCGACGGCAGCCGCTTCTGGGGCCAGCTGCTCGGTGCTCCCGTCAGCCCGCACGACGCCGGCGCCGGAACGATCTGGACGCTCGGCGACATCAGCGAGGAGCGACGCAAGCGCAACGCCTTGTCGTGGGCGGCGACGCACGACGCGCTCACCAACATCGCCAACCGCCAGGAATTCGAGAGCCAGCTCGCGGACCACCTCGCCGACCGTCGCCGGCGCGAGGTCGCATGCGTGCTCTATGTTGACCTCGACGGCTTCAAGGCGGTCAACGACGCCGCCGGGCACGCCGCCGGCGACCAGCTGCTGCGCGACATCGCGGCGCTGCTGATGGCGCGGATCCGCTCGATCGATCTCGCCGCGCGCCTCGGTGGCGACGAGTTCGGCGTTCTGCTGCGCTCGTGCGCGCTGCCGACCGCGCTCAGCGTTGCCGAGCAGATCCGCTCGCGCATCGACGCCCATTCGCTGCATTGGCAAGGCCGCGATTTCCACGTCGGCGTCAGCATCGGCGTCGTCCAGGTCGAGGATTCGTTCGTCGACGTCGCGAGCGTGATCGCGGCGGCCGATGCCGCCTGCTACGCCGCCAAGCACGCCGGTCGCAACGCCGTGCGTAGCGGCGGACCGGGCTTGCGCCTCGTGCACGACGGCAATTCCTGAGCTTCGGTCCCGTCGGTGGTCGCATCGGCGATGGCAGCAAGGGCTTGCGGCGTCCGCGATCGGCTCCTTGCGGTGACGAGAAGAAGAACCGACCGTGTCGACGTTGCGACGCGCAGTCTCGAGGAACCTCAGCGCAGCGCGATGTGCGCGAGGCTCCGATCACCGACGAGCGGTGCGATCTGCTGCGGCACATGCACGGCGGCGGGCCGGTCGAGGCGCGTGCGGTAGTCGAGACCGGACAGCGCAAGGAGCAGTGTCAGCTTGCAACGCGTGGACGCCGGTCATCGTGAAATAGAGCATGTAGAAGAGCTCGACGCCGGCCGGTGCCGGGCCGGGCCGATCGGTAAGACGAAAGCGAGGCCCCGAGAAGAGCTCTTGCTGCCAGTCGCTGCAATACTCGACGCCCTTGAGGGCGAGAAAGACGATGCCGAGCAGCGCCGCGGCGGCAAGCAGCCTCGCCGTCCAGCGTCGGCGGCCGTGATCGACCGCGGTGACGACCAGTGCGAAGAGAAAGCTGCTCGTCAGCAGCACCTCCGTGTTGGCCGTGCCGATGACGACGGTGGCGCGGCCGGCGGCCGCGAAGCCCTCGGGAACGGAACGAAGCGAACGGAACGAAGTCCTGGCTCAGGACGCGCGGTTCAGGGAATGCGCGCCGTCCAGTCGCGGACCGAGTCGCCGATCCGCTCGAGCACCTGGGCATCGTCGCTGCCGCTCTGGCGGCGGACGTGGAAGGCGTGATCGGCGTCGTCGATCATCACCAGCGCCGCGCGTTCGCCGATGCGCTCGACCAAGGCACGGACGAGCGTCGCGTCGGCGAGCTCGTCGCGCGTGCCCTGCAGGAACAGCATCGGACACTCGACGCGGTCGAGGTGGTCGCCGCGCTCGGAGCCCGGACGGCCGGGCGGGTGGAGCGGAAAGCCGAGGAACGCGAGGCCGCGCACTCGTGGCAGCGGCAGCTCGGCCTCGGCCTGCGACGTCATGCGACCGCCGAACGACTTGCCGCCCGCAAAGAGCGGAAGCGTCGGCCAGCGCGTGTTCGCCTCGGCGACCGCGGCGCGCACGGTCGCGTGCGCAACGCGCGGCACGTCGGGTCGTCGGGCGCCGCGCTCCATCGACGGGAACTGGTAGCGCAACGTCGCGATCCCGCGCGCCGCCAATCGCGCCGCCACCGCCGCCATGAAGGTATGCCGCATGCCGGCGCCGGCGCCGTGGGCGAAGACGAAGGCTGCGTGCGCACTCTCGGGCGTGACGAGCAGCGCAGAGACGCTGCCGACGCCCTCGACCTCGATTGCGAGCTCGAGCTCGCGCGTCTGCTTCGCGCTCACGCCAGTGGTCGACGTGGTGCCGCGATTTCCGCCGCGATCAGCGCAGCGCGACGTCGACGCGGCGCGCTTCCGCGTTGCTGCCGCTGCCGGTGACGGCCTCGGGCTTTTGCATGTCGATCTTGTCCGCGGCAACGCCGGCGGCGGCGAGTGCGCTGCCGACTGCGGTCGCGCGCGCCTTGGCGAGCTGCTCGTTTCGCCCCGGATCGCCGGTGGCATCGGTGTAGCCGCTGACGACGGCGCGCTTGCCGGCGGCAACGCCCTTGGCGAGATCGGCCAGGGCGGCGTCGGCGCCGGTCGCGAGTTCGGCCTTGCCGGGCGCGAAGTAGAACTTGACGACGCCGTTCTCAACCCGGAACGACGCTGCGTCGGTGGTCGCCATCGCTACATCGGGCGCCGAGGCCGACGCTGCGGGTGCTGCGTGGGTCGCGCCGACGCTCGTCGTCGCCATCGGCAGCAGCGGCACGATCAGCAGCGCGACGATGTTGATGATCTTGATCAGCGGGTTGATCGCCGGGCCGGCGGTGTCCTTGTACGGGTCGCCGACGGTGTCGCCGGTGACGGCGGCCTTGTGCGCCTCGCTGCCCTTGCCGCCGTAGTGGCCGTCCTCGATGTACTTCTTGGCGTTGTCCCAAGCGCCACCGCCGGTGCACATCGAGATCGCGACGAAGAGGCCGGTCACAATCGTTCCCATCAGCAGGCCGCCGAGTGCCGCCGGCCCGAGCAGCAGGCCGACGGCGATCGGCACGACGACCGGCAGCAGCGACGGCACGACCATCTCCTTGATCGCGGCCGTCGTCAGCATGTCGACCGCGCGGCCGTACTCCGGCTTGCCGCTGCCGTCCATGATTCCCTTGATGTCGCGGAACTGGCGCCGCACCTCGACGACGACCGCGCCGGCGGCGCGGCCGACCGCTTCCATCGCCATCGCGCCGAACAGGTAGGGGATCAGGCCGCCGATGAAGAGGCCGATGATGACCATGTGGTCGGAGAGATCGAACGACAGGTGCATGCCGCGCGACTCGAGCGCGTGCGTGTAGTCGGCGAAGAGGACGAGCGCGGCGAGGCCGGCCGAGCCGATCGCGTAGCCCTTGGTGACCGCCTTGGTCGTGTTGCCGACCGCGTCGAGTGGGTCGGTGATGTCGCGCACGCTCGCCGGCAGGTCCGCCATCTCGGCGATGCCGCCCGCGTTGTCGGTGATCGGGCCGTAGGCGTCGAGGGCGACGACGATGCCGGCCATCGACAGCATCGAGGTTGCCGCGATCGCGATGCCGTAGAGGCCGCCGAGCCAGTACGAGACGAAGATCGCGACGCAGACGCAAAGCACCGGCCACGAGGTCGACTTCATCGACACGCCGAGGCCGGCGATGATGTTGGTGCCATGGCCGGTCGTCGATGCCTGCGCGACGTGCTGGACCGGCTTGTAATCGGTGCCGGTGTAGTACTCGGTGATCCAGACCAGCGCGGCCGTCAGCACGAGGCCGACGACGCACGCGCCCCAGAGGCGCAGCTGTGAGCCGGCGCCGAGCGCGTCGGCGGGCATGATCGCGGCGGTGACGAACCAGAACGCGATCAGCGAGAGAACGCCGGCGACGATCAAACCGCGGTAGAGCGCCGGCATGACGTTCTTCATCCCCGGCGATGCCTTGACGAAGCTGCAGCCGATGATCGAGGCGATGATCGAGACGCCGCCGAGCAGCAGTGGGTAGACAACGGCGGCGAGCGCGGTCGCCGGCGTCGCGGCGAACAGCAGGGCGCCGAGCGCCATCGTCGCGATCAGCGTCACCGCGTAGGTCTCGAACAGGTCGGCGGCCATGCCGGCGCAATCGCCGACGTTGTCGCCGACGTTGTCGGCGATCACCGCCGGGTTTCTCGGGTCGTCTTCCGGGATGCCGGCCTCGACCTTGCCGACCAGGTCGGCGCCGACGTCGGCGCCCTTGGTGAAGATGCCGCCGCCGAGCCGGGCGAAGATCGAGATCAGCGACGAGCCGAAGGCGAGGCCGAGGAGCGGCTTCAACGTCGCCGAGTCGACCTTGCTGCCGCCCGTGAGATACCAGAAGAACGCGCCGACGCCGATCAGGCCGAGGCCGACGACGAGCAAACCCGTGATCGCGCCGCCCTTGAAGGCGACGTTGAGCGCCGGGCCGATGCCCTGCGTCGCCGCCTGCGCGGTGCGCACGTTCGCGCGCACCGAGACGTTCATGCCGATGAAGCCGCAAGCGCCCGAGAGGATCGCGCCGATGACGAAGCCGACCGCGGTCGTGTGATCGAGGAAGACGAAGATCAGGATGGCGAGGACGACGCCGACGAGGCCGATCGTCGTGTACTGCCGCTTGAGGTAGGCCGCCGCGCCCTGCTGGATCGCCGCGGCGATCTCCTGCATGCGCGCGTTGCCCGCGTCCTGGCTGAGGATCCAGCTGCGCTGGATGAAGCCGTAGAGGACTGCGGCGATGCCGCAGGCCAGGGCGATGTAGAGCGCCGTCGTGGTGGAGATCAAGACCGTTCCTTCCTCGTTCGAGTCGTCGAATTCGTTCGATTCATTGGCAAGCCCGCCGGCCGGACGTGACATTCGGCGCGGGTTCGGGCAAACCCGCGAATGTTAAGGGATGCCGGAGTCGCCGCCGAGGCCCCCGCGCCCGACGCGTCCGCGACCGCTGCCAGGCGGCTTTACCATGGCGCTTTGCCATCGCCAGCACGCCGCCATGAGTCTGCACAACGTCACTCCGGGCCCGCGTGCGCCGGACGAGTTCAACGTGATCATCGAGATCCCGATGAACGCCGACCCGATCAAGTACGAGGTCGACAAGGAAAGCGGCGCGATGTTCGTCGACCGCTTCATGAGCACGGCGATGCACTATCCGTGCAACTACGGCTACATCCCGCAGACGCTCTCCGACGACGGCGACCCGGTCGACGTCCTCGTCATCACGCCGTTCCCGCTCGCACCGAGCGTCGTCGTCACGTGTCGGCCGATCGGCGTGCTGAAGATGGAGGATGAGGCGGGCGGCGACGCCAAGCTGCTCGCGGTGCCGATCGACAAGATCCTGCCGATCTACACGACTTGGCAGAAGCCCGCCGACCTGCATGAGGCGCGCCTGCACCAGATCCAGCACTTCTTCGAGCACTACAAGGACCTCGAGCCCGGAAAATGGGTCAAGGTCAGCGGCTGGGAAGGACCCGACGCGGCGCGCGCCGAGGTCAGGAACGGAATCGCGGCCTACGCCGCCAGCAAGGCAGCTCGGCCGTCCTGAGCTGGGCCGCGCCTAGCCGCCGCCCGCATCCTTGAACGGCCGCCGCTCGTTCAGCTCGTCGAGGTAGCTCTCGACGCCGGCGCCCTCGCGAGCGACGAAGTCGTCGATCGCGCGCGCGAACTGCGGGTGCGCGAGCCAGTGCGCCGACCACGTCTGCACCGGGAGCAGGCCGCGCGCCATCTTGTGCTCGCCCTGCGCGCCGCCTTCGAACCGCAGGTAGCCGTTGGCGATGCACCAGTCGAGCGGCTGGTAGTAGCAGGCGTCGAAGTGAAGGCAGCTGACGTGCTCGATTGCGCCCCAGTAGCGGCCGAACGCGGCCCTGCGATCGGGGTCGATCGCGATCAGCGACGACGCGATCCTGGCGCCGCCGCGCGACGCGGTGAAGAGGAGCCAGTTCTCCGCCATCGTCGCCGCCGAGCGGGCGAAGAAGTCGCGCGTCAGGTACGGCGTCGAGTGATGGGCGCGGTAGGTGAGCGTGTAGCAGCGGTAGAAGAAGTCCCAGTCGGCGGGCGCGATCGCGGCGCCCTTGGCGACGGCGAAGCTCACGCCTGCGTCGGCAACACGGCGCCGTTCCTGCTGGATCTTCTTGCGCTTGTCGCGTTGCAGGCTGGCGAGGAAGTCGGCGAAGTCGGCGTAGGCGTGTGGCGTCCGGTTCGTCCAGTGGAACTGCACCGTCGTGCGCAGCGACCAGCCGGCGGCGCGCGCCGCCGCCCGATCGGCGTCGTCGAGGAAGAGCAGATGGGCCGATGAAAGATCCGCCGAGCGCGCCAGCTGCTCCATCGCGCGCAAGAGGACCAGCCGGTGCTCGGCGCTCGTCGCCAGGAGCCGCGGCCCCGGTACCGGCGTGAAAGGAATCGCGTCGAGCAGCTTGGGGTAGTAATCGAGGCCGTGGCGCTGGTAGGCGTCGGCCCAAGCCCAGTCGAACACGTATTCGCCGTATGAATGGTCCTTGAGGTAGAGCGGGCAGGCGGCAACGAGCTCGCCGCCGCGTTCGAGGACGAGGAAGTGCGGCGTCCAGCCAGTCCGCTCGACGGCGCTCGCCGAGTCGTGCAGCGCGCGCAGGTAGGCGAGTGAGACGAACGGCGTCGCCGAAGGCTGCGCCGCGACGAGCGCGTCCCACGCCGCGGCGTCGATCTCGCGCGGATCGTGGACGACGCGGATCGCATATTCTTCGTCGGCCGATTGCCGTTTCTTCTTCAGTCTCGCGTCGTCGCTCATATGTCAGTTGATATGCCCGTCAAGGTCGCGCTGGCGCAGATCAACGCCACCGTCGGCGATCTCGCGGGCAACGCGGCGAAGATCGTCGCCGCCGCGCGCCGCGCCCATGGCGAGGGCGCCGGCGTCGTCCTGACGCCGGAGCTCGGACTGTGCGGCTACCCGCCCGAGGACCTGCTGCTGCGGCCCGCGTTCATGGACGCATGCGCCGAGGCGCTCGCCGATTGCGCCCGCCAGCTGGCCGATCTGCCGGGTCTCGTCGTCGTCGTCGGCCATCCGCATCAACCGGGCTCGGCGGCCGATCTTAGGTCGAAGTCGGTCACGGTGCAGACGCGTTTCAACGCCGCGTCGGTGCTGTCCGAGGGCGCGATCGTCTCGACCTACTGCAAGCGCGAGCTGCCGAACTACCAAGTCTTCGACGAGCGGCGCTATTTCGCGTCCGGCCGCGACAGCCGTCTGCCGGCGGTGACGTTCGCCGTCGGTGGGCTGCGCTTCGGCCTCGTCATCTGCGAAGACGCCTGGTTCGACGAGCCCGGCGAGCTGGCGCGCGCCGCCGGCGCGCAAGTTCTCTGCGTCATCAACGCATCGCCGTTTCACCTCGGCAAGATGGCCGAGCGCGAGGAGCGCATGGCGGTGCGCGCGCGCGCCCTCGCCATGCCGCTTCTCTACGCGCACCTCGTCGGCGGTCAGGACGAAGTCGTCTTCGACGGCGCCTCGTTCGCGCTCGACGCCGAGGGCACGGTCGGCGCGCGCGCCCGGATGTTCGAGGAAGACGTCGCGATCGTCGACGTCAACGAAAGGTTGGTGCGAGGCACGCTCACCGCAATTCCGTCGATCGAGTCGCAGGCGTGGTCTGCGCTTGTCGTTGGCGTTCGCGACTACGTCGGCAAGAACGGCTTTCCCGGCGCCATCCTCGGCCTCTCGGGCGGCGTCGACTCGGCACTCGTGCTGGCGATCGCCGTCGACGCGCTCGGCGCCGATCGCGTCCGCTCGGTGATGATGCCGTCGCCATACACGGCGGCGATCTCGTCGATCGACGCGCGCGACATGGCGACGCGGCTCGGCGTTCGCTACGACGAGATCTCGATCGCGCCGCTGTTCGAGGCGTTCAGGCTGGCCCTGGCGGGAGAGTTCGACGGCTTGCCCGAGGACGCGACGGAGGAGAACTTGCAGGCGCGAATCCGCGGCATCCTGCTGATGGCGCTGTCGAACAAATCCGGCGCGATCGTTCTCACGACCGGCAACAAGAGCGAGATGGCGACCGGCTACTGCACGCTCTACGGCGACATGGCGGGCGGCTTCGCGGTGCTCAAGGACGTCGCCAAGACGCTGGTCTTTCGCCTCGCCGAGTGGAAGAACGCGCAGGGTCGCGAGATCATCCCGCGCCGCATCATCGAGCGGCCGCCGTCGGCCGAGCTCAGGGCCGATCAGACCGACCAGCAGAGCCTGCCGCCATACGGCGTCCTCGATGCGATCTTGCAGCGCTACATGGAAGAAGACCAGGGCATCGATGAGATTTTCGCCGCCGGCCTGCCGCGCGCGGACGTCGAGCGCGTCACCCGCCTGATCAGGCTCAACGAATACAAGCGGCGCCAGGCTCCGGTCGGCATCCGCATCACGCACCGCGCTTTCGGCCGTGACTGGCGCTATCCGATCACCTCGAAGTTTGGCGCCTGAGCGCTGCGCGAATCGAGGGCGATCGCCTAAACTCGGTTGCATCGCAGTTGGAGCCGAGGCATGAAGCAGATCACCGCCATCGTCAAGCCGTTCAAGCTCGAGGAGGTGCGCGAGGCGCTGGCCGACGTCGGCGTCTCCGGCCTCACCGTGACCGAGGTCAAGGGCTTCGGCCGGCAGAAAGGCCACACCGAGCTCTATCGTGGTGCCGAATACGTCGTCGACTTCCTGCCGAAGGTCAAGATCGAGGTCGTCGTCAAGGACGCCGACGCCGAGCGCTGCATCGATGCGATCGTCAAGGCGGCGAAGACCGGCAAGATCGGCGACGGCAAGATCTTCGTGACGTCGGTCGAGAACGTCGTCCGGATCCGGACCGGCGAGCTCAACGAGGACGCGGTCTGAGGGCAGGCGTTTCGCCGGCGTCGACCAGGCGGGTGCCGCACAGGCGGTCGTGCCAGAACTGGCGTCCCGGCGCCACCAGGGCGAGCAGCGGGTAGACGCAGAACCAGACCGCGAGCGCGACCAGGCTCGTCAATGGCGGCCAGCGCAGGACCGTTGCGAGCGCGGTCGGTAGCGCGAACCAGGCGACGCAACCTGCGAGGTAGCGGGCAAGCGCACGGCGCTGCGAGAGTGGCGCGCCGGCTATGGTGACGACTCTGATCCGCCAGGTCTGCATTGCGAGCGTCTGGCCGCGCCGCGACCAGAACCAGACGAAGTAGACGCCGTAGAGGACGAAGGCGTAGACCCTGAGCGCAGTGTCGCTTTGCAGCGGATGGCGCTGTCCGGTCTGGGCGACGAACAGCGCGCCGAGGACGCCCGGGATGAGCGCCAGGCCGAACAGCAGCATCGCTTCGTAAAGCAGGCACGCCATTCGGCGCGCCAACGAAGGCGTCGCAGGCAAGCCGCTCGCGGGCCCGTCGGGCGCGGGAGGGGGCTCGGTCACCGCGGCGCCGACGACGGCCGCGCTGGAGCGGTCGGCGGCAGCGCATGCGGAGCGCCGATCGGCGCCGTCACCGGCACGACCGCGGCCGCTTGCGGCCCGCGCTTGGGCAGCAGCGTCGAGCGCTGAACGAACTCGGGCGTCGCCGCGATCTTCGGCATGCCGGTCTGCTGGTGCGAAGGCGGCGTCGGCCGGTGCGTGATCGGCGTCGTCGTCGCTCCCGGAGCCGCCTGCACCAGCGTCGGCGCGACCTGGCGTGGCGCCTGCGAGAGCGCCGGGTTCGGCACGATGTTGGACTTGGCTTCCTTGCTGTCGCGAACGGCCGGCCGCGGCGCTCTGGCCCCGTTGCCGGCGCCGACCGGGGTCGACGCCGCGTGCGCGGCACGCGCCGCGAACTCGGCGCGCTGCTCGGGCGGCAGCGCCTGGTACTCCTGCCAGCGGGCGCTGCGATCGGTCGCCGGAACCTGGCGCACCTCCTCGAAGCGCAGCCTTGCCTGGCCGCGCTCGGCCGGCGTCATCCTCGCCCACTCGGTCATCCGGGCGTTGATCCTTGCGCGCTCCTCGGGTGGAAGGGTCCTGATCCGGCCCGCAATGGCGAGCCATTTCTGCTTGCGGGGTGCGTCGATCGTCGGCCAGTCGTGTTCGAGCAGCGCGAGCACCTCGCGCTGGCCTGGCGACAGGGTGTGCCAGCGGGCGCCTTCTTCGCGGATCGGCCCGGCTGCCACGGTGGCTGGATGGACGCCCTGCGCGACGGCGGGGGCCGTCGTCAGCGTAGCGGCGGCGGCGAGCGCAAGCCCGACCAGGCGCCATGCCGACGCGAAGGGCAGGGCGAGGCGTCGGGAATTCGGCTCGCGCTGCATCGCGGCTCGGCTCATTCGCTCGGTGGCGCCTTCAGGAACTCCGAGAAGCCCGGATCTCGATAGGCATTGATCGGCAAGTCATCACCCAGGAGCGCCTCGTCGATCTCGGCGGCGACCGAGATCTGGGCCCGGTTCTCCAAGTTCTGGATGAGGACGAGGCCACCGACGAGCGCGACCAGCGGCAGCACGGACGCAAAGCGCAGCCACCAGCGCGACTGGCTGAAGCCCGCGATCGCGGCGCCCGAAGCGGTGATGCCGAGCTCGCGGGCGTCGCCGAGTCTGTGGCGGGCGGTTTCGAGCGCCTTCTCGCGGCCGAAGCGCAGCCGCTCGGCGACGTCGGGCGAGACCTGCTCGGCGCTCTCGCTCAGACACGCGGCGACGCTGCGTGCAAAGCGTGCCTCCATCGCTTCGCGAGCGGCGGCGCGGTAGGAGCGGTCGTCGTGGTTCATGTCGAGATTCCCTTCGCCTTCAGGGCCTTCGCCAGGGCATGCACCGCCCGCGAGCAATGCGTCTTGACGCTTCCTTCGGAACATCCCATCGAAGCGGCGGTCTCGGCGACATCGAGTTCCTCCCAGTAACGCAGGAGAAACGCCTCGCGTTGACGGGCCGGCAGGAGCGCCACCTCGGCTTCGATGGTTTGCAAGATCTGAGCCCGGGAAACCGATTCGGCGGCGCTCTCCGACTGCAGCGGGCCGCCCAGCGCCTCGAGGGTTTCGAGGATATCGAAATCGCCGTCGTCGCCTGCGGTCTCGTAGTCCGAGAAATTCCGCACGACCTGGTTCTTGACCTTCTGGCGGCGGAACCAGTCCATCGTCGCGTTGGAGAGGATGCGCTGGAACAGCAGCGGCAACTCGGCCGCCGGCCGATCCGCATATTTTTCCGAGAGACGGATCATCGTGTCCTGCACGATGTCGAGCGCCGCATCGTCGTCCCGGACGGCGTAGACGGCGCGCTTCCAGGCACGCTTCTCGATGCTCTTCAGAAAGTCGGAGAGTTCTTTTTCGGTCGCCAAGGAAGCGGGCCTACGGCTGCAGCTCGGGGCGGCGGGATTATCTCTCTCCCCCTCGACGCACTGCCTCGCCATCGAAATGCGCGCCGCGCGATGCAATAATTCCCGGTTGCACGACAGTTTCCGATGGCCGGGGCGCCCGAAGCGCGGCTCCCCAGGCGTCGCTCAGGCACCGCACCCGCCTCACGAGGGCGTGGAAAGGTGCACCGATGGTTTTTCGTCAGAGAAATTCGCAGAGGTGAATTCATGGAATCGTCAGCGCCTTCGCTGAAGCGCGCGCCGGCCGCAGCGCCTGCTTCCACTCCCGCTCCCGCCGAGCCGAACGGCTCGGAAATCCTGGTCCGCTGCCTGCAGGCGGAGAACGTCCGCTATCTCTGGGGCTACCCGGGCGGCGCGGTCCTCTACATCTACGACGCGCTCTACAAGCAGGACACGATCCAGCACGTCCTCGTCCGCCACGAGCAGGCCGCGGTTCACGCCGCCGACGGCTATGCGCGGGCGACCGGCGAGGTCGGGGTCGCCCTCGTCACGTCAGGACCCGGGGTGACGAACGCGGTCACCGGGATCGCGACGGCCTACATGGACTCGATCCCGATGGTCATCGTCACCGGACAGGTGCCGACACCGGTGATCGGCCTCGACGCCTTCCAGGAGTGCGACACGGTCGGCATCACGCGGCCGGTCGTCAAGCACAACTTCCTCGTCAAGGACGTCCGCGACCTGGCGACGACGATCAAGAAGGCGTTCCACATCGCCCGCACCGGGCGCCCGGGGCCGGTCGTCGTCGACATCCCGAAGGATGTGTCGATGGCGCACACGCCCTATCACTACCCGGCGAGCGTCGAGATGCGCTCCTACAACCCGGTCAAGAAGGGGCATGGCGGCCAGATCCGCAAGGCCGCGCAGCTGCTGCTCGCGGCCAAGCGGCCCTACATCTATACCGGCGGCGGCATCGTCCTCGGCAACGCGTCGGCCGAGCTGCGCGCGCTCGTCGATCTGCTCGGATTCCCGTGCACGAACACGCTGATGGGCCTCGGCGGCTACCCGGCGAGCGACCCAAAGTTCCTCGGCATGCTCGGCATGCACGGCACCTACGAAGCGAACATGACGATGCAGCACTGCGACGTGCTGCTCGCTGTTGGTGCGCGCTTCGACGACCGCGTGATCGGCAACCCCAAGCATTTCGCTTCGGTCGAGCGAAAGATCATCCACATCGACATCGATCCGTCGTCGATCTCGAAGCGCGTCCGGGTCGACATCCCGATCGTCGGCGACGTCAAGGACGTGCTCCAGGACCTGACGGCGCAGATCCGCGAGGCGGCGTCGAAGCCCGACGTCAAGGCGCTCTCGCCATGGTGGGCGCAGATCAACGAGTGGCGAAAGCGCGATTGCCTGGCGTTCGCGAAGAGCGCCGACGTCATCAAGCCGCAGCAAGTCGTCGAGACGCTGTGGGAGATGACCAGGGACCGCGAGACCTACATCACTTCCGACGTCGGCCAGCACCAGATGTGGGCGGCACAGTACTACCGCTTCGAGCAGCCGCGCCGATGGATCAACTCGGGCGGCCTCGGCACGATGGGCGTCGGCCTGCCGTACGCGATGGGGATCAAGCTCGCCAGGCCGGAGGCCGAGGTCGTCTGTATCACCGGCGAAGGGTCGATCCAGATGTGCATCCAGGAGCTCTCGACCTGTCTGCAATACAAGACCCCGGTCAAGATCGTCTCGCTCAACAATCGCTATCTCGGCATGGTCCGGCAGTGGCAGGAGATCGACTACGGTCGGCGCTATTCGCACAGCTACATGGACGCGTTGCCGGACTTCGTGAAGCTGGCCGAGGCGTACGGTCACGTCGGCATCCGGATCGACAAGCCGGACGAGGTCGAGCCGGCGTTGCGCGAGATGCTGCGCCTGAAGGACCGGACCGTCTTCCTCGACGTCCGCACCGACCCGGCCGAGAACGTCTGGCCGATGGTCAAGGCGGGACAGGGGATCAGCGAGATGCTCCTCGGCTCGGAGGACCTCTGAGATGAAGCACATCATTGCGGTGCTGCTCGAGAACGAGCCTGGCGCGCTCTCGCGGGTGGTCGCGCTCTTCTCGGCGCGGGGCTACAACATCGAGACGCTCACTGTGGCGCCGACCGAGGACCCGTCCCTGTCGCGGATGACGATCGTGACGACCGGATCGGACGAGGTGATCGAGCAGATCACCAAGCACCTCAACCGCCTGATCGAGGTGGTCAAGGTCGTCGACCTGACCGAGGGCGCCTACACCGAGCGCGAGCTGATGCTGATCAAGGTGCGCGCGGTCGGCAAGGAGCGCGACGAGATGAAGCGCATGGCCGAGATCTTCCGCGGCCGCATCATCGACGTCACCGAGAAAAGCTATACCGTCGAGCTGACCGGCGCCGCCGACAAGCTCGACGCCTTCCTGCAGGCGATCGACCGCGGCGCCATTCTCGAGACGGTGCGCACCGGCTCGAGCGGCATCGGCCGCGGCGAGCGGATCCTTCGCCTTTGAGCACCGAACCCGACGGAGAGAAACGAATGAAGGTCTATTACGACAAGGACGCCGATCTGAGCCTGGTCAAGGGCAAGAACGTCACCATCATCGGCTATGGCTCCCAGGGGCACGCCCATGCGCAGAACCTCTCCGACAGCGGCGTTCGCGTCACGGTCGGGTTGCGGAAGGGCGGCGCCTCGTGGATCAAGGCCGAGAAGGCCAGTCTCAAGGTCGCCGAGGTCGGCGAAGCCGTGAAGAGCGCCGATATCGTCATGATGCTGCTGCCCGACGAGCAGATCGCAGCCGTCTACAAGAACGACGTCGAGCCGAACATCAAGCAGGGCGCGTCGCTCGCGTTCGCGCACGGCTTCAATGTCCACTACGGCCAGGTCGTCCCGCGCGCCGACCTCGACGTCTGGATGGTCGCGCCGAAGGCTCCCGGCCACACGGTGCGCTCGACCTACACCCAGGGCGGCGGCGTTCCGCACCTGATCGCCGTCCACGCCGACAAGTCGGGCAAGGCCCGCGATCTGGCGCTGAGCTATGCCGCGGCGAACGGCGGCGGCAAGGCCGGCGTGATCGAGACCAATTTCCGCGAGGAGACCGAGACCGACCTGTTCGGCGAGCAGGCCGTCCTCTGCGGCGGCACGGTCGAGCTGATCAAGGCCGGGTTCGACACCCTTGTCGACGCCGGCTACGCTCCCGAGATGGCCTACTTCGAGTGCCTGCACGAGCTGAAGCTGATCGTCGACCTCATCTACGAGGGCGGAATCGCCAACATGAACTACTCGATCTCGAACAACGCCGAGTACGGCGAATACGTGAGCGGGCCCAAGATCATCGACGAGCACACGCGCGCGAAGATGAAGGTGATGCTGAAGGACATCCAGACCGGCGAGTACGCCAAGAGCTTCATCATCGAGAACCGCGCCGGCGCGCCGACACTGATGAGCAAGAGGCGCCTGACCGCCGAGCTGCCGATCGAGGTCGTCGGCGAGAAGCTGCGGGCGATGATGCCGTGGATCAAGAAGAACCGCCTCGTCGATCAGTCGCGCAACTGAGGGCGGTCGAGATGCTCGATCGGCCCGGCGCCGCCGTCGACGACACCGAGACCGACGAGCTCGAGCCGCGTCCTCGGCCGCGCCGGAAGGGCATCTACATCCTGCCCAACCTATTCACGCTCGGCGCCCTGTTCGGCGGCTTCTACGCCGTCGTGATGGCGATGAACGGCCGCTTCGAGCAGGCGGCATACGGCATCTTCGCCGCGATGGTGCTCGACAGCCTCGACGGCCGCGTCGCTCGCATGACGCACACCCAGAGCGTCTTCGGCGAGCATATGGACTCGCTCTCGGACATGGTCTCCTTCGGCGCCGCGCCGGCGCTGATCGCGTACGAGTGGTCGCTGCGCGGCCTCGGCAAGGCCGGCTGGATCGCAGCCTTCGTCTACTGCTCGTGCGCGGCGCTGCGCCTGGCGCGCTTCAACACCAACGTCGGCGTCGTCGACAAGCGCTTCTTCCAGGGCCTGCCGAGCCCGGCGGCGGCGGCGCTCGTCATGGGCTTCATCTGGCTGATGGACAACGCCGGCTTCACCGGCATCGAGGAAGGCCCATGGCTTGGCTGGGTGACGTTCGGCTTCACCCTCTACGCCGGGCTGACGATGGTCACCAACGTACCGTTTTACAGCTTCAAGGACCTCAGCATCCGCCGCTCGGTGCCGTTCGTCGTCATCGTCCTGATCGCGCTCGGCATCGCTGTCATCAACATCCACGTCCCGGGAGCGCTGTTCGGCCTCTTCGTGACCTATGGCGTCTCGGGTTACGGCATGTACATCTGGAAGAAGATGAAGGGCAAGCCCGTCAGCGTGATTGCAACGTCGACCGACGAGCCAGACGAGCAGGGCTTGCATCGCTGACGAGCCATGCGCTATATTGACCCTATGACGTCGCGAATCGAATCGCTGCTCGCCCTTCTTCTTCGACCCGCAAGGGCTCGCTGAACGACCTCGTCTCCACGTCTCGTCAACCGGCCCGCTTGCAAACGCAGCGGGCCGTTTTCTTTTCCAGCCCCGAAAGACCGTCATGACCGACCGCCTGTTCATCTTCGACACGACCTTGCGCGACGGCGAGCAATCGCCCGGCGCGTCGATGACCAAGGACGAGAAGCTCCGCATCGCCCGCCAGCTCGAGCGGCTCAAGGTCGACGTCATCGAGGCCGGCTTCGCGGCGTCGTCGAACGGCGACTTCGAGGCGGTGAAGGCGATCGCGCAGACGATCCGCGGGTCGACCGTGTGCTCGCTCGCGCGTGCCAACGACCGCGACATCACGCTCGCCGCCAACGCCCTGAAGGGTGGCGAGTCGACGCGAATCCATATCTTCCTCGCCACCAGCGACCTGCACATGGAGAAAAAGCTCCGCATGACCCGCGAGCAGGTCTTCGAGCAAGCCAGGCTCTCGGTTCGCTTTGCCCGCAACCTGAGCGGCGATGTCGAGTTCTCGCCCGAGGACGGCTACCGCTCCGATCCCGAGTTTCTCTACCGCGTGCTCGAGGCGGTGATCGCCGAGGGTGCGACGACGATCAACATCCCCGACACCGTCGGCTACGCCGTCCCCGAGCTCTACGGCGAGTTCCTGGCCGACTTGCGGCGGCGAATTCCGAATTCCGACAAGGCGATCTGGTCGGTGCATTGCCACAACGACCTCGGCATGGCGGTCGCGAACTCGCTGGCGGGCGTGAAGATCGGCGGTGCGCGCCAGGTCGAGTGCACGATCAACGGGCTCGGCGAGCGCGCCGGCAACTGCTCGCTCGAGGAGATCGTCATGGCGGTCAAGACGCGCAAGGACTACTTCGGTCTCGACGTCGGCGTCGATGCAACGCAGATCGTTTCCGCTTCGCGCCTCGTTGCGCAGACGACCGGCTTCGTCGTCCAGCCGAACAAGGCCGTGGTCGGCGCGAACGCGTTCGCGCACGCCTCGGGGATCCACCAGGACGGCGTCCTCAAGGCGCGCGACACCTACGAGATCATGCGCGCCGAGGATGTCGGCTGGGCCGCCAACAAGATCGTACTCGGCAAGCTTTCGGGTCGCAACGCCTTCAAGCAGCGACTGAAGGAGCTCGGCATCGAGATGGAATCGGAGGCCGACGTCAACTCGGCGTTCGCCCGCTTCAAGGAACTCGCCGACCGCAAGAGCGACATCTTCGACGAGGACATCCTCGCGCTGGTCATGGAGGGCGCGGTCGCCGCCGACCACGAGCACTACCGGCTGATCGCGCTCGCGCAGCATTCCGAGACCGGGGCGCGGCCCCAGGCGACGGTCGCCTTCGCCGCCGGAGACATCGAGCACCGGGCAACGAGCGATGGCGACGGGCCGGTCGACGCCAGCCTGAAGGCGATCGAATCCGAGATCGCGAGCGGCGCCGAGATGCTGCTTTACTCGGTCAATGCGATCACCTCGGGCAGCACGGAATCCCAAGGCGAGGTGACGGTCCGACTTTCGCACGGCGGACGGGTGGTGAACGGGGTCGGCGCGGACCCTGACATTATCGTCGCGTCAGCCAAAGCGTACCTCGCGGCGTTGAACAAGCTCCACAGCAAGACGGAACGGGTCCCCGCGCAGGGCTAAGCCGGCTTGCGAGGGCCTCGAAGGAGGCCTTTTCGTGGCTTCGGTCTCACTTTAGGAAAAACACGCAAGTTTTTGATCTTGCGTGTTTTTATCTTGTCCCCTAGACTCGCGCCCGCCTGCCCACGAGGACGCCTTGCCGCCAATACTCTCCAAGCTCCCGTTCGCGATCGTCGCCCTCGCTTTCAGCGTCACCGCCTCGGCGGCGGCGGCGAAGGACGAAGAGGCCGTCGGGAGTCGCGCCAGTGCGGCGCGCCTGACCAAGGTCGCAGCCCAGGCACGCGTACGACAGCCGCTCGTCGTCCACCCCGGCCAGCACGGGCTGCGCCACGCGTCGGCTCTCCGGATCGTGCCGGCCAAGCCGTCATTCGGCCAGATGATCGGGCTGCACCAGACGGCCGATTCGCTCGAGTTGAAGTCGGGCGTCGCCCTGGTTCTCGACCAGGACACCAACGAGGTCCTGTTCAGCAAGAACTCCCAGGCCGTCCTGCCGATCGCTTCGCTCACCAAGCTCATGACTGCGATGGTCGTGACCGGTGCCGAGCAGCCCCTCGATGACGTGATCACGATCACGGATGAGGACATCGACACCGAGAAGGGCAGCCACTCGCGTCTAAGAGTCGGCACCCAGTTGCGCCGCGAGGAGATGCTCCATCTGGCGCTGATGTCGTCGGAGAACCGGGCCGCGAACGCGCTCGGCCGCAACTATCCCGGTGGCCTTCCGGCGTTCGTCGCGGCGATGAACCAGAAGGCACGCGCACTCGGCATGAACGACACGCGCTACGTCGAGCCGACGGGCTTGTCGAGCGCGAACCAGTCGAGTGCACGCGACCTGGCGACTCTCGTCAAGGCGGCGCATGAGGTGCCGCTCATCCGCGAGTTGTCGACGTCGCCCGAATACATGGTCGAGGTCGGCAACCGTGCGGTCCAGTTCCGCAACACCAACGGGCTGGTGAAGAGCCCCGAGTGGGAGATCGGTCTGCAAAAGACCGGCTATATCTCCGAAGCCGGGCGCTGCCTCGTGATGCAGGCCAAGCTTGCGGGGCGCCACCTGATCATGGTGTTCCTCGATTCGGCGGGAAAATACTCCAGGATCGGCGATGCCGAGCGCGTCCGGCGCTGGATCATGGCCTCGATGCCGGGCTCCCCCGCTGCGGCGGACAGCCACAAGCCTCCGCTCTGACGATAGGGCGCTGGCCGCCGGCCGGCGCCCTCTCAGCGTCGGTGGCCGAGGCTCGCCGAAATCTGCGCTGCGGTGGCGCGCAGGCGATCGAGCCAGGACTCCTCGAGCCGGTCTGCCGGCGCTGAGATCGAGAGCCCGGCGACCAGCTTGCCCTGGTCGTCAAGGATTCCAGCGGCCATGCAGCGCACGCCAAGCTCGAGTTCCTCGTCGTCACGCGCCGTCCCGTACTGGCTGACGCGCGCCAGCTCGCGCTCGAGGCGCGACAGATCGGTGATGCTGTTGCGGGTGTGACCGGCGAGCCCGGTCCGCGCGGCGTAGGCGCGAACGCGCTGCGAATCGTCGTTGGCGAGGAAGAGCTTGCCGACCGACGTGAGGTGCAGTGGCGCGCGGCCGCCGACGGTGCGAACGACCTGCATCCCGGATCGCTCGCTGTAGGTGCGCTCGACGTAGACGATCTCATCGCCCTGGCGCATCGACAGGTTGACCGGCTGATGGGTCACCTTGTGCAGCTCGCGCATCGGCCCGAGCGCCGCGTCACGGACGTCGAGGCGTGCCTTGACGAGGTTGCCCAGTTCGAGCAGCCGCATCCCGAGCCGGTAGCTGCCCGGCTCCGGTCGATCGACATAGCGGCCGATGGTGAGGTCGTTCAGGATCCGGTGCGCCGTCGACGGGTGCAACCCGCTCTGCTCGCTGATCGTCTTCAGCGCGACCGGCTCCCGATGCGACGCCAGCAGGTCCAGCAGCCCGAACGCGCGTTCGAGCACCTGGATCGTGATCGTTCGCTCTTCGCTCTTCCTCATCCGGTGCCTCGCGCAGGATTTTCGCCCGATCGCGGCGCCAGCGCCCGCGCTGCGGCGACGCCGCTGCGCACCGCACCTTCCAGAGTCGCCGGGAACGGACCGTCGATGTAGTCGCCGCAGGCGAGCAGCCCAGGCGCGACGGCCATTGGCGGCCTGGCGAGCCTGGGAACGCAGGCGAACGTGGCCCGCTTCTCGACGATGGTGCCGACGGTGTCGAGCGGCCCGCGCAAAACGCCGGCGAGCTGCTCGCTCGCCTGGGCCAGCGTCGCCGCCTCGGTCGCGGGCGAGCCGCGCTCGACCCAGGCGGCGGCGCCGCTGATGACGAACGCGAGCAATCCCGGCTCGCGACCAAGCTGGCCGAGGTCGAAGACGAACTGCGCCGGCCGCGTCGCGTCGGAGCGCAAGGCGATGAGGGGCTCCGGCAGCCGGCACGACGCGCCTAACGCATAGACCGTCGCGATTGGCTCGTAGCGAAGCGCCAGCGCGCGCGCCGCCCACTCGTGGGAGTGCCGTCCGACGAGGCGCGCTGTCTCGACCGCGCTGGCGGCGACGACGACGGCGTCGGTCCGCTCGCCGTCGACCTGCCATGAGCTACCGACGCGTTCGAGGCGGTCGACGCGGTGAGCCAGGCGGATCGTCGCGCCGGCACGTTCGAGCCAGGTCAGCGCCGGCGCAGGCAGCACCTGCCCGAGCCCGAGGCGCGGCAGCAGCATGTCGGCGCCCCCGGCGCTGCCCGCGAGCGCTGTTTGAAGCACGCGCAGGAACACGCTGCCGCTCGCCTCGGCAGCCGGCGTGTTGAGCGCGGCGACGCAGAGCGGCTCGATGAACCCGGCACGCACCGCTGTCGGCAGCGACGCCGTCAAGGCGGCGACCGTCTCATCGGGCGCACAGCGAAAGCCCGACCGCCGCCATCTCGCCGCGATTCCGAGCAGGGCCACGCGCTCGCGCAACGACCAGCCGCGCCGGCCGAGCACCGCCAGCGCGAACGAACGAATCGGCGGCCCCGGACGCATCCGCAGGCCGCGCCCCGCGCAGTCGACGAGCGTCAGCGGCCGGCGGTCGAACGCCGCCGCCTCCTCGACGCCGACAGTGCGAAGCAGGCGCAAGGTCTCGACGTACGCACCGATGCAGATGTGCGAGCCGTTGTCGAGGATGCGGCCGTGCCAGGCGACGTCGCGGGCGCGGCCGCCGGCAGCCGGCGCCATCTCGAACAGGGTGACATGCGCACCCGCCAGCGTCGCCTCGACTGCGGCGGCGAGGCCGGCCCAGCCGGCGCCGACGATCGCGATGTCGAGCGGGCGCGGCTCGCTACCATCCGCCACCGTCTAGCGCCCCCGCCAATTGGTCTGCATCGCGATCCATAGCTTGCGGATCGGCGTCAGCGCGATGCGCTGGTGCAGCACGGCGAAGTCGTCGGCCTCGATCTCGCGCAGCAGCGTGCGGTAGATGTTGGCCATCATGAGGCCCGGCTTCTGCGACCGGCGGTCGGCGTCGCCGAGCAACGCCATCGCTTCGTCGTAGGTACGGTGGGCGCGCATCGCCTGAAAGCGCATCAGCGCAAAGAAGCGGTCGCTGTAACGGCGCTCGAGGATCTCGGCCGCCTTGACGTCGAACTGCTGCAGCTCGCCCACCGGCAGGTAGATCCGGCCGCGGCGCGCGTCGTCGCCGACGTCGCGGATGATGTTGGTGAGCTGCATTGCCAGGCCGAGCCGATGCGCATAGTCGACCGTGGTCGCCAGCGTGCGCCCGAAGATGTTCGCCGCGACCTCGCCGACGACGCCCGCGACGAGGTCGCAATAGCGCGCGAGCCCGGCGAAGTCGAGGTAGCGCGACTGGTCGACGTCCATCTGGCAGCCTTCGATCACCGCCAGCAGGTGCGCCGGCTCGATGCCGTAGCTCGCGACGTGCGGCACCAGCGCCTGCATCGCCGGATGCGACGGCCGGCCCGCGAACGCGGCACCGACCTCGCCGCGCCACCAGGCTAGCTTGGTCCCGGCAACGCCCGGGTCGCTGACGTCGTCGGCGACGTCGTCGACCTCGCGGCAGAACGCGTAGAACGCCGTGATCGCCGCGCGGCGCGGCGGCGAAAGGAAGAGAAAGGCGTAATAGAAGCTCGAGCCGCTCGCGGCTGCTTTCTCCTGCACGTACTGCTCGGGCGTCATGGCAGCACCGTCAGCGCCGTTCGGCGCGCGGCGCAGACGCCGCCGCGGCCGCGGCTCGCAACGGCCGCATCGTCAACGCGCGCCAGGCGAGAAGAGGAACGTCGGTCGCGCCGACCGTCGGCCGGGTGCAGAGCGTTGCGCCGCCGAGGCGATCGATCTTGTGGAGAATCCTGAGGCCGCTCTGGACGACGAACCGAAGCTCCCAGCCGGCGCGTCCCGGGATCGCGTGGGCGAGCGGTGCGCCGGTCAGCATCAGCGCGCGCGTCCAGGCGACGAGCTCGGCGACGAGGCCATGAATGCGCTCGCTGTCGCGCCGGCCAAGCAGATCGTCCAGCGTGACGCCGTGACGACGCGCGTCGACCGCCGGCACGTAGATCCGGCCGCTCCCGGCGTCGACGCCGAGGTCCTGCCAGAAGTTCGCCAGCTGCAGCGCGCTACAGATCGCGTCGGACCGGGCGAGCGAAGCGGCGTCATCGATGCCGTACAGATGGAGCAGCAAGCGGCCGATCGGGTTGGCTGAGCGGCGGCAATAGTCGAGCAGCCCGGCGCGATCGGCGTAGCGCGTCTGCATCGCGTCGTCGCTGAAGGCGTCGAGCAGATCGGCAAGCAGGGCCGTCGGCAAGCCGTATCGCGCGATCGCCTCGGCGAGCGGGCCGAAGACATCAGGCCAGCGCGGCGACGGTGTTGCGCCGCCGGCCACCGCGAGGAGGTCGGCGCGGAACGCCGTCAGCTCGGCGACGCGGACCTCGGCGGGTTGCTCTCCCTCGTCGGCGATATCGTCGGCGGTTCGCGCGAAGCGGTAGATCGCGGTGATCGGCGGGCGAAGCTCGGGTGGACAGAGCCAGGAGGCAACCGGGAAGTTCTCGTAGTGGTCGACGCTCACCGACGCCGATTCTCCATGCCCCACGCCCTTCATGCCGAACGGCGCGGCCGCCCCGGGTAAACTAGCGCGACGGTCAGCGGCCGCTTCGCGGCCCCCGAGGCCGATCTGGGCGTCGCCGGCCGTCCCCGCGCGGGTGGCGAAATTGGTAGACGCACCAGGTTTAGGTCCTGACGCCTTCATCGGCGTGTCGGTTCGAGTCCGACCCCGCGCACCAAGCTTATCGAAGACAACAGCAGGAACACCATGTCCGTTCACGTTGAAACGCTCGACAAGCTCGAGCGACGCATCACGCTCACGCTGCCCGCGGCGACGATCGCGTCCGAGGTCGAGTCGCGCCTGCGGCGCTTGTCCCGCACCGTCCGCGCCGACGGCTTCAGGCCCGGCAAGGTGCCGATGAGCGTCGTCGCCCAGCGCTACGGCTATTCGGTGCACAGCGAGGTGCTGAACGACAAGGTCGGCCAGGTCTTTAACGACGCGGTCATCGAGGCCAAGCTTCGCGTCGCCGGGGCCCCGCGGATCACCGAGAAGACCGAGGCGCCCGAGGGCGAGGTCGCGTTCGATGCGACGTTCGAGGTCTACCCCGAGGTCAAGCTCGGCGATTTGGGCCAGGCCGAGGTCGAGCGGGTCACGACCGAGGTCAACGACGAGGCGGTCGACAAGACGATCGCGATCCTGCAGAAGCAAAGGCGGACGTTCCAGCAGCGTCCCGCTGCCGAGGGTGCCGCCGAGAGCGACCGAGTCACGATCGATTTCGCCGGCAGCGTCGACGGCGTGCCGTTCGACGGCGGCAAGGCCGAGGGCTTCCAGTTCGTCATCGGCGAAGGGCAGATGCTGCCGCAGTTCGACAGCGCGGTGCGCGGCATGAAGGCGGGCGAGTCGAAGACCTTTCCGCTCCAGTTCCCGGCCGACTACCAGAGCAAGGAGGTCGCCGGCAAGGAAGCCGACTTCACGGTCACCGTCAAGAAGATCGAGGCGCAGCACCTGCCCGCCGTCGACGAGGCGTTCGCGAAGGCGCTCGGCACCGTCGGCGGCACCGTCGAGGCGTTGCGCGCCGACGTGCGCAAGAACCTCGAGCGCGAGGTCAGGTTCCGTGTCCAGGCGCGCAACAAGGCAAGCGTGATGGACGCCCTGCTGAAGACGGCCCAGCTCGAGGTGCCGAAGGCACTCGTCGCCGGCGAGACCGGGCGCATGGTCGAGCAGATGCGTGCGGATCTGAAGAAGCGCGGCATCAAGGATGCCGACACGGCGCCGATCCCGGCCGACGTGTTCCAGGAGCAGGCCGAGCGGCGCGTTCGCCTCGGCCTCGTCGTCGCCGAGCTCGTCCGCAGCCAGAACCTGCAGGCCAAGCCCGAGCAGCTGCAGGCGCACATCGAAGAGCTCGCGCAGAGTTACGAGAAGCCCGGCGAGGTGATGCGCTGGTACCTGAGCGACCGCAACCGGATGGCCGAGGTCGAGGCGATGGTGGTCGAGAACAACGTCGCCGCACACGTCCTCGAGCGTGCCAGGACGACCGCGAAGGAAGTGCCGTTCGACGCCCTGATGGCCGGCTGAAGCAGCGCTCTGTCCGAACGGGCAGGGCGCGCATTCGACGACGCCTTGCGCGCCCATAATCGGTACCGATCTGTCCCACATTCCATTTAAAGAGAGCAGGACGTCTATGAGCGCGCTGGGAACCGAAGGTCTGGGCATGGTGCCGATCGTCATCGAGACGTCCGGCCGCGGCGAGCGCGCCTACGACATCTACAGCCGGCTCCTGCGTGAGCGGCTGATCTTCCTGGTCGGCCCGGTCACTGATCAGACCGCCAACCTCGTCGTCGCGCAGATGCTCTTCCTCGAGAGCGAGAACCCCGACAAAGACATCCACCTCTACATCAATTCGCCGGGCGGCTCGGTGAGTGCGGGCCTGGCGATCTACGACACGATGCAGTTCGTCAAGCCCGACGTGTCGACGATGTGCATCGGCATCGCCGCCAGCATGGGCTCATTCCTGCTCATGGCCGGGGCCAAGGGAAAGCGGATGGCATTGCCGAACTCGCGCGTCATGATCCACCAGCCGTCGGGCGGCGCGCAGGGCCAGGCGACCGACATCGAGATCCACGCGCGCGAAATCCTGAAGACGCGCGAGCAGCTGAACAAGATCTATGCCGAGCGTACCGGCCAGCCGATCGAGAAGATCCGCTCCGACATGGAGCGCGACTTCTTCATGGATCCGGAGGAGTCGAAGGCCTACGGCCTGATCGACCAGGTCCTGACGACGCGCAACGCGCCACCCCGCTGACCGCGCGAGCGCGAAAGAGAGGGCGCGTCAGCGCCAAAAAGTGCCGGCGATTCGGGCCGGTTGCGTGGGAGGACAGCAACACGGGGATCGGGGCCTTTCTCCGGGCTACGGGCTCGTTTTCTTTTCCACTATGATCGGTTGCGCACCGCCCGTCGCCACCGCATTTTCACGACGTCCATGGCCGAGAAAAAAGGTTCCTCGAGCGAGAAGGTTCTGTACTGCTCGTTCTGCGGCAAGAGCCAGCACGAGGTCAAGAAGCTCATTGCCGGCCCGTCGGTGTTCATCTGCGACGAGTGCATCGAGCTCTGTAACGACATCATCCGCGACGAGGTGCCGGTCGACGCCGGCGACCCGAAGGCGGCCAAGTCCGACCTGCCGATCCCGAGCGAGATCAAGGCGAGCCTCGACCAGTACGTGATCGGCCAGGAGGTCGCCAAGCGCACCCTTTCGGTCGCGGTCTACAACCACTACAAGCGGCTCAAGCACATGAGCCGCACCAAGGACGAGATCGAACTCTCGAAGAGCAACATCCTCCTGATCGGACCGACGGGCTCGGGCAAGACGCTGCTCGCGCAGACGCTGGCGCGGTTGCTCAACGTGCCGTTCGTGATCGCCGACGCGACGACGCTGACCGAAGCCGGCTACGTCGGCGAGGACGTCGAGAACATCATCCAGAAGCTGCTCCAGAACTGCGGCTACGACGTCGAGAAGGCGCAGCGCGGCATCGTCTACATCGACGAGATCGACAAGATCAGCCGGAAGGCCGACAACCCGTCGATCACGCGCGACGTGTCGGGCGAGGGCGTGCAGCAAGCGCTGCTGAAGCTCGTCGAAGGGACGATGGCATCCGTTCCGCCGCAGGGCGGAAGGAAGCACCCCAACCAGGACTTCCTGCAGATCGACACGACCAACATCCTGTTCATCTGCGGCGGCGCGTTCGATGGCCTCGAAAAGGTGATCCAGAACCGCTCCGAGAAGTCGGGGATCGGCTTCGGTGCGACGGTGCACACGAAGTCGGAAAAGCGTGTCTCGGAGATCTTTCGCGAGGTCGAGCCCGAGGACCTGATCAAGTTCGGCCTGATCCCCGAGCTCGTCGGCCGGCTGCCGGTCGTCGCGACGCTCGGCGAGCTGACCGACGAGGCGCTGGTGCGCATCCTGACCGAACCGAAGAACGCGCTCGTCAAGCAGTACCAGAAGCTGTTCGCGATGGACGGCGTCGAACTTGAGATCCGACCGTCGGCACTGGCCGCGATCGCCAAGAAGGCGCTGGCGAGAAAGATTGGCGCGCGCGGCCTTCGCTCGATCATGGAGCAGTCGCTGATCGACACCATGTTCGAGCTGCCGACGCTCGACGGCGTCGCCAAGGTCGTCCTCGACGAGCACACGATCCAGGACGAAGCCAAGCCGCTTCTCGTGTATCGGGAGCCGGCCAAGTTCAGCGCCTGATGGCCGAAAAGCCCGGCGCATCCCGATCAGCAAGGCTTTCCCGGCGCGGCGCACGACCTTCCCGCCGCCCCCCTTTTAATCGTCCTCTCGGGCCTCACATCGGCCTGAGAAAGAGAGGTCTCCTTCATGTCCGGTCATCCCGTTCTGCCTGCCGAGAAGATCAAGCTGCCGTTGCTGCCATTGCGCGACGTCGTCGTCTTCCCGCACATGGTGATTCCGCTGTTCGTCGGCCGTCCGAAGTCGATCAAGGCGCTCGAGGTCGCGATGGAAGCCGGCCGGCAGATCATGCTGGTCGCGCAGAAGGCCGCCGGCAAGGACGAGCCCAAGCCCGACGACATGTTCGAGGTCGGCTGCGTGTCGTCGATCCTGCAGATGTTGAAGCTCCCCGACGGCACGGTGAAGGTGCTCGTCGAGGGTGTCCAGCGGGCGACGACGCACGGCGTCGTCGACAACGGCGAATACTTCGTCTCCGAGGTCACGCCGGTGCCGCCCGAGACCGAGGCCAAGAGCGAGGTCGAGGCGCTACGCCGCGCGGTGACGCAGCAGTTCGACCAGTACGTCAAACTCAACAAGAAGATCCCGCCCGAGATCCTGACCTCGATCGCCGGCATCGACGACGCCGGCCGTCTCGCCGACACGATCGCCGCGCATCTGCCGCTCAAGCTCGAGAACAAGCAGGCGGTGCTCGACCTCGTCGAGGTCGATAAACGCCTCGAGAAGCTGCTCGAGCAGCTCGAGCACGAAGTCGACATCCTCCAGGTCGAGAAGCGCATCCGTGGCCGCGTCAAGCGCCAGATGGAGAAGAGCCAGCGCGAGTACTACCTGAACGAACAGGTCAAGGCGATCCAGAAGGAGCTCGGCGACGGCGAAGAAGGCGCCGACATGGAAGAGCTCGAGAAGAAGATCATCGCCGCCAAGATGCCGAAGGAGGCGAAGAAGAAGGCCGACGCCGAGTTCAAGAAGCTGAAGCTGATGTCGCCGATGTCGGCCGAGGCGACGGTCGTTCGCAACTACATCGACACCCTCGTCAACCTGCCCTGGGCGAAGAAGACCAAGATCAAGCAGGACCTCGCGTTCGCGGAAGCGGTGCTGAACGAAGACCACTACGGCCTCGACAAGGTCAAGGACCGGATCCTCGAGTACCTCGCGGTGCAGCAGCGAGTCGACAAGATGAAGTCGCCAATCCTGTGCCTGGTCGGGCCCCCGGGCGTCGGCAAGACCTCGCTCGGCCAGAGCGTGGCACGTGCGACCGGGCGCAAGTTCGTCCGCATGGCGCTCGGCGGCGTCCGCGACGAAGCCGAGATCCGCGGTCACCGCCGCACCTACATCGGCTCGATGCCCGGCAAGGTGCTGCAGTCGCTGACGAAAATCGGCACCAGGAATCCGCTGTTCCTGCTCGACGAGATCGACAAGCTGGGCATGGACTTCCGCGGCGATCCGTCGTCGGCGCTGCTGGAAGTGCTCGACCCGGAGCAGAACCACACCTTTAGCGACCACTACGTCGAGGTCGACTTCGACCTGTCGGACACGATGTTCATCGCGACGTCGAACTCGATGAACATTCCACCGGCGCTGCTCGACCGGATGGAAGTCATCCGCCTCGCCGGCTACACCGAGGACGAAAAGGTCAACATTGCGCTGCGCTACCTGCTGCCCAAGCAGCAGAAGAACAACGGCGTCAAGCCCGACGAGATGGACGTCACCGAGTCGGCGGTGCGCGGCATCGTCCGCTATTACACGCGCGAGGCGGGCGTGCGCTCGCTCGAGCGCGAGATCGCCAAGATCTGCCGCAAGATCGTCAAGGCAATCCAGCTGAAGCAGGTCAGCGAGAAGGTTGTCGTCACCGAGGCCAACCTCAACGACTACCTCGGCGTTCGCAAGTTCGACTACGGCCAGGCCGAAAAGGAAAACCAGGTCGGCCAGGTCGTCGGCCTCGCGTGGACTGAAGTCGGGGGCGACCTGCTGACGATCGAGGCGGCGGTGATGCCCGGCAAGGGCAACATCATCCGCACCGGCCAGCTCGGCGACGTGATGAAGGAGTCGGTCGAGGCGGCGCGCTCGGTCGTGCGCAGCCGGGCGCGCAGGCTCGGCATCAAGGACGAGCTGTTCGAGAAGCGCGACGTCCACATCCACGTTCCCGACGGCGCGACGCCCAAGGACGGGCCGAGCGCGGGCGTCGCGATGACGACGGCGTTCGTCTCGGCGCTGACTGGCATCCCGGTGCGTGCGCACGTCGCGATGACCGGAGAGATCACGCTGCGCGGCGAGGTCACCGCGATCGGCGGCCTGAAGGAAAAGCTTCTCGCAGCACGCCGTGGCGGCATCAAGACGGTCCTCATTCCCGAGGAGAACGTCAAGGACCTGCAGGACATTCCCGAGGACGTGAAGAACCAGCTCGAGATCGTGCCGGTCAAGTGGATCGACCGCGTGCTCGAGATCGCCCTCGAGACTGCACCACAGCCGTTGTCCGACGAAGACGCAGCGGCCAAACCGGCCGAGCCCGCCGCTGCAGCGACGACAGCGCCGGCGACGCCACCACCGGGCGACATCCTCACGCATTGAGCTGCGTCGGCGAGAGCTCGTACGGGCGGCGTGCGAGCGCGTCGCCCGGACGATGCCGTTATACTTGCGCCCGCGTTGTCGCAGCCGTTCGGCGTCGATGCGCAATGCGGGAGTAGCTCAGTTGGTAGAGCGCAACCTTGCCAAGGTTGAGGTCGCGAGTTCGAGACTCGTCTCCCGCTCCAGGTCGAAACGAAAGGGAAGCCGCGGCTTCCCTTTTTCATCGAGTCGGTCTCGCGTGATACCGTTGCGCGAGGCTCTCCATTTGGCGCGGTAGCAAAGCGGTTATGCACCGGATTGCAAATCCGAGTAGGTCGGTTCGACTCCGGCCCGCGCCTCCAGCCTTCACGCCTTGTCGCGGTCGGGCACCAGACGGGTTGTCCCGCGGTCGCTGCGGCGAATTGCACACTCGGCGGGGGCTGCCACATCCTGCTGCGCTTTGATACCAGTCCAAGCAAACCTTCCCGCTACAGTGCCGGCCACGAGGGCCCGGGTGGCGAAATTGGTAGACGCAGCGGGCTTAAAACCCGTGGCTGGACAGCTTGCGGGTTCGAATCCCGCCCCGGGTACCACGGACGAGGCTTTGCCCGTGTCGAGGGGCTCTCGATTGCGACAAGGACACCACACTGCATGAGAGCTTCGATCGGCCTGATCGCCCTCGCCGTTGCCGCCTGTTCGACGCCTTCCGACATCGTCAAGACCGGCCCGACCACCTATCGCGTTCGGCCCGAGGCCGGCGGCGCAAACCCGTCCGACGCCGACATCAAGTCGCGCGGGATCGCGCGCGCGAACGAGTTTTGCGACGCCCAGGGCAAGCACGCCGTGATCAACGTCGGCCTTTCGCAGGGCTGGCATCTCTGGAGCGTGCAGACCGCCGAGGTCCGCTTCTTCTGCGACGACCGGACGACGCCGGCGCCTGCCCGCCCCGCATCGTCGCCCTGAGCCGGGCACCGTCCGAGCGCGAGTTGCCGCGCCGCGGCGTGGGCAGGGACGCGCGCCGGCTAAAATAGCACGATCGTTCGATCGTTCTCCGGCCGGAGCCCCCGATGAAAGTTCTCGTCCCAGTCAAGCGTGTCGTTGACTACAACGTCAAGGTGCGCGTCAAGAGCGACGGTAGCGGCGTCGACATCGCCAACGTCAAGATGAGCATGAATCCGTTCGACGAGATTGCTGTCGAAGAAGCGGTCCGGCTGCGCGAGAAGGGCGTCGCCAGCGAAGTGATCGCGGTGTCGTGCGGCGTCACCCAGTGCCAGGAAACGCTGCGCACGGCGATGGCGATCGGCGCCGACCGTGCCATCCTCGTCGAGACGACCGACGAGTTGCAGCCGCTCGCCGTCGCCAAGCTTTTGAAGGCGCTGGTCGACAAGGAACAGCCCGG
>DATAYY010000158.1:0-2242 GCA_036272325.1 Caldimonas sp. | reverse complement strand
CTCATCGGCGCGATCAACGCTGGCGCGGGTCGAGCGCGTCGCGCAGGCCGTCGCCGAAGAGATTGAACGAGAGGACGAGGAAGAAGATCGCGAGCCCCGGCCAGATCGCCATCCACGGTGCGTTGTCGACGTAGTTCTTCGCCACGTTGAGCATGCTGCCCCAGCTCGGCGCCGGCGGCTGCTGACCGAGGCCGAGGAACGACAGGCTCGCCTCGGCGATCACCGCCGCCGCGATCGCGAGCGTCGCCTGCACGAGCACGGGAGCGAGGATGTTCGGCAGCACGTGGCGCCAGGCGATCCGAAACGGCGAGTTGCCGAGCGCTCGTGCCGCCTCGATGTAGTCCTCGACCTTGACGTTGATCACCTGGCCGCGCGTCAAGCGCACGAAGATCGGCGTCGCCGAGACGCCGATCGCGATCATCGCGTTGGTGAGGTTCGGGCCGAGGAACGCGGCGAGCGCGATCGCGAGGATCAGGAACGGGCAGGCGAGGAAGGCGTCGGTGATGCGCGAGATCAGCGCGTCGACGAAGCCGCCCGCGAATCCCGCCGCGAGGCCGATCGGAACGCCGAGCGCGAGCGAGATCGAGACCGAGACGACGCCGGCAAGCAGCGACGCGCGGGTTCCCCAGAGGACGCGCGAAAGGACGTCGCGGCCGACCTCGTCGGTGCCGAACCAGTGCGCCGCCGAGGGCGCCTGGCGGATCGCGCTCCAGCTCGTCTCGATCGGGTCGAACGGCGCAAGCCACGGCGCGAGCAAAGCGGCGACGACGAACGCGCAGGCGACGATGAGGCCGGCCATCGCACTCGGGCGTCGACGCAGGCGACGCCACGCCCGCCGCCACGCGCCGGCCTCGCTCGACAGCCGGGCGCGATCGGCGCGCGCGAGATCGAGGACGGCGGCCATCGCGTCGCCCGCTCAGCCGCGCAAGCGCGGATTGACCGCGACATAGGCGATGTCGGCGAGCAGGTTGAGCACGATGTAGGCGCTCGCGGTGACGAGAACGACCCCCTGCACGACCGCGTAGTCGCGATTGAACACGGCGTCGACGATCAGCTTGCCGAAACCGGGGATGGTGAAGACCTGCTCGGTCAGCACCGCACCCGAGAGCAGCGTGCCGAATTCGAGCGCACCGAGCGTAATGATCGGCGTCAGCGCATTGCGCAGGCTGTGCTTGAGGACGACGACGCGCTCGCTCAGCCCCTTCGCGCGCGCGGTGCGCACGTAGTCGGCGTTGAGCACCTGCAGCATCGCGCTTCTCGTGTGGCGCATCAGCACGGCGGCGATCGCATTGCCGAGCACGAACGCCGGCATGATCATTGCCGCCAGGTTCTGCGAGAGGCTGTCGAACGGGCTGACGTAGCCCGACGCCGGCAGCCAGCCGAGCTGCACCGAGAAGAGCAGGATCATCAAGATGCCGAGCCAGAAGTTCGGCGTCGACAGCCCCCAGAGCGCGAACGCGTTGGCGGCGGCGTCCCACGCCGTGCCGCGGCCGACCGCCGAGACGATTCCTGACGGGATGCCGATCGAAAGGGCGATCAGCATCGCCAGCAACGCGAGCTCGACCGTCACCGGCAGCTTCTGGACGACGAGGTCGAGCACCGGCTGCTGGGTTCGCACCGATTCGCCGAGATCGCCGCGCAAGACGCCGCCGACCCAGTAGCCGTAGCGCACCGGCAGCGGATCGTCGAGGTGCAGCTTCTTGTGCAGGTACGCGACGACGTTCGCATCGCGCTCCTCGCCGGCGAGGATCACGGCCGGATCGCCCGGCAGCAACTGCTGCAGGCCGAAGATCAGCATCGAGACGAAGACCAGCGTCGGGACGATCGTCGCGATGCGCTTGACGAGGAATTCGAACATTGCGGTCGGCGCGGTCAGCGCAGCCCCGACGTCGAGCGCGCAACGCCGCGTGCGGGAGCCCGGCTGCCGCTCCGACTGCGGCGGTCGCCGCAAGCGACGACTCCCCTGGGGTGCTCGGTCTTCGAGACTGCCGCAGAACTCGCTTCGTTCGCTGCGCTCTCTGCGCTCAGACCGCTGCGGCAAGTCAGATGTGGAGGCGCGCTTCGTGCGCTGGCTCGAAGCGGTGCGCTGCTCGGCGCCGCAGAGTCGCCCCGCCGACCTCCCGCACGCGGCTTTGCAGGCAGCACCGAGGCGGGCGCCGAACTCCCCGCGACCCTTACTGGTTCGGCAAAGGCGCGGCCTGGCAGCGGGCGCAGCGACTCTGCGAATCGAAGCACCCGAGGG
>DATAYY010000157.1:0-48408 GCA_036272325.1 Caldimonas sp. | reverse complement strand
GCGATGCCTCGCCGCGACACCGTGCTGGCGACGATCGTCCGCCTGCTCGACACGACCTTCGTTCGCATCGGCAACGAGGAATATGCGCGGGCCAATCGCTCGTTCGGCCTGACGACCCTGCGCAACCGCCACGCCGCCGTCTCGGGCGGGCGGCTGCGGCTGCGCTTTCGCGGCAAGAGCGGGAAGGAGCACGAGGTCGCGCTCGACGACCCTCGGGTTGCGCGGGTCGTCCGGCGCTGCCAGGCGATGCCGGGGCAGGAGCTGTTCCAGTACGTCGACGAGGATGGCCAGCCGCACGTCGTCGCCTCGGACGACGTCAATGCGTACATCCGCGATGCCGGCGGCACCGGCTTCACCGCCAAGGACTTCCGCACCTGGCACGGCTCGGTGCAGGCGCTTGCGCTCTGGGTCGAGCGAGCCGGACTCGATCCGAAGGCGCGGCCGAGCCCGAGGGAGTTGCTCGCCGAAGTCGCCAAGCGGCTCGGCAACACGGTCGCGGTCTGCAGGAAGTCGTACGTCCATCCGCGCGTCCTCGACGCCCTCGCGAGCGAGCTCGACGACGAGCTGCGTGCCAGCCTCGAGAGCGGGCGCAAGGCCGGGCTGAACGTCGACGAGCGCCGCCTGCTTGCCTTTCTTTCGCGCGCCTGAGGGTGCTCGCGGCGAGCGGGAGCCCCTTGCAGCATCGTCGCGGCCGTCGCTATACTCTACCTACCGGTCGGTCGACGATGTTCGCGTCCTGGCCCGGACAGGAGACCCGCCGTGGAAGAGCCGCTCGTTCGCGTCAGCCATTCCGGCAGCGTCCGCACTCTCGCCCTGAACCGGCCGCAGGCGCTCAACAGCTTCACCGCGGCGATGCACGGCGAGTTGCGCACTGCTCTCGACGACGCCGCCGCCGACCGCGAGGTGCGGTGCATCGTCGTCACCGGCACCGGCCGCGGCTTTTGCGCCGGCCAGGACCTCGCCGATCCGGCCGTCGCGCCGCAAGGCAACGGCGCGCAGGTCGATGTCGGCTCGGCGATCGAGCGCTTCTACCAGCCGCTCGCGCTGCGCATCCGCTCGATGCCGGTGCCGGTCGTCGCCGCGGTCAACGGCGTCGCCGCCGGCGCCGGCGCGAACTTTGCGTTGCTGTGCGACATCGTCGTCGCGGCGCGCTCGGCGAGCTTCATCCAGGCGTTCTCGAAGATCGGCCTGATCCCGGATTGCGGCGGCACCTGGCTGCTGCCGCGCCTCGTCGGCCGGGCCCAGGCGCTCGGGCTGGCGATGCTCGCCGACAAGCTCGGCGCCGAAGACGCGGCCCGCCTCGGCTTGATCTGGAAGTGCGTCGACGACGCTGCGTTCGCCGCCGAGGTCGAGGCTCTTGCCGCGCGGCTTGCGGCGTTGCCGACGCGTGCTCTCGTCGCCACCCGCCAGGCGCTCGACGCATCGCAGCAGCTCGACCTCGCCGCTGCGCTCGGCCTCGAGGCCGACGTCCAGCGCACCCTCGGCGCCGCGCCCGATTTCGCAGAGGGCGTCGCTGCGTTCATGGCCAAGCGCGCGCCGACCTTCGGCGATCGCTAGATGACGCCTAGCCACCACCACGACACGCCGTCGCCCGAGCAGGTCGGCGCCCACATGTTCGCCGCCGATCGCGCGTCGCAATCGCTCGGCATGCGCATCGTCGCGCTCGGCGCCGGCACGGCGCGGCTCGAGATGCCGGTGCGCGACGACATGCTGAACGGCCATGAGATTTGCCACGGCGGCTTCATCACGACGCTCGCCGATTCGGCGTTCGCGTTCGCCTGCAACTCGCGCAACCAGCTCACCGTCGCCGCCGGCCTGAGCGTCGACTTTCTCGCGCCCGTCCAGCGCGGCGACGTGCTGACCGCCGATGCGGTCGAGGTTTCGCGCAGCGGCCGCACCGGCGTCTACGACATCGTCGTCACCAACCGCGCCGGCGCTCGCGTCGCGCTGGTCAGGGGGCGCTCGGCTGCGCTCAGCGGCCGCACCGTCATTCCCGTCGCCACGGCAAAGGAGGCGCGATGACCGTGCGTCGACCCGTTCCCGGCGAGCTCGAGCCGATCGAGCGCGCCAGCACCGACGAGCTGCGCGCGCTGCAGCTCGAGCGGATGCGCTGGAGCCTGAAGCATGCCTACGAGAACGTGCCGCACTACCGGAAGACGTTCGACGCCAAAGGAGTCCGCCCCGACGACCTGAAGGAGCTCGCCGACCTGGCGCGGTTCCCGTTCACGGTCAAGAGCGACTTGCGCGATCACTATCCGTTCGGCCTGTTCGCGGTGCCGAAGGAGCGCGTCGCGCGCATCCACGCGTCGTCGGGGACGACCGGCAAGCCCACCGTCGTCGGCTACACGCTGCACGACATCGACGTCTGGGCCGACCTCGTCGCGCGCTCGATCCGCGCCGCCGGCGGCCGGCCGGGCGACATGGTCCACATCGCCTATGGCTACGGCCTCTTCACCGGCGGCCTCGGCGCGCACTACGGCGCCGAGCGTGCCGGCTGCACCGTGATCCCGATGTCGGGTGGCCAGACCGAAAAGCAGGTCCAGCTGATCACCGACCTGAAGCCGCAGATCATCATGGTCACGCCGTCGTACATGCAGGTGCTGATCGAGGAGCTCGTGCGCCAGGGCATCGATCCCCGCTCGACGAGTCTCGAGGTCGGCATCTTCGGCGCCGAGCCGTGGACGGAGGCGATGCGGCGCGAGATCGAGACGCAGGCCGGCATCGACGCGGTCGACATCTACGGCCTCTCGGAAGTGATGGGGCCCGGCGTCGCGAGCGAATGCGTCGAGACCAAGGACGGCCCGGTCGTATGGGAGGACCACTTCTATCCCGAGATCATCGATCCCCAAACCGGCGAGGTGCTGCCCGACGGCGCGGAAGGCGAGCTCGTCTTCACGACCCTCACCAAGGAGGCGTTGCCGGTCGTCCGCTACCGGACGCGCGACCTGACGCGGCTTCTGCCGCCGAGCGCACGCTCGATGCGGCGCATGGGCAAGATCGTCGGCCGCAGCGACGACATGCTGATCATCCGCGGCGTCAACCTGTTCCCGACCCAGATCGAGGAGATCGTTCTCGCGCACGGCCAGCTCTCGGGGCAGTACCAGCTCCTCGTCACGCGCGAGGGCAACCTCGACGCGGTCGAGGTGCACTGCGAAGTTTTGCCGCAGCACGCCGGGGCGAACCGCGACGAGGTCGGCGCTGCGCTTCGCCAGCGAATCAAGACCCTGATCGGGATCACGACGACGGTGAGCGTCGGCACGCCAGGGACGCTGGAGCGAACCCTGGTCGGCAAGGCGCGGCGGGTGATCGACCAGCGCAAGCGCTAGAGGAGCAACGATGCGTAGTTGTGTGGGTTCTATCGAGCGTCGGCTCCAGGCGATGCTGCTCACCGCTGCCGCGACGATCGCGCTTTCGGCGCACGCTGACAATCCGGTTCCTGTCGCCGCGTTCTTCTCGCAGCCTGAGATCGGCGAGGTCCGGCTTTCGCCGTCGGGCAAGTATCTCGCGCTCACGGTTCCGACCAAGGAGGGTCGTCTCGCTCTGGCTGTGGTCGACACTGAACTGTCCAAACCGCCGGTCGTCGTCGCCAGCGATCGGCGGATCGACATCCGCTGGTTCGAGTGGGTCAACGACGACTGGCTCGTCTATGACTTGATTGATCTACAGCGCGGCGGCGGAGACCAGAACTTCGGCGCCGGGCTGTTCTCGGTGCGCCGAGATGGCAGCGGCGCGCGCGTGCTAATCCATTCCGGCGCCGATACCACGCAGATGACCGCACTGAGCTGGACTCACGGCCTGCTTTCTGTTCCCAGGAATGGCGGTACCGAAGTGATTGTGGGTGAGTACCACCGCGACAACCTTCGCGAGGTCATCAACGTCACGCCGAAGCGGGTGGACGTGACAAATGGCCGAGTCACCTCGGCAGTTCTCGGCTATCCGAACTTCACGACCGGGTGGGTCTTCGACCGCGACGGTGATGCGCGGGTCGCGGTGGCGCAACACGACGGCGTCACGGAGTTCTTCTGGCACCCGAAGGGGCAGGGCGATTGGCGATCCCTGATGCGCGCTCGGTATCTGGAAGTTCCGTGGGGGCCCGTGGCGGTCGACGTTGCCGATACCCTCTACGTGACGAGGAGGTCGGCGGACTCGACGTCCGTCCTGACTCGGTTCGACTTCAAGACGGGCGCTCCCGAGGCGGAGCCGATTGCTTCGGCGCCTGGCTTCGACTTTCGCGGCGAACCACTGATGTGGAGCGGGAAGGTGGTTGGCGTGCGGCTGTGGACCGACGCCGAGACTTCGATCTGGTTCGACCCGCATCGCAAGGCTCTTCAGGAGCTAGCCGACAAGCGCTTTCCGGGCCGCGTCAATCAAATCGATTGCGGCGAATGCGTGGGCGATGCGGTTGTGCTTGTCCATTCGTACTCGGACCGTGCACCGGGGGACTTCTGGATCTATCGAGAGAAGACCGGCGAATGGGCCACGGTCGGCAGCGTTCGCTCGGCAATCGATCCGCGCCGAATGGGAACGCTCGACCTGCATCGCATCAAAGCTCGCGATGGCGAGGATCTCCCGGTGTGGGTGACGATGCCGCAGCAGAAGGCAACCGGTCCGCTACCGGCGGTCGTCCTTGTTCATGGCGGCCCATGGTTGCGCGGAACCGACTGGCAGTGGGACGCCAATGCGCAATTTCTTGCTTCGCGCGGCTATGTCGTCATCCAGCCGGAATTCCGCGGCAGCCGCGGTTTCGGATTCGATCACTTCCGCAAGGGCTGGAAGAATTGGGGAACGACGATGCAGGACGACGTTGCTGACGCGGCGCGGTGGGCCGCGAGCAAAGGCATTGTCGATCCGAAGCGGATCTGCATCGCGGGTGGCAGCTACGGCGGCTATGCGACGCTGATGGGAGCGATCCGCTATCCGGACCTGTACCGCTGTGGTATCGCGTACGTTGCGGTCACCGACCCGCGTCTCATGTTCGCGAACAGCTGGCAGAACGACTCCAATCGCGAAATGCGTGAGTTCTCGACGCCGCTGCTAGTTGGTGATCCGGTGAAGGATGCAGAGCTGCTGAAGGCCGCGGCACCTGTGGAGCGCGCTGGCGAGATTCGAATTCCCATCCTGATGGCGTTCGGGCGCGACGACCGACGTGTCCCGATCGAGCATGGGACGCAGATGCGGGCGGCAATGCGCGCGACGGGCCACGAACCTGAGTGGATCGTCTACGAAGGCGAAGGGCACGGCTGGCTGAAGACCGAGAACCAGGTCGACTTCTGGGACCGTGTCGAGACTTTCCTCGCCAAGCAGCTGCACTGACCCATGCGCAGCTGATCTCACATCGAAGGATTTTCATGTACACGCAAGCGATGGACACGATGCCGAAGGACGCCGGCGATGCGCCGAAAGCAGTTCGCTCGGCCGAAGAGATCGCGCGCCAGCAGGCGTTCGATACCCGCATCGACGCCGGCGACTTCATCGAGGCCAAGGACTGGATGCCCGAGCACTACCGCAAGACGCTGGTGCGCCAGATCAGCCAGCATGCGCACTCGGAGATCGTCGGCATGCTGCCCGAGGGCAACTGGATCAGCCGCGCGCCGACCCTGAAGAGAAAGGCCATCCTGCTCGCCAAGGTGCAGGACGAGGCCGGTCACGGCCTCTACCTGTACGCCGCCGCCGAGACGCTCGGCACGTCGCGCGACCAGCTGTTCGACGCGCTCCACTCCGGCAAGGCCAAGTACAGCTCGATCTTTAACTATCCGACGCTGACCTGGGCCGACATGGGAACGATCGGCTGGCTCGTCGACGGCGCCGCGATCATGAACCAGGTGCCGCTCTGCCGCTGCTCGTACGCGCCGTACGCACGCGCGATGGTGCGCATCTGTCGCGAGGAGTCGTTCCACCAGCGTCAAGGCTTCGAGTCGCTGCTGACGATGATGACCAAAGGCACCGCGGCGCAAAGGGCGATGGTGCAGGACGCGGTCGACCGCTGGTGGTGGCCGAGCATCATGATGTTCGGGCCGCCCGACACCGAGTCGCCGAACTCGGAGCAGTCGATGAAGTGGGGCATCAAGCGGATCAGCAACGACGACCTGCGCCAGAAGTTCATCGACGCGACCGCCGAGCAGGCGAAGATCCTCGGCGTCACCTTGCCCGATCCCGACCTGCGGTGGAGCGAGCAGCGCGGCCACCACGACTTCGGCGCCATCGACTGGCAGGAGTTCTGGCAGGTCGTCGGCGGCGAAGGTCCGTGCAACCGCGAGCGCCTCGCCGCGCGCGTCAAGGCGTGGGACGACGGCGCGTGGGTGCGTGAAGCGGCGCTCGCGCACGCGGCGAAGCAGCAGAGCGACGTCCGGGAGGCCGCATGAGCCCGGCCGCCATCCCTTCGGCCGCGAGCCCCGCGGCGCCGGCTGAGCCGGCGGCGCGCGCCCGCGAGAAGAAGGAGTGGCCGCTCTGGGAAGTGTTCGTTCGCAGCAAGGCCGGCCTCGACCACAAGCACTGCGGCAGCCTGCACGCGGCCGATCCGCAGATGGCGATCCAGCTCGCGCGCGACGTCTACACGCGGCGCCAGGAAGGCACGAGCGTCTGGGTCGTGCGCTCCGACCAGATCACGGCGAGCGATCCGGGCGAGAAGGCGTCGTACTTCGATCCGATGGAAGACAAGGTGTACCGCCACCCGACCTTCTATGCGCTGCCGAAGTCGCTCGACCACATGTGAGAGCGGCCATGCCAACGTCCTCGATCTCGGTCTCGTCGCATCCGTCGGTGCAGTACCTGCTGCGGATCGGTGACACCTGTCTGATCCACGCCCAGCGCCTCGCCGAGTGGTGCGGCCACGCGCCGATCGTCGAAGAGGACATCGCGCTCACGAACATGGCGCTCGACCTCGTCGGCCAGGCGCGGGCCGTCCTGACGCGTGCCGGGGCGCTCGAGGCTGCGCTCGGCGGCGACGCGCATGACGAGGACCAGCTCGCCTTCCTGCGCGACGAGCGCGACTTTCGCAACTGCACGATCGTCGAGTTGCCGCGCGGCGACTTCGCGCTGACGATGCTGCGCAGCTTGGCGCTGGCCGTCTTCCTGCAGCTGCTCTGGCAGCGCCTCGAGACGTCGACCGATCCTGAGCTCGCCGCGATTGCCGGCAAGGCGGTCAAGGAAGCGCGCTATCACCAGGAGCACGCGGCCGACTGGGTCGTCCGCCTCGGCGACGGCACCGCCGAGTCGACTGCGCGGACGAGGGCTGCGCTCGATCTTCTCTGGCCGTACGTCGCCGAGATCTTCGACGTCGACGCCGTCGACGACAGCGCTGCTGCGACCGGCCTCGGGCCGCGCTGGTCCGATCTGCGCGACGACTGGCGCGCCGAGTTCGCCGCCGTCCTCGTCGCCGCCGGTCTAGAGCTGCCGGCCGAGCGGGCATTTCGCAGCACCGGCAAGGTCGGCCGGCACAGCGAGCACCTCGGCTACATGCTGGCCGAGATGCAGCACCTTCAACGCACGTATCCGGGCGGCGTGTGGTGATTGTCGACGCCAGCCCGCTTGCAAGTCGCGGCCCGGATGAGGCCACCCGGTCGCGCCAAGAGCGTGGCTGGGCCGTTCTCGGCGGCGTCCTCGATCCCGAGGTCCCGGTGCTCTCGGTCGTCGACCTCGGCATCGTCCGCGACGTGATCGACGACGGCGACGCCGGCCTCATCGTCGTCGTCACGCCGACCTACTCGGGCTGCCCGGCGACCGAAGTCATCGAGCAGAGCATCGTCGCCGCGCTCGACGACGCAGGCCTCGGCCCGACCCGGATCCGCATGCAGCGCGCTCCGGCGTGGACGAGCGACTGGATCAGCGCCGAAGGCCGCAGCAAGTTGTACGGCTACGGCATCGCGCCGCCCGGGCCGGCCGACGTCAGGCAAGGCGCGCCGCTGCGCTTCGTTCCGCGTGCGGTGGCGCCGCTCGCGTGCCCGCGCTGCGCGAGCACGAACACCGAGCGTCTCGCCGCCTTCGGCGCGACCGCGTGCAAGGCGCTCTGGCGCTGCCGCGCCTGCGGCGAGCCGTTCGAGCACTTCAAGCCGATCTAGAGCGATGGCGCTCCATTTCCATCCCTTGCGCGTCAAGAGCGTGCGGCCCGAGACCGAAGAGGCTGTCGTCGTCTCGTTCGACATCCCCGATGATCTCGCCGAGCAGTTCCACTTCAGCCACGGCCAGCACCTGACGTTGCGCCAGACGATCGGCGGCAACGAGGAGCGGCGCTCGTATTCGATCTGCGCCGCGCCGGCCGACGGCGAGCTGCGAGTCGGCATCCGCAAAGTGCCGGGCGGCGTCTTCTCGACCTGGCTCAACGAATCGCTCAAGGCCGGCGACACGCTGCAGGTGATGACGCCGGAAGGGCGCTTCTTCGTCCCGCTCGATCCGAATGCGACCCGGAACTATCTCGGCATCGCCGGCGGCAGCGGCATCACGCCGATCCTGTCGATCCTGAAGGCGGCGCTCGGCGCCGAGCCGAAGTCGACCTTCACCCTGATCTACGGCAATCGGCGCCAGCGCTCGACGATGTTCACCGAGGAGCTCGAGGACCTGAAGAACCGCTATCTGTCGCGGCTGACGCTGCACATGGTGTTCTCGCAGGAAGCGACCGACCTGCCGCTCTACAACGGCCGGCTCGACCGCGCCAAGATCGGCGAATTCCTGGCGACGCTGATCGACGCCCAGGGCATCGATCACGCGTTCGTCTGCGGTCCGCACGGCGTCAACGACGAGGCCGAGGCTGCGCTTCGGACTGCCGGCCTCGCGCCGGAGCGGATCCACATCGAGCGGTTCGGCATTCCCGACGAATCTGGCCCCGGCAAGCGCGCGGTGCAGTCGCCGCGCGAGGGCGACGCCGCCGACGCGCGCGTCACCATCATCCGCGACGGTGTCGCCCGCGAGATCGACTTCCACGCCGAGCAGGGCAACGTCCTCGACGCTGCGGCCGCGGCCGGGCTCGAGGTGCCGTTCTCGTGCAAGTCGGGCGTCTGCTGCACCTGCCGCGCCAAGCTGCTCGAGGGCGAGGTGCGGATGGAGCGCAACTTCGCGCTCGAGAAGCACGAGGTCGCTGCCGGCTACGTGCTGACGTGCCAGTCGCATCCGCTGACCGAGCGCGTCGTCCTGTCGTTCGACGAACGCTGAGGCTGACCATGCCGCGCGGGCGTTCCCGAGGCTACGAGCTGCAGCGCGAGACGATCCTCGCGCGTGCCGCCGAGCTGTTCGCGCGCCGGGGCTACACGGCGACGTCGATGAACGAGGTCGCCGAGGCGTGCGGCGTCTCCAAGCCGTCGCTCTATCACTACGTTCGCGACAAGCACCAGTTGCTGGTCGAGATCGCCGAGTCGCACATCGGCCGCCTGCTCGCCCTCGTCGAGCAGGTCGACGCGACGCGGCTCGCGCCCGAGGCGCGCCTCCGTCGGCTGATCGAGGCGTTCCTCGCCGCCTACGCCGGCTCGCAGTCGGAGCATCGCGTCCTGACCGAGGACGTGCGATTTCTGAACGTCGCCGAGCGCAAGCGCATCCTCGGCGGCGAGCGCCGTGTCGTCGCCGCGTTCGCCGACGCGATCGCCGCGGTGCGGCCCCAGCTCGCGAAAGAGGAGCTCGGCAAGCCGCTGGCGATGCTCCTGTTCGGCATGATGAACTGGATGTTCACCTGGCTTCAGCCCAGGGGCGAGTTGAGCCACGCCGATCTGGCGCCGGTCGTCGCCGATCTCTTCTTCGGCGGCATCGGCGCGGTGCGCGCGCCGTCACGCAAGGCATCACGCTCGCATCCCGACCACCACCACGGAGATCCTCCATGTCCTTCTTCAGAAGCGCCCTCGTCGCTGCCGGTGTCGCCGCGGCGAGCACGTTCGTCACTCTCGCGCGGGCCGACATCAACGTCGGCGTGACCGTCTCGGCGACGGGTCCCGCCGCTTCGCTCGGCATTCCGGAGAAGAACACGATCGCGCTGATGCCGCAGTCGATCGGCGGCCAGAAGGTCAACTACATCGTCCTCGACGACGGCTCCGACACGACCAACGCGGTCGCCAACGCGAGGAAGCTTGTCACCGAGAGCAACGTCGACGTCCTGCTCGGCTCGACGACGACGCCGAACTCGCTGGCGATGATCGACGTCGCGGCCGAGTCGAAGACGCCGATGATCTCGATGGCGGCGTCGGCGGCGATCGTCGAGCCGGTCGACGCCAAGCGGCGCTGGATCTTCAAGACACCGCAGAACGACATCATGATGTCGCTCGCGATTGCCACCCACATGGCGGCGGCGGGCGTGAAGACGGTCGGCTTCATCGGCTTCTCCGATGCTTACGGCGAAGGCTGGTATCGCGAGTTCTCCAAGATCGCTCCGGTCAAGGGGCTGACGATCGTCGCCAACGAACGCTACGCGCGGACCGACACGTCGGTCACCGGCCAGGTGCTGAAGCTGGTCGCGGCCAAGCCCGATGCGATCCTGATCGCGGCGTCGGGAACGCCGGCGGTGCTGCCGCAGCGGACGCTGAAGGAGCGCGGCTACACCGGCAAGTACTACCAGACGCACGGCGTCGCCAACAACGACTTCCTGCGCGTCGGCGGCAAGGACGTCGACGGCACGTACCTGCCCGCGGGCCCGGTGCTCGTCGCTTCACAGCTGCCGGCGACCAACCCGGTCCGGCCGAGCGCGCTCGAGTACGTCAGCAAGTACGAAGCCGCGTACGGCAAGGGGTCAGTCTCGACCTTCGGCGCGCATGCCTGGGACGCCGGCCGGCTGATGACGGTCGCCGCCGGTGAAGCGCTCAAGAAGGCCAAGCCCGGCACGGCCGAGTTCCGCGCTGCGCTGCGCGACGCGCTCGAAGCGGCGCGCGAGGTCCACGGCGCGCACGGCGTCTTCAACATGTCGCCTACCGACCACCTCGGCCTCGACCAGCGCGCCCGCGTCATGGTCAAGATCGAGAACGGTACCTGGCACTACGAACCCTGAGATCACCATGACGGTTCTGCAAAGCCTGATCGCCGACCGCTGGGTCGGCTCGCGCGAGGGCGCTTGCCTGGCGAGTGCGATCGACGGCAGCGTGATCCACCACGCCCACGCCGACGAGCTCGACTTCGGCGAAGCGCTCGACCACGCCCGCCGCACCGGCGGCCCGGCGCTCCTCGCGCTCGACTTCCAGCAGCGCGCGGCGCGCCTGAAGGCGCTCGCCGCGTACCTGAACGGGCGCAAGGAAGAGCTGTACGCGATCTCGCGTCACACCGGCGCGACGCGAAACGACGGCTGGATCGACATCGAGGGCGGCACCGGGACCTTGTTTGCGTATGCCTCGATCGGCGGCAACGAACTGCCGTCGGGCAACGTGCTGCACGAGGGGCCGCCGGTCGTACTCGGGAAGAAGGGAAGCTTCGCGGCGACGCACATCCTGGTGCCGCGCGGCGGCGTCGCCGTCCACATCAACGCGTTCAACTTTCCGGTCTGGGGGCTGCTCGAGAAGTTCGCGCCGACCTTCCTCGCCGGCATGCCGTGCATCGCCAAGCCGGCGACGGCGACGAGCTATCTCACCGAGGCGCTGGTGCGGATGATGGTCGAGTCGAAGCTGCTTCCTGCGGGCAGCGTGCAGCTCGTCATCGGCTCGACCGGAGACCTGCTCGACCGGCTCGACAGCAGCGACGTCGTCACCTTCACCGGCTCGGCCGATACGGCGCTGAAGTTGCGCGGCAACGCCAACCTCCTGGCGCGCTCGATTCCATTCACCGCCGAGGCCGATTCGCTCAACGCGGCGATTCTCGGTCCTGACGTCGGCCCCGACGACGAGGAGTTCGACCTCTTCGCCAAGGAAGTCGCGCGCGAGATGACCGTCAAGGCGGGGCAGAAGTGCACTGCGATCCGGCGCGCGATCGTGCCGCGCCGACACCTCGACGCGATGGCCGCGCGGTTGCGCGAGCGGCTCGCCAAGGTCAGCGTCGGCGACCCGGCGGTCGAAGGCGTGAAGATGGGCGCGCTGGCGTCGAAGGCGCAGCAGGCCGACGTCGCCGAGCGCGTGGCGATGCTCGCTGCGGGCAACGAGATCGTCTTCGGCGCCAACGACGGCTTCACGCCGAAAGGCGACGGCGTCGCGGGCGGCGCTTTCTTCGCGCCGACGCTCGTCCTCTGCCGCGACGGCGCGAAGAACGACACCGTCCACGACGTCGAGGCATTCGGCCCGGTGTCGACGCTGATGCCGTACGGCGACTTCGACGAGGCGATGGCGCTCGCCGCGCGCGGCCGCGGTAGCCTGGTCGCGACGCTCGTCAGCCACGACCCGAAGGTCGCTGCCAAGGCGATTCCGCAGCTGGCAGCGTGGCACGGCCGGCTGCACATCCTCGATCGCGAGTCGGCTGCCGAATCGACTGGCCACGGCTCGCCCTTGCCGATGCTCAAGCACGGCGGCCCGGGCCGTGCCGGCGGCGGCGAAGAGCTCGGCGGCATTCGCGCCGTCAAGCATTTCCTGCAACGCGCCGCAGTGCAAGGCTCGCCGACGATGCTCACCGCGGTCACACGCGAATACGTGCGCGGTGCGGCATTGCACGAAGGCGACGTCCATCCGTTTCGCAAGCACTTCGAGGACCTCGCGATCGGCGATTCGCTTCTCACCCATCGCCGCACCGTGAGCGAAGCCGACATCGTCGCCTTCGGCGGCATCTCGGGCGACTTCTTCTACATGCACTTCGACGAGATCGCGGCCAAGGAGTCGGCGTTCGGCCAGCGCATCGCGCACGGCTATTTCGTGCTGTCGGCGGCGGCGGGCCTGTTCGTTTCACCTGCACCCGGGCCGGTGCTCGCCAACTACGGCCTCGATACGCTGCGCTTCGTCAAGCCGGTCGCGATCGGCGACACCATTCGCGCCCGCTTGACGTGCAAGCGCAAGATCGATCGCGATCGCAAGGATGCGCAGGGCCGCGGCCAGGGCGTCGTCGCCTGGGACGTCGAGGTGACGAACCAGGAGGGCGAGCTGGTCGCGAGCTACGACATCCTCACGCTCGTCGCCAAGCGCGCGCAATCCGCGGGGTAAACCCTCCGGAGTCGAGCGGGGCCGACTCCTAGAATCGCCGTCGTTTGCCCACAGCCTCGAACACCATGGCCCAGTCTCGACGCGCCGCCAAGGCGCCGCCCGCAGCGGCGGCCGGAGGCGGCCCGCGCATCCTCAAGAAGTATCCGAACCGGCGCCTCTACGACACCCAGATCTCGAGCTACATCACGCTTGCCGACGTCAAGTCGATGGTCCTCGAAGGCGCCGACTTCGAGGTTCGCGACGCCAAGACCGGCGATGACCTGACGCGCAGCATCCTGTTGCAAATCATCCTCGAGGAAGAGACCGGTGGCGTGCCGATCTTCTCGACCTCGATGCTCGAGCAGATCATCCGCTTCTACGGCCACGCGATGCAGGGCATGATGGGCTCGTATCTCGAGCAGAACCTGCAGACCTTCACCGACGTGCAGGCGCGGCTCGCCGAGCAGTCGAAGGGCCTCTACGACCCCAAGCTGCAAAGCCCCGAGCTCTGGACCAAGTTCCTGAGCGGCCAGGCGCCGATGGTGCAGAACATGATGGGCAGCTACCTCGAGCAATCGCGCAAGATCTTCATGCAGATGCAGGAACAGCTCAACAAGCAGGCCGAGACGCTCTTTCCGGCTGGTGGCGCGCGCAACGCGCCGACGACCAAGCGATGAGCGGCGGCGGGCCTCTCGCCATCGGCACCTTCCTGCTCGTGGTCGCGCTCGCCGCGGCCCCGGCGACTCCGGCAAAGAAGGGCACTGCCGCGACCGCGCCGGCGGCCGCGAGCGCGCGCGCATCGGCGCCGGCCGCGGCGGCGTCGGCGCCGACCGAATTCAGCGGCTCGCTCATCGCCGGCGAAACCTACGTCGCCGATGTCTTTTTCGACGCGCGCGCCCTGCACATCTGGCGCCCGGTCAAGGAGGTCTTTCCGGGCAAGGACGTCGCCTGGACGATCGCCTGGACCAACCTCGACCAGTTCCCGGCGCTGAAGACGACGGCGACGCAGGCACACCCGCAGCGGATGCGCTTTCGCGTCGTCAAGACCGACCTGCTTTCGGGCTCGCCGAAGCTGCCGTGGATGGCGACCTACCGCTGCGAGATCCTTGCCGTCGAGCCGCTGCCGACACCGCCGGCCCCGAAGGCGGCCCACAAGCGCTGAAGCCCGGCGTTGGCGATCGGCGAAAATCCGCCGATGACCGATTCCACCGCCCTGGATCCGCCCCGCGCCGCCAGCGCGCCGCCGAAGATCGGCTTCGTCTCGCTCGGCTGCCCCAAGGCGCTGACCGACTCCGAGCTGATCCTGACCCGCCTCGCGGGCGAGGGCTACACCACCTCGAAGTCGTTCGAGGGCGCCGATCTGGTAATCGTCAACACCTGCGGCTTCATCGACGACGCCGTGCGCGAGAGCCTAGACACGATCGGCGAGGCGCTCGCCGCCAACGGCAAGGTCGTCGTCACCGGCTGTCTCGGTGCGAAGGCGGCCGAGGGCGGCGGCAACCTCGTCCGCCAGATGCATCCGAGCGTCCTCGCGGTGACCGGGCCGCACGCGACCGACGAGGTCATGGCCGCAGTGCACACGCATCTGCCGAAGCCGCACGATCCCTTCGTCGACCTCGTGCCGCCACCGGCGATCGGCATCAAGCTGACGCCGAAGCACTACGCCTATCTCAAGATCAGCGAAGGATGCAACCACCGCTGCACCTTCTGCATCATCCCGAGCCTGCGCGGCGATCTGGTGTCGCGGCCGGTCGGCGACGTGCTCGCCGAGGCGAAGGCGCTGTTCGGCTCGGGCGTCAGGGAACTGCTCATCGTCAGCCAGGACACGAGTGCGTACGGCGTCGACGTGCGCTACCGCACCGGCTTCTGGGACGGCCGGCCGGTGAAGACGCAGATGCTCTCGTTGTGCGAGCAGCTCGCCGCCATCGCCGCCCCGCACGGCGCCTGGGTTCGCCTGCACTACGTCTATCCATACCCACACGTCGACGACGTGCTGCCACTCTTGGCGACGGGCGCGATCCTGCCGTATCTCGACGTGCCGTTCCAGCATTCGCATCCCGATGTCCTGCGGCGGATGAAGCGGCCCGCGAGCGGCGAGAAGAACCTCGAGCGGCTGGCGCGCTGGCGCGCGCTCTGCCCCGAGCTCGTCGTCCGCAGCACTTTCATCGCCGGCTTTCCCGGCGAGACCGAAGCGGAGTTCGAGCATCTGCTCGAATTCATCCGCGAGGCGCGGATCGACCGCGCCGGCTGCTTCGCGTATTCGCCGGTCGACGGCGCGGCGGCCAATGCGCTGTCCGGCATGCTGCCGGCGGAAGTGCGCGAGGAGCGCCGGGCGCGGTTCATGCGCGTCGCCGAGGAAGTCGCAATCGCGAAGCTGCGCGAGCGCGTCGGCGCGACGATGCAGGTGCTGGTCGACTCGGCGCCGGCGCTCGGCCGGAAGGGCGGCTGGGGCCGCAGCTACGCCGACGCGCCCGAGATCGACGGCAAGGTCCGGCTGCTGCCGCCCGAGAAGGCGTCGAAGACGCTGAAGGCGGGCGAGTTCACGCGGGCGCGGATCGTCGCCGCCGACGGCCACGATCTCATCGCCATTCCCGTCTAGCCGAGCATCGAGGATGAAGAAGAAGATGCCGCCGAGCAGTACTTCGCTGATCGCGCATCCCTACCGGCCGCCGGCCAACTTCACGGCGATCCAGCCACCGGTGCACAAGGCATCGACGATCTTTTTTCCGAGCATGGCCGCGGCGCGTGCGCGCAGCTGGAAGGAGAAGACCGGCTACACCTACGGCCTGCACGGCACGCCGACCACCTTCATCCTCGAGGAGCGGATCGCGACGCTCGAGGGCGGCGTGCAGACCCTGCTCGTGCCGAGCGGCCTTTCGGCAGTGACGGTCGTCGACATGGCGCTCCTGAAGAGCGGCGACGAGGTGCTGATCCCCGACAACGCCTACGGTCCGGGCCAGGAGTTCGCGCGCCACGAGCTGGCTGGCTGGGGCGTCAGCCACCGCTTCTACGACCCGATGGATCCAGCCTCGCTCGAGGCAGCGATCGGCGAGCGGACGCGTCTGGTCTGGCTCGAGGCGCCAGGCTCGGTGACGATGGAATTTCCCGATCTTGTCGCGCTGCTCGCGATCGCGCGCCGGCGCGGCGTGACGACGGCGCTCGACAACACCTGGGGCGCCGGCATCGCGTTCGCGCCGTTCGCGATCATCGACGACGCCAGTGCCGACGGCGAGCCGGTCGGCGTTGACATTTCGGTGCAGGCGCTCACCAAGTACGCTTCCGGCGGCGGCGATGTGTTGATGGGTTCGGTGACGACGCGCGACGACGCGATCCACCAGCGCATCAAGGCGGCGCACATGCGGATCGGCTTCGGCGTCGGCGGCAACGACGTCGAACTCGTCCTGCGCTCGCTGCCGTCGCTGCTGCTCCGCTACGAGGCGCAGGCGCGCGCCGGCCGCGAGGTCGCCGCCTGGTGGGCCAAGCGCCCCGAGGCCGCGCACGTGCTGCATCCGGCGCTCGCGGGATCGCCCGGCCACGAGCACTGGCAGCGTGTGTGCAGCGACGCCGCCGGCTTGTTCTCGATCGTCTTCGACGAGCGCTACACCCGCGCCCAGGTCGACGCTTTCGTCGATGCGCTGAAGCTGTTCAGGATCGGCTATTCGTGGGCCGGGCCCGTCAGCCTCGTCATCGCGTACGACCTGAAGGCGATGCGCAAGCGCCCGCGCTGGCCGGGCTTCGTCGTCCGCTTCTCGATCGGCCTCGAAGCGGCCTCCGACCTGATCGCCGACTGCGAGCAGGCGCTCGCGGCGCTCGCTCGCCCTTGAGCGGTCAGCGCCTGCGCAGGCGCAGCGTCAGCGGCTCGGGCGACATCGTGAACGCGAGCTCCTCGCGCGGCTCGTCGCGGTTCGCGCCGCTGCGCGCCGGGGTGACGCTCTCGATCTCGAAGCGGCCGAGCAGCACCGCGAGGGCCATCTTGATCTCGAGCATCGCCAGGTGCCTGCCCGGGCAGACGCGCGGACCGGCGCCGAACGGCATCGCGACGCGGTTCGCCGAGCCCGCGCTCGGTGATGTCTCCGCGAGCCAGCGCTCGGGCTTGAATCGCGCCGGCTCGTCGAAGTGCTCCTCGCGCAGGCTGTCGGCGCGCAGCGCGCCCCAGATCAGCGTGTCGGCGGGAATCCGGATACCGGCGACGTTGGTCTCGCGCAGCGCCTGCAGCATCAGGAACGGCACCACCGGGCGCAGCCGCAAGGTCTCGTTGGCGCAGGCCTCGACGTAGTCGAGCGCGGCGAAGCGCTCGATTGTCCAAGCGGCGGGGTCGCCGACCTGGGCGTCGACTTCCTCGCGGGCGCGTGCGAAACACTGCGGATGCCTGGCGAGCAGCCAGATCGCCCACGCCAGCGTGTTCGCGGTCGTGTCTTCGCCGGCGAGCAGCATCGTCAGCACGTTGCCGTGGATCTCGCCCGGCGTGATGCCCGACTGCGGATCGTCGGCGGCGACGATCATCGCCTCGAGCAGGTTGGTCGGTGCGGCCCGGAGCGTCGGATCCTCGAGGCGTTTGCGGGCCGCGGCGACGAAGTCGCGGATGGCGACGCCGATCGCGGCGACACTGGCGTCCAGCTCGCGGTCGGCGGTCGACTTCCACCAGCGCCACGTCGGCACCGCGGCCATGATGCGGCGAAAGATCGCCGGGAAGATCTTGTCGAGATGCTGCTGGATGACGTCGTCGTCGGACTCGAGAGTGTTGACCTCGGCGCCGAACGCGAGGCCGGAGACCGTGTCGACCGTGTAGCGCATCAGGTCGGCCTGCAGGTCGACGGCCAAGCCGCCATCGGCGGCGCGACCCCAGCGGCCGGCGAGGCGCTCGCTGACCTTGACGAGCGACGGAAAGTAGGCACGCAGATGGCGGGGATCGAAGCCGGCCATCACCATCTTGCGCTGCCGCCGCCAGGCGTCGCCTTCGGCGCCGAAGACGCCGACCGCCGCCGAGCCGATCTCGGCGGTGATCTCGGCCAGCCGCTTGGTGCGGCGAAAGCCATCGGGGCGGTCGCGCATCAGCGTGCCCATCGCGGCGTGGTCGGCGATGACGACGATCCGGCGGCGACCGATGCGAAAGCTGAAATAAGGTCCGTACTCATGCACCCAGCGCTCGACCTGCTGGTGCATTCGCGCGCGCTCGAACTGCAACGCGTTGCCGACCAGCGGCAGGCCGGGCGGCGACGGCAGCTCGTCGATCTCGCGCGGACGAGCGGGCGCCGCAGGCGGCAAGGTTTCGGTCTGGATCGACATGCGACGCTCCCCTTTTTCTCGGATTCAGTGACTCGGCTTCGACGACACCTTCTGCCGCATCAGCCGGCCATGCTCGCGCTCCCAGTCGCGCTTCTTCTCGGTGTTGCGCTTGTCGTGCTCGGCTTTGCCCTTGGCAAGCGCGATCTCGGCCTTGACCCGACCGCCCTTGTAATGCAGGTCGAGCGGGACGAGCGTGAAGCCCTTCTGCTCGACCTTGCCGATCAGGCGCCGGATCTCGCCCTTGTGCATGAGCAGCTTCTTGGTCCGGTCGGCTTCCGGGCGGACGTGCGTCGAAGCGGTGCCGAGCGGGTTGATGCGGCAGCCGATCAACCACAGCTCGCCGTCGCGGATGACGACGTAGCCGTCGCTCAGCTGCACCTGCCCGGCGCGGATCGCCTTGATCTCCCAGCCGGCGAGCACCATTCCCGCCTCGTGCCGCTCCTCGATGTGGTACTCGTGGCGAGCACGGCGGTTTTCGGCGATCGACATCGTGGGCTTGCGGGCAGGAGAGCCTAGGGTCGTGCGAGCGACTCCTACAATTTGACGATTGTATGAAGCAGGTCAGGAAGTCGGTTTTGCTCTGCTACTCGCCGCACGAGATCTACCGGCTGGTCGTCGACATCGAGCGCTATCCGGAGTTCCTGCCCTGGTGCGAGCGGGTCGAGATCATCGGCCGCGACGAGCAGACAGTGACCGCGCGCCTCTTCCTCGCCTACGCCGGGTTGCGCCACGCGTTCACGACCCACAACGTGCTGGTGCCCGACGCATCGGTCACGATCGGGCTCATCGACGGGCCGTTCTCGCTCCTCGACGGCCACTGGCGATTCATTGCGCTGCCGCTCGCGCCCGTGGCGGACGGCGCTGCGGAGGCTGCGTGCAAGATCGAATTCGAGATGCGCTACGCGTTCTCGAACTCGATTCTCGAGGCAGCGATCAGCCCGGTGTTCGACCGCATCGCCAACACCTTCGTCGATTCGTTCGTGAAGCGTGCCGAGCAGGTCCATGGCCCGCGCTGACGGCAGCGCAGCGTCGATTTGCGTCGCGGTCGCCTGCAGTCCTCGTGCAGGCGCGGCATTCGAGATCGAGGTTCACCTGCAAGCGGCGGCGACCGCATGGGACGCGATCTGCGCAAGCGGCATCTTCGAGCGCTGGCCGGATCTCGCTGCCGGTGAGCTGCAAATCGGAATCTGGGGCCGCGCTGCGTCGACCGGCACGGCATTGCACGACGGCGATCGGGTCGAGCTTTATCGGCCGCTGGCGATGAATCCGCAGGAGGCGCGCCGCTTGCGCGCGGGCAAGGTGCGGGCGGGCACGCGCCGCTGACGCGCTGCTACTTGCAGTTTTCGGCGATGACCTCGCGGGTACGCCGGGTCTCGTCGGCGCGCTGCTTGTCGTCGAGATACTCGCGCTCGCCGGTCTTCGCATTCGTCTGCGCAAGGCGGATGCCGCTCTCGAGCGTCGTCATCTGCGACTTCGCGCGGGTGCAGTTATCGGCCCGCAGCGCAGCGTTCTTCTCCTGATCGGCTTTCATCTTCGCCGCGGCGTCGGCCTCGGCCTTCTTGCGCTTGGCCTCGAGCTCGGCGTCGGCGGTGTTGCGCGGCGCCGAGGCCGAGGCGACTGCGCTGGCGGCGGCAGGTTGCGGCGCTGCGGTCATCGCCGGCGCGGCGCGGTGCATGGTCGGGCTCGGCCGCGTGAGGATGTCCTGGTCTGCCGTCCCTGCCGGCGGCGGCAGGTCGCTGTACTGGACGTGGCCGGACTTGTCGCGCCACTTCCATTGCGCCGCTGCCGGGAGGGCGACGACGGCCGCCGCGAGAACGACGAGCAGGGCAACGATCGGTCGGGCCATGTTGACTGCGCCACACGTGAAGAATTGGCGGGCAGTGTAGCGGCGCATCCCGCCACCGACGCCACGCAGGGCGCGCAAAGCGGTACTTTGCACCTGCATCCGTATAATTTGCTTTTGCGACCGGAGCTTTCCATGCGCCTTCTGGGCAAAGCGCTGACGTTCGACGACGTGTTGCTGGTGCCGTCGTACTCGAGCGTCCTGCCGCGCGACACCGATCTCGCCACCTCCCTCTCGCGCAACATCCGGCTGAACCTGCCGCTCGTCTCGGCGGCGATGGACACCGTCACCGAAGGTCGGCTGGCGATCGCGCTCGCGCAGGAAGGCGGCATCGGCATCGTCCACAAGAACCTGACGCCGAAGCAGCAGGCCGCCGAGGTCGCGCGCGTCAAGCGATACGAGTCGGGCGTGCTGCGCGACCCGATCACGGTGGCGCCCGAGATGACGGTGCGCGAGGTCATCGCGCTGGCCGAGGCGCATGGCATCTCCGGGTTCCCGGTGCTGCAGGGCAAGGTCGTGGTCGGCATCGTCACCAACCGTGACCTGCGCTTCGAGACGCGCTTCGACGCGCCGGTCAAGGAGATCATGACCCCGCGCGAGCGACTGATCAGTGTCCGCGAAGGCGCTACCCTCGCCGAGGGCAAGGCGCTGATGCATCGCGAGAAGCTCGAGCGCGTCCTCGTCGTCAACGATGCCTTCGAGCTGCGTGGCTTGATGACCGTCAAGGACATCACCAAGCAGACGAGCTTTCCCAATGCCGCGCGCGACGCCCACGGCAAGCTCCGCGTCGGCGCCGCGATCGGCGTCGGCGAGGGCACCGAGGAGCGAGCTGAGTTGCTCGTTCGCGCCGGCGTCGACGTCCTCGTCGTCGACACCGCGCACGGCCACAGCGGCGGCGTCATCGAGCGCGTGCGCTGGGTCAAGCGCAACTTCCCCGGCGTCGACGTCATCGGCGGCAACATCGCCACCGGCAAGGCCGCGCTCGACCTCGTCGAGGCCGGCGCCGACGGCGTCAAGATCGGCATCGGCCCGGGCTCGATCTGCACGACGCGCATCGTCACCGGCGTTGGCGTCCCGCAGGTGAAAGCGATCGACGACGTCGCGACCGCGATCGCCGGCAGCGGCGTTCCGCTCATCGCCGACGGCGGCGCCCGTTTCTCGGGCGACCTCGCGAAGGCGATCGCGGCCGGCGCCGACACGGTGATGATGGGCGGCGCCTTCGCCGGCACCGAGGAGGCGCCGGGCGAGGTCATCCTCTATCAGGGTCGCACCTACAAGAGCTACCGCGGCATGGGCTCGATCGGCGCCATGCAGCAGGGCTCGGCCGACCGCTACTTCCAGGAGGGCGAGGCGAGCACCGCAGGATCGGTCGGCGGTGCCAAGCTCGTCCCCGAAGGCATCGAAGGGCAGGTGCCGTACAAGGGCTCGGTCGTTGGCATCGTCTTCCAGATGGCCGGCGGGTTGCGCGCCGCGATGCACTACTGCGGCTGCGCGAGCATCGCCGAGATGCACCAGAAGGCCGAGTTCGTCGAGATCACGTCGTCCGGCATTCGCGAGAGCCACGTCCACGACGTGCAGATCACGAAGGAAGCGCCGAACTACCGCGCCGAATGACGAGCCCGTCTGCGCCCGCCACGCCTTCCGACACCGGCAGGCGCCAGGCGGCGATGCCGTTCATCATGATCACGGTGCTGATCGACATGGTGTCGATCGGCCTGATCATTCCGGTGCTGCCGCCCTTGGTCGGCACCTTCACGTCGTCGCCGTCGGAGCAGGCGTTCTGGTACGGCGCGGTGACGATCGCATTCGGCGTCGCCAACTTCTTCGGCTCGCCGATTCTCGGCCGTCTGTCGGACCGCTATGGCCGCAGGCCCGTGCTGCTGATCGGCTTCAGCGGGCTAGCGCTCAGCTTTCTCGTCACCGGCCTGGCGACGGCGCTGTGGATGCTGCTCGTCGTTCGCCTGTTCAGCGGCGCGATGCAGTCGAATATCGCGGTCGCCAACGCGTACGTCGCCGACATCACGCCGCCGGCGGAGCGCGCGAAGTCGTTCGGCAAGCTCGGCGCCATGATCGGCATGGGCTTCATCCTCGGCCCGGTGCTCGGCGGCCTGCTCGGCGGCATCAGCCTGCACCTGCCGTTCTTCGTCGCCTGCGGCCTCGCGGGCGTCAACTGGCTGTATGGCTTTTTCGTCCTTCCCGAGTCGCTGCCGCCAGAACGCCGCCGGCCATTCGTTCTCCGTGAGGCCAATCCGATCACGTCGCTGCGCAACCTCACCGAGCTGAAGGGGATCGGCTCGCTCGTCGCGGTGATCGCGCTGAGCGGCCTGGCGCAGTTCATGACCCACACCTCGTGGGTGCTCTACACGACCTTCAAGTTCGGCTGGGGCCCGACCGAGAACGGCTGGTCGCTGTTCGCGATCGGGCTGATGTCGGTTCTCGTCCAGGGGGTTTTGCTGAGCAGGCTGCTGAAGCGCTTCTCGCCGCAGCGACTCGCGATCATGGGCCTCGTCTCGTCGACCCTGTGCTACGTGCTCTGGGGCATCGCGACCCAGGGCTGGATGCTGTACGTGGTGATCGCGGCGAACGTCCTCGGCTTTGCCGTCTCGGCGGCGATCCAGAGCCTGGTCTCGAACGCCGCCGATCCAACAACCCAAGGTCGCACGGCAGGCGCCGTCGGCTCGCTGAACAGCATGATGGCGGTGGTCGCACCGGCGATCGGTGCGCCGTTGCTCGCGACCGTCTCGCACCTGCCGCACGGCGATTGGCGGATCGGCGCGCCGTTCTACTTCTGCGCTGCCCTGCAGGCATGCTCGACATTGCTCGCGCTGCGCCATTTCCGGCGCGAGCGCCGCCGCCGCGCCGCGCGCGTGGCGGCCGGTGTCGCCTCGACCATCTGATCGAATTCCCTCAAGGCCATGCACGACAAGATCCTGATCCTCGACTTCGGCTCGCAGGTCACGCAGCTGATCGCCCGGCGCGTGCGCGAGGCGCACGTCTTCTGCGAGATTCATCCGAACGACGTCAGCGATGCGTTCGTGCGCGAGTTCCAGCCGAAGGGAATCATCCTGTCGGGCAGCCACGCGTCGACCTACGAGGAGCACGAGCTGCGCGCGCCGAAGGCGGTGTTCGAGCTCGGCGTTCCCGTGCTCGGCATCTGCTACGGCATGTTCACGATGGCGGTGCAGCTCGGCGGCGAGGTCGAGGCGAGCACGCACCGCGAGTTCGGCTACGCCGAGGTCCGCGCGCGCGGCCACACGAAGTTGCTCGACCGGCTCGAGGACTTCTCGACCGCCGAGGGCCACGGCATGCTCAAGGTCTGGATGAGTCACGGCGACAAGGTGACCGCGCTGCCGCCCGGGTTCAATTTGATGGCATCGACTCCGAGTTGTCCGATCGCCGGCATGGCCGACGAGGCGCGACGCTTCTACGGCGTCCAGTTCCACCCCGAAGTCACGCACACGCAAAAGGGCAGGCAGGTGCTCGAGCGCTTCGTCCTCGAGATCTGCGGCGCGCAGCCCGACTGGGTGATGGGCAACTACATCGACGAGGCAGTGACGAGGATCCGGGCCCAGGTCGGCGACGACGAGGTGATCCTCGGCCTGTCCGGTGGCGTCGATTCGAGCGTCGCCGCGGCGCTGATCCACAAGGCGATCGGCGATCGGCTCACCTGCGTCTTCGTCGACCACGGGCTGCTGCGTCTCGACGAGGCGCGGCTGGTGATGGAGATGTTCGCCGAGCGGCGCCACATCAAGGTCATCGCGGTAGACGCGAGCGAGCGGTTCCTCGGTCGTCTCGCCGGCGTTGCCGACCCGGAAGCCAAGCGCAAGATCATCGGCAGCGAGTTCGTCGAGGTCTTCACCCGGGAAGCGGCCAAGCTCAGGCAGGCGAAGTGGCTCGCGCAAGGAACGATCTATCCCGACGTCATCGAGTCCGGGGGCGCGAAGACGAAGAAGGCGACCACGATCAAGAGCCACCACAACGTAGGCGGCTTGCCGGCGACGCTCGGCCTGAAGCTGCTCGAGCCGTTGCGCGAGCTGTTCAAGGACGAGGTGCGCGAGCTCGGCACCGCGCTCGGCCTGCCCTACGACATGGTGCACCGCCATCCGTTCCCCGGGCCCGGGCTCGGCGTTCGCATCCTCGGCGAGGTCAGGCACGAGTACGCGGAGCTGCTGCGCCGCGCCGATGCCGTCTTCATCGAAGAGCTGCGGAGCACCATCGACAGCGTCAGCGGCAAGAGCTGGTACGAGCTGACGAGCCAGGCGTTCGCGGTCTTTCTTCCCGTCAGGAGCGTCGGCGTGATGGGCGACGGTCGCACCTACGAGCACGTCGTGGCGCTGCGCGCGGTGCAGACGAGCGACTTCATGACCGCCGACTGGGCCGAGCTGCCGTACGCATTGCTGAAAAAAGTCTCGACCCGGATCATCAACGAGGTCCGCGGCATCAACCGCGTCACCTACGATGTGTCGTCGAAGCCGCCGGCGACCATCGAATGGGAGTGAGCGGGTGAAGGCCATCTTCGGAGTCCTCGTGCTGGTGATCGTCCTCGCCGTCGTCGGCTCGCTCGCCAAGAAGCAGCTGCAGGCGATCGGCGGCGGCGCTAGCGCAAGCCGCAACGCGGTCGCGGCGAGCGAGTCGGGGGCGTTCTCGGCGCGCGGTTCCGACCGCGCCGGCGTCGCGGCGCCTCTTGCCGGAGCGATCGCCGTCGATCCGAACGGCGCGACGGTGGCGCAGCAGGCGCACGACATGCAGGAGCGGGCCCGTGCGAACACGGCGCGTGCGCTCGAGCAGGGCGCGCAGCGCAACCAGCGCGCCGACCCCTGATGCCGTCGCCGCACGACGAAGCGGCGATGCGGCTGGCGCTCGACCAGGCGCAAAACGCATGGCTGGTCGGCGAAGTCCCGGTCGGGGCGGTCGTCTTTCGCGACACGCCGTCCGGCCGGCAGGTCGTCGCCACCGGCTACAACCGGCCGGTCACCGACCACGATCCGACCGCGCACGCCGAGATCGTCGCGTTGCGCCACGCCGCCCACCTGCTCGGCAACTATCGGTTGCCCGAGTGCGAGGTGTTCGTGACGCTCGAGCCGTGCGCGATGTGCGCGATGGCGCTGCTGCACGCGCGCGTCAAGCGCGTCGTCTACGGCGCGCGCGATCCGAAGGCCGGCGCCGCGGGCTCGGTGATCGACGTCTTCGGCACCGCCGCCCTCAACCACCACACGGCGGTCGACGGCGGCGTTCTCGCCGACGCCGCCGGCGAGGTGTTGCGCGCGTTCTTCGCCGAACGGCGGGAGCGCTACAAGCAGCGTCGCTCGGCAGGCGCGGCCGCGGCTGGAGAGGGCGCCGCCGCGGTCGAGCCGATCCCGGCCGGCGAATCGCTCGAGATGGATCCCCTCGCCGACAAGGCGGAGCGATGAGCGCCGACGCGTCGGACCTGAAGCTCTTGGACCTGCGGATCTTTTCGCCGGCGGGCGCAGTGCGTTCGGCCGTCGCGTTGCGACGCGCGGCCGCTCGCCTCGTCGGCCTCGGCTTCGCGGTCACGATCGACGAGGCCGCGACCGCACGCATGCAGCGCTTTGCCGGCGACGACGACATCCGCCTCGCCGCGCTCGATCGCGTCGCCGCCGCGCGGCCGAGCATCGCCCTCGCGACGCGGGGCGGCTACGGCCTGACGCGATTGCTCGACCGGATCGACTGGAAGCGGATCGCGAGGAGCGTCGCCGCCGGCACGCGCTGGGTCGGTATGAGCGACATGACGTCGCTGCAGCTCGGCCTGCTCGCGCATGCGGGCGGAACGACCTGGGCCGGCCCGCTCGCCTGCGACGACTTCGGCCGCAGCGCTGCCGAAGGCGGCGTCGACGACGTCACGGCATCGTGCTTCGTCGAGGCGATGTCGGGCGCTCTCGAGGCGGTCGGCTTTCGCACCGACGCCGGCTTCGACGGGCTCGCCGTCCGCGGCACGCTCTGGGGCGGCAACCTGACGGTCGTCAATTCCCTGCTCGCGACCGGGCACTGGCCGCGCATCAAGGGCGGCGTGCTCTTCCTCGAAGACGTCAACGAGCATCCCTACCGCGTCGAGCGCAACCTCCTGCAGCTGCACCAGGCCGGCGTCCTCGACGCGCAGAAGGCGATCGTGCTCGGCGCCGTGAGCGGCTTTCGCAAGTCGCCGCTCGACCGCGGCTATGCGATGGCGGCCGTGGTCGCGCACCTGCGCGCCCTGACGCGAACACCGATCCTGGCGGGCCTTCCATTCGGCCACGTCGCGACGAAGGTGACGCTGCCGGTCGGCGCCAAGGTGCGGCTGCTCGTCGATCGCCGCCAGGCGTACATCGCTTGGACCTGAGCCGATCGGCGGCAGCCGCGATCGAGCGCGTGTTGCAAGAGGCCAACGTCGCTTTGTAAACGCGGAGCCTCGCAAGCCCTCCTTCGAGGCCGGCCGAGCGGCCGGCGCGAGCGCCGATTTCCTCTCCCGCCCGGTGTCGCGAGGCCTCTGCACCGCGGCGTCAGAGGTACATGGCAACGCCTCGCGGATGCGATTGGTGGATACCCTGACGGGGCCGCGGTACAGCGTCCCATGACAATTCCTTTACACGCCTTTTCAGTGCGTCGTGTGCCGTTCACAAGACGGGCACGTGTCGCGCTGCCAGGCCGGGGTCTATAGATCGTCGATCGACACTTTCACCGGGGGAATTCCATGTTGAAGAAGACGAAGCTCTGCACAGGGCTGATGGTCGCCTGCGGCGGCGTATTGTTGAGCGCGGGGCAGACCTCGTTCGCGCAAGACTCGGGTTCGGCGCAGACGCTCGAGCGCGTCACCGTCACCGGCTCGAACATCAAGCGGACCGACACCGAGACCGCATCGCCGGTCCAGATCCTGACCCGCCAGGACATCGAGAAGACCGGCAAGCAGTCGATCCAGGAAGTCCTGCGCCAGGTCACCGCCGACGGTCAGGGCTCGATCCCGTCGTCGTTCTCGAACGGCTTCGCGTCCGGCTCGGCGGCGGTCTCGCTGCGCGGCCTCGGCGTCAACTCGACGCTGGTCCTGGTCAACGGCCGTCGCATGACGACGTACGGCCTCGCCGACGACGGCACGCGCAACTTCGTCGACATCAACTCGATCCCGCTCGAGGCGGTCGATCGCGTCGAAGTGCTGAAGGACGGCGCCTCGGCGATTTACGGCGCCGACGCGGTCGGCGGCGTCGTCAACATCATCCTGCGCAAGAACTACAACGGCGCGTCGATCGGCGGCACCTACGGCCAGAGCAGCCGCAGCGATGGCCAGGCGACACGCGGATTCGCCACGTACGGTGCCGGCAACCTCGACACCGACAAGTGGAATGCCTTCGTCAGCGTCGAAGCGTCCCACCAGAACAACATCTGGTCGAAGGACCGCGGCTTCCTCGGCCAGACCGACCTCACGTCGAAGGGCTTCTACGACACCACCAACGGCGCGAACCGGCCGTACTTCGGCTTGGGCCCGACGGCTAACTCGCCGTACGGTGTGATCCGCAACCCGGTTGGCAACGTGCGCACGAACGTCGTTCCGTGCGATCCGTCGCTCATCGATCCGACCACGCACCTGTGCCGCTACGACGGCCTCGTCGAGCAGGAGATCCAGCCGGAGATCCAGCGGTTCAACATCTTCGGCCGCGGCCAGCTGGTGTTCAACCCGTCGCTCTCGGCGTACCTCGAGCTCGGCTTGTTCCAGCGCAAGACGAGTGCCAACGGCACGCTGGGCGCCAACAACGACGGCGGCGTCTTCAACCCGGCCGACCCGCTCAACCCGGTCATCGTGCACGGGTTGATGAACCTGCCAGCCGGCCACCCGGACAACCCGTTCGGCGTCAACCGCGCGGTCGGTGTGCGGCCGAACGAGCTCGGCGGCCGCGACCAGGTGACCGACAACGCCGTCTTTCGTGCCGTCGAAGGCCTGCAGGGGACTGCGTGGGGCTGGGACTTCGACGTCGGCGCCGCCTACATCAAGAGCCGGCTGGAGAACACCAACACCGGCTTCATCCGCTACGACGTGATGCAGAACGCGCTCAACAACGGGACCTACCGGTTCGCCGGCCTCGGCGCGAGCGCGACCGATCCGGCGGTGCTGGCGGCGATCTCGCCTGCGCTCAGGACGACGCCGACCAGCTCGATCAAGCTGATCGACGCGAAGGTCTCGCGCGAGCTGATGAACCTGCAGGGCGGCCCGCTCGGCCTTGCGCTCGGCGCCGAAATGCGTTGGGAGGCTGCGGACAACCCCGCGGTGCCGTTCACGACCGACTCCGAGATCGTCGGCCTCGGCTACTCGCAGTTCAGCTCCAGCCGCAAGGTCACGGCGTTCTACGGCGAGCTGACAGCTCCGGTCATGAAGTGGCTCGAGCTGAACGGTGCACTCCGCTACGACCATTACTCCGACTTCGGCGACTCGTGGACGCCGAAGGTCGGCTTCAAGGTCAAGCCGATCGATACGCTCGCGATCCGCGGCACGTACTCCGAGGCGTTCCGCGCTCCTGGACCGGCCGAGGTCGGCGGCTCGAGCTTCGGCTTCACCAGCGTCGGCATCCTATCGATCGGCCAGCCGGGCATCAAGCCGGAGACGGCGAAGAGCTATACGCTCGGCCTCATCTTCGAGCCGATCGTGGGCAGCAGCGTGACGCTCGACTGGTGGAAGATCGACCGTAAGAACGAGATCGTGCAGGCCGACCCGGCCGCGATCATTACGCCTGGCACGCCGCTGACGGGGCAGACCCCGCTGTCGAAGATCCCGGGGGCGATTCCGAACTCGTTCATCTACTACGACGCGGCGGGTGACCTCGCGACCGTTTCCGGGAACTACACCAACGCGTCGGCCACGAACACGAGCGGCATCGACGTCGAGCTGCGCGGCAAGATGCGGTTGCAGGAGGCGGGCAACCTGACCGGCATCCTGACCTGGACCCACACGTCCACGTACAAGCGCACCGATGCCCAAGGCAACACGACCGACTACGTCGGCACGCAAGGCCCCATCGTGCTGAGCGCTGGTGCCGGTACGCCGAAGGACCGGGCGTCGTTCTCGCTGACCTGGGATCGCGGACCGTTCGCGGTGACGGGCCAGGTGAACTACATCGCCAGCCTGAAGCTTGTCGACCACAACGGTGAGCAGGTGACTCCCAATGCCGACGGCACCGTCACCGACAACACCAACGGCCTGGTCTATGCCAACAACGGCGACCTCAACTGCGCGTCGTTCGATACCGCGGGCAATCCGTACGGAGGTTGCAAGCTGCCGTCGTTCACGACCTTCGACCTGTTCGGCAAGTGGAATCCGACCAAGAACTGGGAGGTCAACGCGTCGATCCAGAACCTGTTCGATACCAAGGCGCCGTTCGATCCGTATCTGGTGCTGACCTATGGCATCAACTACAACCAGACGTGGCACCAGTCGGGCGCGATCGGCCGCTTCTTCACGATCGGCGCGAAGTACACGTTCTGATCGCCGACACGATGCTCGCCAGAAGGCTAGACCGCATCTCGTAAACTAGCGCGACCCCCGGGCACGGGGATTGCCCTTCGGCGAGGCAATGGTGCCCGCTGGCCACAAGCCGGCGGGCATTTTTTGTTAACCTCGCGCGCTTTTGCCTTCGCTGGAGATCCCAGTCATGAATTTCGCCCAGCAGCAAGCCGACCCGCGCCGACGCATCGTCGGCTTCGGTGCCGTGCTGCTGTTCCATGCGCTGCTGATCTACGCTCTCGTCACCGGTCTGGCGAAGAAGGTCGTCGATGTCGTCCGGGCACCGATCGAGACCAAGGTGATCGAGGAGGTCAAGAAGCCGCCGCCGCCACCCGAAGTCGTCGTGCCGCCGCCGCCCAAGCTCGAGGCACCGCCGCCGCCGTTCATTCCGCCGCCGGAAATCCAGATCGCGAACCCGCCGCCGGCGCCGACGATCACGGCGACGACGCCGACCCCGCCGCCTGCTCCTGTGACCATTACGCCGGCGCCGCCGCCGGTTGTCGCGGCGGCACCGGCTCCCGCGCCCGCGGTCGCGGCGGCGAGCGTCGTCTGCTCGAACTACAACACGGTCATGGGCGAGGTCGCATTCCCGCGCGAGGCGACCCGCCAGGGGATCGATCGGGGCGACGCGACGATCCAGTTCACGCTCAGTCCATCGGGCGAGATGAAGGACATTAAGGCCCTCAGCGCGTCGAACCAGATCTTCGCGCGCAACAGCATCCGCATCGTCAGCGCATACAAGTGCAAGGGCCAGGGCCGTGACGTCACTGTCACGGTGCCGTTCTCGTACAAGCTCGAATGATCTCGAGCACCGGCCCGATGCCGAACAACGACCCCCGACTCCTCAGCAATCCTCAGACAGAAAGATCCTTCATGTCGCACTTCAAACCGATTCCGGCGCGCTTCGCGACGACGCTCGCTTCACTCGTCTTCTGTGCATTGGCACTGGCGCCGTGGACGGCGCGCGCACAGGCCTCGGCCGCCGACACCGGCGCTGCCGCCGCGACCGCGTCGCAGCCTGTCGCCGCCGTGGATTCCGCCTCGGCCGCCGCTCCGGCGCCGATGCTTGCCGCTCCGGTCTCGAAGGAGACGGTCGACAACCCGTACGGTCTCGGCGCGCTCTGGGAGCAGGGCGACTGGGTCGCCCGCGGCACGTTGATCATCCTCTTCCTGATGAGCATGGGCAGCTGGTACATCCTGATCACCAAGCTGTACGAGAGCCTGAAGCTGAGCTCGGAGGCGAAGTCGGCGCAGCGCACCTTTTTCAAGTCGCGGTCGCTGCGCGAGGGCTCGCAGGCGCTGAAGTCCGGCAGCGCGTTCCGCTTCATTGCCGACAGCGGCATCGGCGCCAGCGAGCACCACGAGGGCGCGCTGACCGAAAACATCGATCACAACTCGTGGGTGTCGATGAGCGTCCAGCGCGCCATCGACGACATCCAGAGCCGGCTCCAGGATGGTCTCGCGTTCCTGGCGACGGTCGGCTCGACGGCACCGTTCGTCGGCCTGTTCGGAACCGTCTGGGGGATCTACCACGCGCTGACGGCGATCGGCATCGCTGGCCAAGCGTCGATCGACAAGGTCGCCGGTCCCGTCGGCGAGGCGCTGATCATGACGGCGATGGGCCTGGCCGTCGCGGTGCCGGCGGTGCTCGGCTACAACTGGCTGGTCCGCCGCAACAAGGTGACGATGGAGGCGGTCCGCCGCTTCGGCGCCGACCTGCACGGCGTGCTGATGGGCGCCCGGCCGGTCGCGGCCGCAGTCGTGGCGCAGCGCTGAGGAGCCGGCGATGGCGATGACCGTCGGCTCCGACGGCGACGAGGACGAAGTCGTCTCCGCGATCAACACCACGCCGCTCGTCGACGTGATGCTGGTGCTGCTCATCATCTTCCTGATCACGATCCCGGTCGTGACGCATACGATTCCCGTGCAGTTGCCCAAGGAGACGAATATCCCGCGGCAGACGAAGCCGGAGAACATCGACATCTCGGTCAACAAGGACGGCGACATCTTCTGGAACATGCAGCTGGTGCCCGACACCGATGCGCTGTTCCAGCGCCTGAGCAAGATCGCGCCGATGAAGCCGCAGCCCGAGGTGCACATCCGCGGCGACGCGCAGGCGCGCTACGAATCGATCGGCCGCGTCCTCTTCCAGTGCACGCGGGCGGCGATCCAGAAGGTCAGCTTCATCACCGAACCACCGCCGAAGGGCTGAGACCATGGCAATGAACGTAGGAACCGGTGGCGGCGGTGAGCCGGAAGTCATGATGGACATCAACACCACGCCGCTGATCGACGTGATGCTGGTGCTGATCATCATGCTGATCATCACGATCCCGGTGCAGTTGCACAGCGTCAACCTGAACATGCCGGTCGGCACTCCGCCGCCGCCGTTGAAGGAGCCGGTCGTCATCACGATCGACATCGACTTCGACGGCACCGTGCTCTGGAACGGCGAGACGGTTCCGGATCGCGGCGCGCTCGAGGCGCGGCTGTCGCGTGCCGCGGCCGAGCCCGATCAGCCCGAGGTGCACATCCGCCCCAACAAGCTCGTCGAATACAAGTCGGTCGCGGCAGTGCTCGCCTCGGCGCAGCGGCTTGGCGTCACGAAGCTCGGAATGGTCGGCAATGAACAGTTCGTCAAGTAGCCGCTGGCGCGCCGCCGGGGCGGCAGTGCTGTTTGCCGCCGGCATCGTCGTCGGGGCCGGGTCGATCGCGCAGGAGACGGTTCGTCCCGAGATCGGCAAGCCATTGCAGGCGGCGCAGGAGCTCATCAAGAGCGGCCGCTACCGCGAGGCGCTCGCCAAGGTGCACGATGCCGAGGCCGTCGGCGCGCACAACGCCAACGAGACGTATCTGATCGAGCGTATGCGCCTCGCTGCGGCGTCGGGAGCGGGCGATGCCGACGGCGCGGCGCGCTCGTTCGACGCACTCAGCAACTCGGGCCGCATCGCGCCGGCCGACAAGCTCCGCATGATCGAGTCGATCGCCGTCAGCTACTACCGGTCGCAGCAGTACGCCAAGTCGATGCAGTGGAGCCAGCGTTACCTGCGCGAAGGCGGCACCAGCCCCTCGGTTCGCACGATGCTGATCCAGAGCCAGTACCTGAGCGGCGACTTCGCCGGTGCGACGAAGGAGCTGATGGTCGAGGTCCAGGGCACCGAGCGCGCCGGCGGGACGCCGGGCGAGGACCGTCTGAAGCTGCTCCTCAACTCGGCCTCGAAACAGGGCGACAACAACGCGTACGTGTACGCGATGGAAAGGCTCGTCACCTACTACCCGAAGAAAGAGTACTGGGCCGACCTGCTGAGCCGGATGCAGCGCAAGCCGAACTTCTCCGATCGGCTCTCGCTCGATGCCTACCGGTTGTCGCTCGCGACCGGTGGCATGACCGCGCCATCGGACTTCATGGAGATGGCGCAGCTCGCGCTTCAGGCCGACCTCCCGGGCGAAGGCAAGCAGGTGATCGACAAAGGCATTGCAAGCGGCGCACTCAGCACCGGCGCCCAGGCCGAGCGGGCCAAGCGGCTGAAGGTTCTGATCGACAAGAAGCTTGCCGAGCAGGCGGCGTCTCACGCCGAAGACGAGAAGGAGGCTCTGGCCGCCAAGTCCGGCGACGCGCTGCTCTCGCTCGGCATGAACCTGGTCTACAGCGGACAGGCAGCCAAGGGTGTCCAGCTGATGCAGCAGGGCATCGCCAAGGGCAGCCTGAAGCGGCCCGACGACGCCCGGCTCCATCTCGGCATCGCCCAAGTCGTTGCCGGCGACAAGGCGAAGGCGCAGGCGACGTTCAAGACGGTGCAGGGCGCCGACGGCACGACCGACCTCGCCCGCCTGTGGTCGCTCTACGCGAAAAGAAACGGCTGAGGTTGTCGGCGCCGGCTACTTCGGTGCCATCCGGATCGCGCCGTCGAGGCGGATGACCTCGCCGTTCAGCATTTCGTTGGTGACGATCTGATGGACGAGCTTGGCGAAGTCCGCCGGCGTGCCCAGGCGGCTCGGGAAGGGAACGCTGGCGGCAAGCGCCTGCTGCACCTCGGCCGGCATCGTGAACAGCATCGGCGTGCCGAAGATGCCGGGCGCGATCGTCATGTTGCGGATTCCGGTTTTGGCGAGGTCGCGGGCAATCGGTAGGGTCATGCCGACGATGCCGCCCTTCGACGCCGAATAGGCTGCCTGGCCGATCTGGCCGTCGTACGCGGCGACGCTCGCCGTCGAGATCATGACGCCGCGCTCCCCCGTCGGCTCGGGCTCGTTTCGACCCATCGCCTCGGCCGCGAGGCGGATCATGTTGAAGCTTCCGATCAGGTTGATCGTCACGACCTTGGTGAACAGCGCGAGCGAGTGCGGGCCTTCGCGGCCCACCGTTCGTGACGCCGGGCCGACGCCGGCACAGTTGACGAGGCCGACCAGCGTGCCCGCACCGGTGGCTTCGGCGACTGCGCGCTGCGCGTCGGCTTCCTGGCTGACGTCGCAGCGCACGAAACGGCCGCCGATCTCGCGCGCGACGCTCGCGCCGCGGTCGTCCTGCAGGTCGGCGACGATCACCGTCGCGCCGTGGCCGGCGAGCATGCGCGCGGCGCCCTCGCCGAGCCCCGACGCCCCGCCGGTGACGATGAAGACCTTGCCCTTCGTGATGTCCATCCTGAGTCTCCTTCAGACGAGCGCCGCCAGCGCACGCGCGGTGATCTCGTCGACCTCGCCGGTGCCGTTGATCTTGCGGTAGGCGGGTGCCGCCGGGTCGCCGGAGGCCGCCCAGCGTTGGTAGTACTCGATCAGCGGGCGAGTCTGCGCCGCGTACACGGCGAGGCGCTTTCTGACCGTCTCCTCCTCGTCGTCGACACGCTGGATGAGCGGCTCGCCGGTGAGATCGTCGGTCCCCGCCACCTTCGGCGGATTGAAGCGGACGTGATAGGTGCGACCCGACGCGACGTGAATGCGCCGGCCGCTCATCCGCTCGATGATCGCGGCGTCGGGAACGTCGATCTCGAGGACGACGTCGAGCTTGACGCCAGCAGCCTTCAACGCTTCGGCCTGGACGATCGTGCGCGGGAAGCCGTCGAACAGGAAGCCGGCAGCGCAGTCCGGCTGCGCGATCCGCTCGCGGACGAGGCCGAGGATGATGTCGTCGCTGACGAGCGATCCCGAGTCCATCACCTTTTTCGCTGCCAGGCCGAGCGGCGTGCCGGCCTTGACGGCGGCTCGCAGCATGTCGCCGGTCGAGATCTGCGGAATGCCGAAGCGCTTGCAGATGAACGCCGCCTGCGTGCCCTTGCCGGCGCCGGGCGCTCCCAACAGGATGAGTCTCATCGCGTCATGCCCTGGTGCTGGCGAAGGTTGAAAGAGATCATAGGCGGCGGCGACAGCGAGGCTGTCGGCGCGCGCTCAGGCAAAACCCGCAGCGTTGCCGACGATTCGGCGCGCATGCTCGAGGTCGTCCGCGGTGTCGACGCCGACGCCGGGCGCGAGCGCGCTGATGTGGACCGCGATCCGCTCGCCGTGCCAGAGCACGCGCAGTTGCTCGAGGCGCTCGATCTCCTCGAGCGGGCTCGCCGAAAGGTGCGGGAAGCGGCGCAGGAATCCGGCCCGGTAGGCGTACAAGCCGACGTGACGCAGCGGCGCTGTCGTCATCGCCCGCGGCTCCGGCGCCGCCGCCTCGCGTGGCCATGGAATCGGTGCCCGCGAGAAGTAGAGCGCGCGTCCGGTCGCGTCGACGACGACCTTGACGATGTTCGTGTTCTCGAAATCGACGCGGTCGACGATCGCGTGCGCTGCCGTGCTCATCACGCAGTCTTCCCGCTCGGCGAGCAACTCGGCGCAGGCATCGATCAGCGCCGGCTCGATCAGCGGCTCGTCGCCCTGGACGTTGACGACCAGCTCGTCGTCGCCGAGGCCCAGCATGGCGCTCGCTTCGGCGATGCGGTCGCTGCCATTGGCATGGGCCTTCGACGTCAGCAGCACGGCAACGCCGCGCGCTTGGCACGTCGCGACGATCTCGTCGTCGTCGGCAGCGACGACGACGCGCGCCGCCTTCGACGCTGCCGCTCGCCTGGCGACGCGGACGATCATCGGCACGCCGCCGATGTCGGCGAGCGCCTTGCGAGGCAGCCGCGAAGACGCCAACCGGGCCGGGATGAGAACGACGAATCGCACCGGACGGCGTCAGGTCGGCGCCTCGGGCGGCGGCGTCGGGCCGGTCTCGCGGCCGAGCGCACGCGCCTCGCCTTCGAGCATCACCGGAATGCCGTCGCGGACCGGGAAGGCAAGGCCGTCAGCGGCGCAGACGAGCTCTTGGGAGGAGTGCTGCGGCGGCCGCCAATGCTGCAGCGGCCCCTTGCAGAGCGGGCAGACGAGCAACTCAAGAAGCCGTGTTTCCATGCCGATGGTTCGCAGTCGGTGGCGGCAGCAGCGCGAGCAGCGCAGCATCGAACGCCGGGTCCAGGGCGAAGTCTAAGGGTGCGACCCAGACGCGAGCGCCGAGCGGGCGGGCCGGTGCCAGCTTGACCGCGTCCTTCTCGGTGACGACGACTTCGGAGGTGCCGATCGGCCACGGCAGCGACTGGAAGTCTGCGTGGTCACCGAGCGGCAACTCGACGACCTCGAGACCGTGCGAGCGCAAAAGCGCGAAGAACCGTCCGGGCCGGGCGATGCCGGCGGCGGCGACGATTGCGCGGCCGCGCAATGCCGCCAGGGAGGTGCGGTCCGGCAGGGCGCCAGCCCACCAGTCGGCAAGCGGCGTAACGCCGGCGAGATCGCGCCGCGCGACGTGGCCGGGCAGCGGAGTCGTCGCCGCGTCGGCGTTGTAGACGACGAGCCGATGCGCTGCAAGGGCGTGCGGCGGCCGTTCGCGCAGCGGCCCCGCCGGAAGGAGGCGGCCGTTGCCGGCGCCGCGTTCGTCGAACACGAGGATCTCGACGTCGCGCTCGAGCGCGAGATGTTGCAGGCCGTCGTCGCTGACGACAACGTCGACCTCAGGGTGCGCGCGCAGCAGCGCGTGGCCCGCGGCGACGCGGTCGGCGCCGACCGCGATCGGGACGCCGGTCCGGCGTCTGAGCAGCAGCGGCTCGTCGCCGACCCGATCGGCGCTCGCGTCGGCATCGACCACGACGATGTCTTCGCCGTCGCGGCCATAGCCGCGCGAGACGATGCCCGGCATGTAGCCGTGGCGCACAAGCAGCGAGACGACCGCGATCACCGTCGGTGTCTTGCCGGCACCACCGACGACGACGTTGCCGACGACGACGACCGGCACCGGCAGCTTCGCGCTGGTGCGAATGCCGCGCTCGAAGAGCTTGCGGCGAAGGCCCGCTGCCGCCTCGAAGGCCCAGGCGGCGGGCAGGAGCAACGTGCTGGCGACGCCGTCTTCCTGCCAGCTCCGCTGCAGCGCCGTCGCGAGCCGTTCGCGCAGGGTCGCCCGGGCCGGCGAGGGCATGGCCGCGTCAGCGCGCGGCGCCGGCCGACGACTGCGTCGCGAAGGTGAGCTTGGCGATGCCGGCGCGCCGCGCCGCGTCCATGACGTTGATGACGCTCTGGTGCGCGACGGTGGCATCGGCGGAGACGATCAGCACCATGTCGGGGTTGCCGGCGGCGGCGGCGCTGAGCTCGGCGGTGAGGATCTCGACGCTGCGGCCGTCGACCGGCTTCTTGTTCACGGCGTAGCGGCCGTCGGCCGCGACCGCGACGATGATTTCCTTGGGGCGATCGCGCGCCTGATCGGCATCGGCCACCGGCAGGGTGATCTGCAGCTCGGTGAACTTCGAGTACGTCGTCGACAGCATCAGGAAGATGAGGATGACGAGGAGGACGTCGATGAACGGGATCAGATTGATCTCGGGCTCCTCGGGTCGCTGGCCGCGAAAGTTGATGCCCATGGCGATCAGCTGCTGCGAGGCACCGCGAAGCGCATCAGGTGCGGCACCAGCCGGTCGGACGCCTGCTCCATCTCGAGCGTGTAGGCATCGACCAGGCCGCGGAAATAGCGATAGAACATCAGCGCCGGGATCGCGATCATGAGACCGAACGCGGTGTTGTAAAGCGCGACCGAGATGCCGTGGGCGAGCAGGGCCGGGTTGTTGCCGCCCGACGGCGCCTGCGAGCCGAAGATCTCGATCATGCCGATCACGGTGCCCATCAGGCCGAGCAGAGGCGCCGCCGAGGCGATCGTCCCGAGCGTATTGAGGTAGCGCTCCATCCGGTGGACGGCGGCGCGTCCCGCCGACTCGAACGCCGCGCGCAGGCCTGCTTCGGTGATGCGCGGCTCGGCAATCACGGCGCGCAGCCCCGCTGCGAGGACGGTGCCGAGCACCGAGTTCTCGTGCAGCTTGTTGACGACGTCGGGCGACGGGAGGTGCGCGCGCGTCACCGAGATCACCTCGTCGAGCAGCCGGGTCGGCGCGACTCGCGCGATTCGCAGACTCGAGAAACGTTCGATGACCAGTGCCAGGGCGGCGATCGAGCAGATGAGCAGGGGCCAGATCGGCCAACCAGCGGCTTGTATGATCGAAAGCAATATGGCCCTTTCCGTCGAGCGAAAGCGGCCCTGCCGCTCGGATCGCGCGGATTATGGCGTGCGCTCGACCGGCTTCGAATTGCGCTCGCCGGGCGCGTGACATACCGGACGCCGCCGCCGTTTCCGCGTCGCCGAAGGGCGCGTCCGCGATAGGTGGAAAACTTTGTGGACAACCGACCCCGCCAGCCGTGCCGTTTCGGGCCGGCAGTCCAGCCGACCCTCTTTGCCCAAAAAACAGGCATGAAAAAAGCCTTCTATATCAATGGCTTATCTCGTACCTCTGCGGCAAAACCGAGAACAGTGGTCTGCAGGGCCAATGCCGGGGCGGCTGTGGAGTTGTCGGGCCGCGCCGATGGCCGCATGAGCGATGGGTGAGGCGGCGGGCGGTCGCCCTTGGGCACGCGTCTGGACCGTCGGCGCGCTGGTCGAGGCCGTCGCGGCGTTGCTCGAAGATGGCTTCCCGGCGTGCACGGTCAGCGGCGAGATCGCGGGCTTCGCGCGCGCCGCAAGCGGCCATTGCTACTTCACGCTGAAGGACGCGAGCGGGTCGGCATCGTTGCGGTGTGCGATGTTTCGCCGCGCCGCGTCGCTCCTGGACTTCGCTCCCGCCGAAGGGCAGCGCGTCGAGTTGCGCGGCCGGCTCGGCGTCTACGGTCCGCGCGGCGAGCTGCAGTTCATTGCCGAGGCGATGCGCGCTGCCGGCGCGGGAGCGCTGTACGAGCGTTTCCTGCGCCTGCGGGCCCGCCTCGAATCCGAGGGCTTATTCGACGCTGCGACCAAGCGCCCGCTGCCGCCGCACCCGCGCGCGATCGGCATCGTGACCTCGCTCGCGGGTGCCGCGCTCCACGACGTCGCGACGACGCTCGCACGCCGCTCGCCGCATGTGCACGTCGTCGTCTACCCGAGCGCCGTCCAGGGTAGCGATGCGCCGGCGGCGCTCTGCGCGGCGATCCGCCTCGCCGGCGAGCGGCGCGAGGTCGACGTGCTCGTTCTCTGTCGTGGCGGCGGCTCGCTAGAAGATCTGTGGGCGTTCAACGACGAGCGCGTCGTGCGTGCCGTCCACGAGGCGGCAATGCACGTCGTGAGCGGGGTCGGGCATGAGACCGACGTGACGCTCGCGGATCTGGCCGCCGATCTCCGCGCCGACACCGACCGCGGCCGCCGAACTCGTCGCTCCGGCGACCGCAGGCCAGCGGCAGGCGCTGCGCGATCTCGAGCTCGCCATCGTCCGCCGGACCCGGACCGCCGTCGAGACCGAGGTGCAGCGCATCGACCGCCTGGCGCTTCGCCCTGGTGCGGCCGGCGGAGGTGCTCGCCCGCCGTGCTCACGTCCTCGACCTGCTCGAGCACCGGTTCGCGGGCGCAACGGTGCGCGCCATCGCCGGCGGGCAGGCCCGCGCGGATGCCATCTCGGGACGCTTGCACCACGCGATCGACATTGCGCGCGCTCGGATCGCGTCGCGGATCGAGTCTGCGGCGATCCGCTTGCAAGTGCTCGACCCGCAGCAAGTGTTGGCGCGCGGCTACACGCTTCTCGCCGAGCAAGACGGCCGCCCCATCACAAGCGTGGCAGCTCTCGTGCCCGGAGCCGTCGTGTCGGCCCGACTCGCCGATGGCACTGCGGAGATGACGGTGCATTCGACCATGCCGGAGCCCGCGTCGCGCTGACCCTTCTTGCCGCGTCGAGCAGGCAAGCTGCCTACAATCTTCTGACGACCCACAGCCCGCAAAGAGGACCACGATGGAACACACGCTCCCCCCGCTTCCATATCCGATCGATGCGCTGGCGCCGAACGTCAGCAAGGAGACCCTGGAATACCACCACGGCAAGCACCACAAGGCGTACGTCGACAACCTCAACAACCTGCAGAAGGGAACCGAGTTCGAATCGATGGCGCTCGAGGACATCGTCAAGAAGGCGACGGGCGGCATCTACAACAACGCGGCGCAGATCTGGAATCACACCTTCTTCTGGAGCTGCATGCGGCCGGGCGGCGGCGGCGAGCCGAAGGGCACGCTCGGCGAAAAGATCAGGGCCAAATGGGGCGGCACCCAGGCCTTCAAGGACGCGTTCGTGAAGAGCGCGGTCGGCAACTTCGGCTCGGGCTGGACCTGGCTCGTGAAGAAGGCCGACGGCAGCGTCGACATCGTCAACATGGGTGCGGCAGGAACACCGCTGACGACCGGCGACGCTCCGCTCCTGACGATTGACGTCTGGGAGCACGCCTACTACATCGACTATCGCAACCTGCGGCCGAAGTGGGCGGAGACCTTCGTCAACTCGCTCGCCAACTGGGACTTCGCCGGCAAGAACTTCGGGTCTTGACCGAATCCTCGCCCGGGCCGCGGGTCCGGCGGCTCGGGGTCAGTGCGCGAACGGAGCGCCGCGCAGCCTGAAGCCCGGCTTCACGGCGCGCTTCGCGAACCATCCCTGGTTCATCTCGAGGACGAAGCGCACCGGTTTCGTCGAGCAGTGGCCATCGAGCGTCTGCGGTGCCATGTCGTCGACGTTGACGACGCTGCCGTCGTCGGCCAGGAACGCGACCGAGAGCGGGATCAGCGTGTTCTTCATCCAGAAGCACTGCTGGCCCGGGCGCTCGAAGATGAACAGCATGCCGTCGTTGGCATCCATCGACGGCCGGTTCATCAGGCCGATCTCGCGTTGCTCCGGCGTCGTCGCGAGCTCGGCATGGATGACATGGATGCCGGCGGTGAGCCGGATCTGCTCCAGCTTTTGTGGTCCGCTCTGCGCCGCGGCGAGCGCCGTGGCGCAAAGCATCGCCATCGCCGAGACGCGGCGGGCCCATCCGTCATTCATGCTGCTGCATCCGACTTAGAATTTCCGGCTGCGCCACCAACACGGCAGCGCCTTGCGGAGCCTCATTTTCATGTATCAGCACATCAAGGTGCCCAGCGCCGGGCAGAAGATCAAGGTCAACCCGGACTTCTCGCTGCAGGTCCCCGACGAGCCGATCATTCCCTATATCGAAGGCGACGGCACAGGCGTTGACATCACGCCGGTGATGATCAAGGTCGTCGACGCCGCGGTTGCCAAGGCCTACGGTGGCAAGAAGAAGATCCGCTGGATGGAGATCTATGCCGGCGAGAAGTCGACCCGCGTCTACGGGCCGGACGTCTGGCTGCCGCCCGAGACGCTCGACGTCCTGCGCGACTACGTCGTCTCGATCAAGGGGCCGCTGACGACGCCGGTCGGCGGCGGCATCCGCTCGCTCAACGTCGCGCTTCGCCAGGAACTCGATCTGTACGTGTGCCTGCGACCGATCCAGTACTTCAAGGGTGTTCCGTCGCCCGTCCGCGAGCCCGAGAAGACGAACATGGTCATCTTCCGCGAGAACTCCGAGGACATCTACGCCGGCATCGAGTTCGAGGCCGAGAGCGAGAAGGCCAAGCGGCTGATCAAGGTCCTGCAGGACGACTTCGGCGTCAGGAAGATCCGTTTCCCGGCCACCTCGGGGATCGGCATCAAGCCGGTCTCGCGGGAAGGCACCGAGCGGCTCGTCCGTAAGGCCATCCAGTACGCGGTCGACCACGACAAGGCTTCGGTGACGCTTGTGCACAAGGGCAACATCATGAAGTTCACCGAAGGCGCGTTTCGCGACTGGGGCTACGGCCTTGCGCAGCGTGAGTTCGGCGCGGTCGAGGTCGACGGCGGCCCGTGGTGCAAGTTCAGGAGCCCGAAGAGCGGCAAGGACATCGTCGTCAAGGATGTCATCGCCGACGCCTTCCTGCAGCAGATCCTGCTCCGCCCGGCCGAATACTCGGTGATCGCGACCCTGAACCTGAACGGCGACTACGTCTCCGACGCGCTCGCCGCGCAGGTCGGTGGCATCGGCATCGCTCCGGGGGCGAACATGAGCGACTCGGTCGCGATGTTCGAGGCGACCCACGGCACCGCGCCGAAGTACGCCGGCAAGGACTACGTCAACCCGGGCTCCGAGATCCTCTCGGCCGAGATGATGCTGCGCCATCTCGGCTGGCATCCGGCGGCCGACCTGATCATCCGTTCGATGGAGAAGTCGATCCTGTCGAAGAAGGTGACCTACGACTTCGCGCGCCTGCTCGACGGCGCGACGCAGGTCTCGTGCTCCGGCTTCGGCCAGGTGATGATCGACAACATGTAGTCGCTTCGGAGCCGCGGCGCGCGCTCGGCGCGCGTCCGGCGTCGCTGTTTCCGGGCTTTCCACACACGCAGCCTCCGCCGAACGGGCAGGGCGGGGAGGCGGACCTCCCCTTGTGAAAAAGTCCCCGCGTGGCACATGCATTCGAGTGAAGCGCAGGAGCGACAACTCGATAGAATGAAATCATGCCCGCCGACAAACCTCCGGTTCCTGTCGTCCGGCCGCGTACCGACGACGGCCAGGGGGCGGTTGTTGTCGAGCGCAAGGCGCAGAAGACCGAGCCGCCGCCGATGTACCAGGTCATCCTGCTCAACGACGACTACACCCCGATGGAGTTCGTCGTCATGGTGCTTCAGGAATACTTCAACCGGGACCTCGAGACAGCGACGCAGATCATGCTGAAGATCCACCACGACGGTCGCGGCGTTTGCGGCGTCTACTCGAAGGACGTCGCCGGGACCAAGGTCGAACTGGTGCTCGCCGCTGCACGGCGCGGCGGTCACCCGCTGCAATGCACTATGGAGTCCGCATGATCGCGCAAGAGCTTGAAGTCAGCCTCCACATGGCCTTCGTCGAGGCCAGGCAGCAGCGCCACGAGTTCATCACCGTCGAGCATCTGCTCATGGCGCTGCTCGACAACCCGTCGGCGGCAGAAGTCCTGCGCGCGTGCTCCGCCAATCTCGACGACCTGAGGAAGAGCCTGGTCGGCTTCATCAAGGAGAACACGCCGACGGTCGGCGGCGCCGACGAGGTCGACACCCAGCCGACACTGGGCTTTCAGCGCGTCATCCAGCGCGCGATCATGCACGTCCAGTCGACCGGCAGTGGCAAGAAGGAAGTCACCGGCGCTAACGTTCTCGTCGCGATCTTCGGCGAGAAGGACTCGCACGCCGTCTACTACCTGCACCAGCAAGGCGTCACCCGCCTCGACGTCGTCAACTTCATCGCCCACGGGATCAAGAAGAGCGACCCGCCCGAGTCTGCCAAGCCCGGCGAAGGCGGTGGCTCGAGCACCGAGAGCGAGAAGGAAGAATCGGACGGCAAGGGCTCGCCGCTCGACCAGTTCACGCAGAACCTGAACCAGCTCGCACGCGACGGCAAGATCGATCCCCTGATCGGGCGCGAGCACGAGGTCGAGCGCGTCATCCAGATCCTCTGCCGCCGGCGCAAGAACAACCCGCTGCTGGTCGGCGAGGCCGGCGTCGGCAAGACGGCGATCGCCGAGGGGCTGGCGTGGCGGATCACGCAGAGCGAAGTTCCCGAGGTCCTCGCCGAGTCGGTCGTCTACGCGCTCGACATGGGCGCGCTGCTCGCCGGCACCAAGTACCGCGGCGACTTCGAGCAGCGCCTGAAGGGCGTGCTGAAGAACCTCAAGGACCAGCCGAATGCGATCCTCTTCATCGACGAGATCCACACCCTGATCGGCGCCGGCGCCGCATCGGGCGGCACGCTCGACGCGAGCAATCTGCTCAAGCCCGCGCTCAGCTCGGGGGCGATGAAGTGCATCGGCGCGACGACCTTCACCGAGTACCGCGGCATCTTCGAGAAGGATGCGGCGCTGTCACGGCGATTCCAGAAGGTCGACGTCATCGAGCCGTCGGTCGAGCAGACGATCGAGATCCTGAAGGGGCTGAAGAGCCGCTTCGAGGAGCACCACAGCGTCAAGTACGCGCCCGCGGCACTGCAGGCCGCAGCCGAGCTGTCGGCCAAGTTCATCAACGACCGCCACCTGCCCGACAAGGCGATCGACGTCATCGACGAGGCTGGCGCCGCGCAGCGCATCCTGCCCAAGAGCAAGCAGAAGAAGACGATCAACCGGCCCGAGGTCGAGGAGATCGTCGCCAAGATCGCGCGCATCCCGCCCGCCTCGGTGTCGACCGACGACCGCTCGAAGCTGAAGACGCTCGACCGCGACCTGAAGAGCGTCGTCTTCGGCCAGGATCCTGCGATCGACGCGCTCGCTTCGGCAATCAAGATGGCGCGCTCGGGCCTCGGCCGGCCCGACAAGCCGATCGGCTCGTTCCTCTTCAGCGGCCCGACGGGGGTCGGCAAGACCGAGGTTGCCAAGCAGCTTGCATTCGTCCTCGGCGTCGACCTGATCCGCTTCGACATGAGCGAGTACATGGAGCGCCATGCGGTGAGCCGGCTGATCGGCGCGCCGCCGGGCTACGTCGGCTTCGACCAGGGTGGCCTCATGACCGAGGCGATCTCGAAGAAGCCGCACGCCGTGCTGCTGCTCGACGAGATCGAGAAGGCGCACCCCGACGTCTTCAACGTGCTGCTGCAGGTCATGGACCATGGCACGCTGACCGACAACAACGGCAGGAAGGCCGACTTCCGCAGCGTCATCATCATCATGACGACGAATGCCGGCGCCGAGACGATGAACAAGGCGACGATCGGCTTCCTGAACACGCGCGAGTCGGGCGACGAGATGGCCGACATCAAGCGCCTGTTCACGCCCGAGTTTCGCAACCGGCTCGACGCGACAGTGAGCTTCAAGGCGCTCGACGAAGAGATCATCCTTCGCGTCGTCGACAAGTTCCTGCTCGAGCTCGAGGGTCAGCTCGCCGAGAAGAAGGTCGAGGTCACGTTCACCGATGAGCTGCGCAAGCACCTCGCCAAGAAGGGCTTCGACCCGCTGATGGGTGCAAGGCCAATGCAGCGGCTGATCCAGGACACGATCCGCCGCGCCCTTGCGGACGAGTTGCTGTTCGGCCGGCTGGTCGAGGGCGGTCGCTTGACGATCGACGTCGATGCTGAAGGAAAGCCCGTGCTCGACATCCAGCCGGTGCGCCGCAGCGACAAGCCGAAGGCCGAGCCGGCAACCGCCTAGCGACGCTCGTTCGACCGCTAAGAGGGGGCCTCGCGGCCCCCTTCTTGATCGAGGTCGCGGACGGGTTCCTGGCGGAAGAACTCCGCGAGTAGCCGATACAGGCGTGGCTGCTCGCGCAGCAGCTTTCGGGGCGCGACAAAGAACGCTTCCGACCCGACTGCGAAGAACTCTTCGAGCGCCTCCGCGCCGTAAGGGTCGAGGAATGTCTCCACCTCGCGGTCGACACGTCGCGCGAAACGCTCGTGCTCGAGCACGAGCGACCGCAACCAGCGGCCGCGATCGCTCTTGCGGTCGTGAGCTTGCGCAGCCGCGGTCACGCCGCCGCGCATGTCGATGACGTGCGCAAACTCGTGAATGACGACGTTGTAGCCTTCCGCCGCCGACTCGCCGGCCTCGTCGACGTCGCGCCAGGCGAGCATCACCGGGCCGCCGTGCATCGCCTCGCCGCTCAACTCTTCGTCGTACTCGTGGACGACGCCGATCTCGTCCTCGTGCTCGCGGCGCGCGACCACCGCATCCGGATGGACGACGATGCCGACGAAGCCATCGAACGACGAGAGGCCGAGCTCGAGCGCGGGAAGGCAGGCCTGCGCTGCGATCGCGACCGCCATCTCATCACTGACTTCGAGGCCACCGGCGCCGCTGAATTCCTTGCCGGCGAGAAAGAGCGTCGCCATCTCGCGCAGCGCAGCGACCTTCGCCGGCGGACGCGCGGCCAGGAAGGGGTAGCGCGCCAGGGTGAGCTGCCAGAGCGGCTCCGGGATCGCGCGCTTCTCGAGCGTGCGTGCGCGCCGCCAGCGGCGCCACCAGGTAGTCACGGCGCCGCCGGCGGGCGCGGGGTCGACGGAGCGATGCGCGCGAAGCCGGTTGCGTCCCAGCGCAGGATCTCTGCCCGTGGCGTGGTGCTGCCATCCAGCTCCCAGTCGCTGAGGACGTGGCGCACCGTCCCCGGCGCGAGAACATGGCTCGCCGGCCGATGGGTGTGGCCGTGAACGAGCGTCGCTGCGTCGGCGTCGCGGAGCCAGGCGAGCGCCGCACCGTCATCGACATCCACGTAGCTGCCGTGCTCGCGCGTGGGGCGGCGGCCGCCTTGGCGCCGAAGCGACCGGCCGATCGCGCGCCGCGCGGCAAGAGGAAGGACGGCGAACGCACGCTGCACGAACGGCCGCCGGGCGACGGAGCGATAGCGCTGGTAGGCGACGTCGTCGATGCAGAGCGCATCGCCGTGCGAGAGCAGAACGCGCTCGCCGAAGGCAACGACGATCGTCGGGTCCGCAAAGCGGACCACACCAGCCGACTCGAGCATCGCGTCACCGACGAGGAAGTCGCGGTTGCCAGGCATGAACGTGACCAGCCGTCGCCGGGCGGCGGCGGCGAGAACCTCGACGCAGCGCGCCTCGAAGCCGCGTTCGTTGATGTCGTCGCCGATCCACACCTCGAACAGATCGCCAAGGATGAACACGGCGTCGGCGTCGGTGCTCTCGAGGTGCGCCGCCCACGCCTCGAAGACCTCGGGCGTGTTCTCGGCGAGGTGTAGGTCGGAGAGGAGGTCGATCGCCCGCCAGCCCGGCGGCGCGTCAAAGGTCGGCGCCGTCGCCGACTCCGTCGCCGACAGCGGCGGCAGGCGAGGTGTCGACGCTGTCATGACCTCGCGCGACCGGATCGTGCGCTCCGCAGGCCGGCTCAGGAGACCACGGTGGCGCGGGTGATCGTCACGTCGTCGAGCGGAACGTCGCCGTGGCCACCGCGATTGCCGGTGCGTACCTTCTCGATGGCGTCGACGACGTCCTGGCCGGAGACGACGCGGCCGAAGACCGCATAGCCCCAGCCCTGCGGCGTCTCCGACTTGAAGTTCAGGAACTCGTTGTCGGCCGCGTTGATGAAGAACTGCGCCGTCGCCGAGTGTGGGTCGGAGGTGCGCGCCATCGCGAGTGTGTAGCGGTCGTTCTTGAGCCCGTTGCTCGCTTCGTTGGTGATCTTCGACCCGGTCGGCTTCTGCGACATGCCGGGCTCGAAGCCGCCGCCCTGGATCATGAAGCCCTTGATGACGCGGTGGAACACCGTGCCGTCGTAGTGTCCGTTCTCGACGTTGGTGAGGAAGTTCTTCACCGTCTCGGGCGCCTTTTCATCGTCGAGCTCGACCCGGATGGTGCCGGCGCTCGTTTCCAGATCGACTTGTCGCATCGTTCATTTCTCCACGGTTGCTTTCTTGATCACGATCGGCTGCAGCGGAACGTCGCCCGGACCGGTCGGCGCGACGCGGATCTTGTCGACGACGTCCATTCCTTGGATCACCTTGCCGAAGACGGCGTAGCCGTTGCCGTCCTTGGACTGCGCCTGATTGAGGAAATCGTTGTCCTTGACGTTGATGAAGAACTGCGCCGTCGCCGAGTCGGGGTCGGGAGTGCGCGCCATCGCGATCGTGCCGCGCTGGTTCAGCAGGCCATTCCTGCTTTCGAGCTGGATCGCCGGCCGCGTCTCCTTCTCCTTCATGTCGGCTGTCATGCCGCCACCCTGGATCATGAAGTTGGCGATGACGCGATGGAAGATCGTGCCGTCGTAGTGGCCGGCTCTGACGTACTGGAGGAAGTTGGCGACGCTCTTCGGCGCCTTGGCGGCGTCGAGCTCGACGACGATGTCGCCGGCGGTGGTTGCGAGGCGGACCTTCTGCGCGAGTGCGGCGCCGCTGGCGCAAAGAGCCGTCGCGGCGACGAGCGTGGTGACGAAACGGGAGAAGAACGACTGCATCGATGACTCCGATCGGTGGGAAGGAGAAAGTGCCCTAGCGGCGTCCAGCCGCGGAAGCGGCGGCTCGCGGCGTGGAAGCAGACGACGCGCGCGACTCCGCCAGTGGCATCGTCAGCTGGCGAACGAGCGCGAGCTTGCGCGGCAGGGTGTTGCTCGTCGGCTCGAGGCGGAGCGCCTTCGCGTACGACTGGCCGGCGAGGAGCGCTTGGACATCGCCGAGATTCTCGTGCGCCGGCGCATAGGCGGGGTTGAGGCGGACCGCCTCTTCGAGCTCGGCGCGCGCCTTGCCGTAGTCGCCGTTGGCGGCATGGATCGCGGCGAGATTGTTGTGCGGCTCGGCGAGCTCAGGGTAGTCCTGGACGAGCTGCTCGAGAATTACCTGCGCTTCAGCGGAGTGGCCGCTGTCGGCGAGGAGAACCGACTTCAGGAATCGCATCTGCGCGTCTTTCGGATTGGCGGCGAGGGCGCGGTCCGCCCGCTCGAGCGCGGCAGTCGTCTGGCCGGCGTGGTGCAGCCGCGTGATCTCGGCCAGGTCCTCCGCAGACGCCCCCGACGCTGGGTAGACGATCGC
>DATAYY010000156.1:0-1593 GCA_036272325.1 Caldimonas sp. | reverse complement strand
GTAAAGTTTGGCGCTGCATCTCCGACATCGAGTGCTGCGTATGACGGCGTCGCCAGCGCGAGCAGCAGCATCGACAACCACATGGACGCGAAACTCTTCCTCATGACCGGCTCCGGTGGGTCGCGGGCGCACTCTTCATCTTACGAGAAAGGCGGCGCCGACGCCGGCGCCGAAAGGGCGGCCTCGTCGGATGCAGGCGGTCGCGGCGGGTCTTCGGGCGCTGCGCTCGCCCGCCTCGCGACAGCGGCGTTGATCGCGGCATCGGCGCTCGTCGCCGGCTGCGGCACGCTCGCGACCAACGTCGGCAAGACCGACTCGCTGGCGCTGCCGCCGAACCCCGAGAGCCCGCTGGTGAAGATCGCGGTGGCCTCGTCGCCTTCGCCCGAGCAGACCGGCGTTCGCCTGCTGCCGCTCGGCGCCTACTCGCTCGACACCCGGCTGCAGCTCGCGCAACGCGCGTCGACCTCGCTCGACGTCCAGTACTACCAGTTCGAGAACGACTCGACCGGCCTGCTCCTTCTGCACGCGCTGCGCGACGCGAGCGCGCGCGGGGTTCGCGTCCGCGTCCTCGTCGACGACCTCTACACGAGCCACTCCGATCCGACGCTGCGCGGGCTGGCGTCGTTCCCGAACGTCGAGGTGCGCCTCTTTAATCCATTCTGCTGCAACCGCAGCGCCGGCCCGGGCGGCCGCTACGCGGCTTCGATCTTCGACTTCGGCCGGCTCGACCACCGCATGCACAACAAGCTCTTCATCGCCGACGGCGTGATGGCGGTGGCCGGCGGCCGCAACATCGCCGACGAGTACTTCCTGCGCGCCCATGACGCCAACTTCGTCGACATGGACGCATTCGTGATGGGCGCGGTCGTGCCCTCGATGTCGGCGATCTTCGACCGCTACTGGAACAGCGAGGTCGTCTATCCGATCGAGGATGTCGGCGAGCCGCTCGGCGACAAGGCGGCCCGGCGACAGGCGTTCGACGCCGCGATCGCGACGATGACGCCGCCGCCGGTCGAAACACCGTCGACCGACCTGCTCGGCTACGGCCCGCTCGCCGAGGAGTTCGACGCCGGCCAGCTTGGCCTCGAGTGGGGAACCGCGCGCGCGTTCGCCGACCCGCCGGAAAAACTCCTCGCGATGACGCCGAAGGTCGCATTCGAGATGAGCGTCACCAACGACGTGATGATGCAGGTCTGGCAGGCCAAGGACGACCTGGTGCTGACGTCGCCGTACATGATTCCCGGCGAGTCCGGGATGAAGTCGTTCGACCTCCTGCACCAGCACAAGGTCAAGGTCACGGTGATCACGAACTCGCTCGCCGCGACCGACGAGCCGCTCGTTCACAACGGCTACGCGCACTACCGGACACGCATGCTGCAGGCGGGAGTCGACCTCTACGAGCTGAGCCCGACGCGCACCCAGCAGACCAAGCGGCTCGGCATGTTCGGCACGTCGCTCGGCCGGCTGCACGCGAAGACGGCGGTGATCGACAAGAAGATCATCTTCATCGGCTCGATGAACCTCGATCCGCGCTCGGCGAGCACGAACTCCGAGTTCGGCATGTTCATCGAGAGCCCGGCGCTCGCCAAGGAG
>DATAYY010000155.1:0-3032 GCA_036272325.1 Caldimonas sp. | reverse complement strand
GATCGTTGGCAGCGATAGCCAGGGATGCGAGTCAGCGTCTTAGACCTGGAACCAGGGCAGCTCCTCGTCGGAGGACGGTAAGATGGGTCGAAGCTCGACGGAGTCGAAGCTCCACCGAGCCGACCCATCCGAACCTCTCATGCTGGGATCGCTCGATTCGACCGAACTGCGCCGCGCGTTCCCGTACCTGCAATCGCGGATCTATCTCGATACCGCGGCCGCCGGCCTGACGTGGCCCGGGCACGGTGCAGCCGTCGCCCGCTTCTACGACGATGTCAAGTCGCGCGGCATCGATGCGCGGCCCGAATGGCAGGCGATGACCGAGCGGGTGCGGGCGCGGCTCGCCGCGTGGCTCGGCGTCGGCGCGGCCGATGTCACCTTCGTCTCGAACGCCACCGAAGGCCTGAACCTCGCAGCACTGAGCCTGGGGTTCTGCGCCGGTGACCGAATCGTGCTCGCCGCCGACGAGTTCCCTTCCGTGGACCGCATCTGGGAGGCCGCGGCAGGCGCCGGCGCAGCGGTGGTGCGCGTGCCAGCCGTTAGCGAGGCGGCGCGAGAGAGCGCGCTGCTCTCGGCGCTGGACGCCCACACGCGCGTGATCGCCGTTTCGCAGACGCATTCGGGCACGGGCACGACCGTCGATCTCGGCCGCATGGCCGAGGCCTGCCGCCGGCACGGCACGCTGCTGATGGTCGACGGCACGCAGGCGATGGGAGCGGTACCGACGCACCTGGCCGAGGTTGACATCTATGCCTCGTCGTTCTTCAAGTGGATGCTTTCGGGCTTCGGCGTCGGCGTGCTCGTCACCTCGGCGCGGGCGCGCGCGGCGATGCGGCCCGCCTACCGCGGCTACAAGAACATGGACGACGAAGCACAGTTGCAGTACGCGCACGTCAACATCCCCGCGATGTACGGGCTCGACGCGACGCTCGACTTCTTCGACACGGTCGGCTGGGGCGCGGTGCACGAGCGCGTTCGCTCGCTTGGCCGCCATCTGCTCGGATCGGCCGCCGGCCACCGCCTCGATCTCGTCACGCCCGCCCGCGCCCACGCCGGCATCTTCGTCATTCGCTGCGCCGACGGCGAGGCGGCGCAGCGCGCACTCGCGGGGCGTGGCATCACCGTCTCGGCGCGCGGCGCCGGCCTTCGCGTCTCGCCCCACTTCTACAACACACCCGACGAGATCGACCGCTGTCTCGCGGCGATCGCCGATCTGACCGAACCCACCTGAGGAGACACCGTGCGCCCAACCCTCTTGCTTGTCCGCCTGATCGCCCTGACCGGCGCGCTCACCGCGCTCGGCGCGTTGGCCCAGACAGCGCCGGTGCCCGCCACCGCGTCGCCGACGCTGGCTGCAGTGAAGGCGCGCGGGGCCCTCGTCTGCGGCGTGATCGGCAGCTCGGCCAACTTCTCGCTACCCGATAGCCAGGGCGTGATGCGCGGCATCGACGCCGACTCGTGCCGCGCCATCGCCACCGCGATCTTCGGCGATCCCACCAAGGTCAAGTACGTCAGCCTCACGCCGGCGCAACGCCTCGTCGCGCTGCAGTCGGGCGAAGCCGACGTCGTCTACGCCAACCTCACTTGGACGATGTCGCGCGAGACCAAGTCGGGGGTGCAGTTCGCGGCGGTCAACTTCTACGACGCGTGGGGCTTCTTCGTGCCCAGGGCCTCGGGCGTCACCAGCACGGCCAAGCTCAACGGTGCGAGCGTGTGCATGATCGCCGGCGCCGGCGAGTCGATCGCCGCCGAGTACTTCGGCAAGATGAAGGTGCGCTACAAGGCGGTGCCGTTCGCCGAGGGCGAGCAGCTGCGCAAGGCCTTTCTCGCCAAGCGTTGCGACGTCATGTTCCACGACGTCTCGGCGATCGCCAGCTTCAAGTCGACGCTCGGCGCTCAGGGCAACGACTACGTGCTGCTCTCCGAGACCTACGGCCGCGAGCCGCTCGCCGGCGCGGTGCGCAAGGGCGACGACCGCTGGTTCGACATCGTGCGCTACACCTGGAACGCAATGGTCGCGGCCGAGGAGCTTGGCATCACGTCGAAGAACGTCAAGACCTTCGCCACGTCGAGCGATCCAGCCACGAGGCGCCTGCTCGGCATCGACGGCGACCTCGGCCCGTCGATGGGGCTCGAGAAGGACTGGGCCGCCAACGTCATCGCCCAGGTCGGCAATTACGGCGAAATGTGGGAGCGCGCGTTCGCGGCGAGCGGCATGCCGCGCGGCGCGAACCGGCTCGCCGCCGAAGGCGGTCTGCTCTACGCGCTGCCGATGCAGTGACTCCGGAGCTTCGTCGCGTGGAGCCCACGCGCCGCGCGCCGGCGCATGACCGGCGGTGGGCCCACGCCGGCCAGCAGGCGCTGGCCTTCGCCGTTCTCGGCGGCCTGCTGTTCCTCATGTTCCACATGACGAGCGCGAACCTGCAGTCGCGCGGCGTCCGCTCGGGGTTCGCGTTCCTGTGGGAGCCGGCGAAGACACCGGTGAGCGACGCGCCGATCGCGGTGCAGGCCGGCGTCGACAGCTACGCCAGGACGTTCGCGGCGGGCGCGCTGAACAGCCTCAAACTCGCCGCAGCGACCCTCGTCGCGGCGACTCTGGTCGGCCTCGCCATCGGCCTTGGCCGCCTCTCTCCGAACGCGCTGGCGCGCGCGCTATGCGCCGGCTACGTCGAGGTGATGCGCAACGTGCCGGTGCTGCTGCACGTGTTTCTCTGGTACGGCCTGATCCTCGGCCTGCCGACCGCGGCCGAGGCGGCCGCGCCGGGCCGGCTCGTGCTCGCCAGCAACCGCGGGATCTACCTCGCCTGGCCGGGGCTCGACGCGAGCAGCCACTGGTCGCTGCTGCGCCCGGTGATCGACGGCTTCGAGGTGCAGGCCGGCCTTTCGGTGTCGCCCGAGTTTGCGGCGCTCTTCGTCGGCATCTCGTTGTACGCCGCGGCCTTCGTCGCCGAGATCGTGCGCGCGGCGATCGGCTCGCTGCCGCGCGGGCAATGGGAGGCGACGTCGGCGCTCGGCCTGTCGAGGGCGACGAC
>DATAYY010000154.1:0-105391 GCA_036272325.1 Caldimonas sp. | reverse complement strand
GTCGTCGCCAGCAGCGGCTTTTCGCGATCGCCCGAGCCGAGCATCAGTGCCGTGAACGCGCGCGTCACGACGACGTCGGGACCGAAGAAGAATTTGCGTCCTGTCGTGGTTCCGCCGGAGAGATCGGCGAGTCTGTAGATCGTCCAGTCGGACGGCCCGTTCGTCAAATTGGGTTCGAAGTCGATCCGGTACACCGAGCCACTCAGGTCGACCGCGTACGCGCGATCGATGTAGCCGTCGAAGTCGCTGTCGACGAGGGCGACGTCGGCCGGCACGCTGCGCGTGACGTCGAACCTCCTCAGCAGGTTGCCGCTGATGCCGTCGAGGACGAAGATCGCGTTGCCCATCGTCGTCGTGCCGGCAGGCGACGCGTCCTCGGCGGTGGCGTCGTAGCCGCCGCCGAAGACGAGGACCGGGTTCGCATTGCCGCGGATGCGGGCGATCCGAGGCTCTGACCAGGTCTGCCCGAGCTGCGAGAAGTCGGCGTTGGTCTTCCTCCAGAGCAGCGTCGGCGAGCTCGGCGTCGTGACGTCGAACGCGTAGAGCATGCGGCCGCCGCGCCGCATCGCGACGTAGATGATGACCTGCTGGACGCTGCTGTCGGCGGCCAACTTCTCGTAGACGCCGATCGGGCCGTCGACGAAGTAGTCGCGCCGCGTCGCGCCGAGGCCCAGGGGCGTGCTCGGCATGAGCACCTTGGGGCTGTTGATGCGCAGCCGGTTCAGCTTGCCGTACAGCTCCTCGGGGATGTAGCTCCAGAGCTCGTTGCCGGCACCGGTCCCCGTCTGGTTGCCGTTGATCGCGTGCAGCATGCCGTCGTTGCCGCCATAGAAGACGACGACGCCGGTCGTGCCGCCGTAGTTCACCACCGCCGGCCGCGAGTGGAGGACGTCGCCGTGCACCGACGGCCGCACCGTCGTTGCCGGGGTCGTCGTCGGGCCGAGCTCGTCGCCCGCGTTGTCGGTGCCGCGCACCCAGTTGATCAGCGTCGTGCGATCGGTTGCCAAGGAGACGCCGAGCGCCGCCGCGGTGATGGCGCTGTTGGCGTCGATGAAGCGCGTCGCGTTGGTCGTGCCGAGCGCGGTATTGGCAGAACAGCCGATGCAAGTGAGGACACCGCGCGACGTCTGGTTCGTCACGTAGGTCGTGCGGAGGCCCTGCGCGGCGGCGCCTTTCTCGACGGCTTCGCCGTCGGGCGAGTCGCTCGCCGTCGGCGGCGTGCCGAGCAGCTGGTTGCTCCAGAACGTGCTCGGGCTGGTCCAGAACGACACCGCGCTCGGGCTGATAAAGCCGGTCGACGCGCTGATCGCGGACGTTCCGGTCGCGTCAACGAGGCTCAGGTTGCCGACCGCGTCGAGGCCGAACATGTACTGCTTGAGGTTGCCGCGCCAGCGCGGATTGCCGTCGCCGTCGGGGCGGAACATCCCCATGTAGACCTGGTTCAGGTACGTGCCGCGGGCGTTCACCGAGACCGGCAGACTCGCCGCCGCGAACACGCTGTTGACTGCCTGAATTTCGTAGAAGATCTGGAGCAGCGCCTTGACCAGCGTGTCGGCGTCGCCCGCCGAATGGAAGGTGCCGCCGCCCTGGTTGGCGATCGCCTGCATGAAATTCGGGTAGAGGCCGTCGCTCGACGCGCCGGTCACCGCGATCGTGTGGGTGACGATTCCTTGCGTACCGTTGCTGCTGCTGACGTCGACGCCGCGCATGAAGCGGGCCCACTCGTCGGACCAGTTCTTCTGGTCGGCGCTGCTGACAACCGACGTCGGATACGAGATCTGCGACGTGTTGCCGCCGACGGCTGCGAGCCGCGCCAGGGCGTCGTTGTTCTCCGACGGCTGGGGAGAGCCGTTGGCGATGAAGATCAGGTAGTTGCGCGCGCACGACGCTCCCGCGGGGCTCGCGTAGTGATTGCCGTTGAACGCCGTGGTGTCGCGCTTGGGTGCGAGCGCGCCCTGGTACGGCGCCAACCCCATGAAGTAGAGATACGCCTCGTACATCGACCTCGCGAAGTCGGCGTTCGAACCCTTGTCGCCACCGATCGTCAGGTTCGAGATCAGCGTCTTCAGCGCCGCCTTGTTGTTCGTCGTCAGCGCCGTGAACGCCTTGCGCGGGTAGGCGCCGTTGTTCGGCGATTCGTTGAGCAGCATGATGCCGACGTTGAAGAGCGCGTCGTGGTTGGCGTCCTGGGTCGAGTCGACCGGCAGCCCGTCGACGACGTTGTAGAGGGCGCACTTCTCGATCGCCATCTTCGTGCCCTGCTCCTTGCCAGGGTTCGACGCCTTCGGGCCGTTGGTCGTGACGACGCCGTTGTCCTTGAAGAAGCAGTTGGGCGCCGGGATGCTGCTCGACCAGTTCGCCGAGCTGTCGAGAATCAACAGAACGTTCGGCCGGTCGGTGTTGCTGTTCGGTTCGCCGTAGATGTCGATGTCCTCGCCGACGGCCGGCGCGAGCAGCAGGCACAGCAGCGCGCCGAACGACAGGCGGCGCAGTCTCGATCGATGGGGATTCATGGTCATGACGATCTCCACTAGATTCAGGGGCACGCGTTCGCGGTATCGGTCGACAAGGTGCGGATGGACACGCCCTGGTTGACGGCGGCGGTGGCGTTCGTGCGCGGGTCGTTGACGACGGCGCGCAGGTTCCATTCGCTGTCGGCGCACAGCGAGTCGCCGGTCGTCGGCGTCGCGCCGGCGGTCTCGATCCCGGGATTCGGCGACGCGCTCGAACCGAGGCAGGCGCGATCGCCCGCATTGGTCGGGTCGAGCTCGTTGACCTTGAGGACGCGCACGCGGTAGCACGACGGCGGCGGCGACAGCTGCACCTGGTAGTCAGGGACGGAGTCGCCGTCGACGTCGATCGGGATCGCCGACGCGGCGACCGCGACCGGATCGGCGGCGAACAGCTGCGAGCTGATCGTCAGCTCGATCGCCGCCTGCGCCGCACCGACGACCTCCTGGCGTGCCTGGCTGTTGCCGACCACGCGCTGATTCATCTGGCTGCCGTTGAAGGCCCAGGCGCTCAGCATCGCGAGCGCCACCAGCATGATCAGGGCAATGATCAGCGTCGCGCCGCGCTGCGTGCGCCGTTGCGCGGGCCTCATTGCGACTCCCTCGCCGCGCTCGGGTTGACGAGCCGGATGGCGCTGCTGTAGGCCTTGCGGGTATAGCCGTCGTACGCCGTCGTGACGACGCCGATGCCGCCGAGCTGGAAGTCCTGCGCGACGGCGAGGTTGTCGCCGAGCGCATGGTCGAGCGAGCGGGTGATGAAGTGCGCCTTGAGCGCGACCACGTTCGACCACGACGAGGTCGGGCCGAGCGCGCCGAGCGCGGTCAGGTAGGTGTCGGGCGCGCCGTCGCCGTCGACGTCGAAGCCGTACTCGAAGCGAAGCAGCTCGATGCCTTCGGCGAGCGGTGTCGTGACCAGCTGGTTGCCGACCAGGTCGACGCGCTTCAGCGTCGGCGTGGTGTCGCCGCCGACGCCGCAACGGTTGCAGTCGGCGACGTAGTAGATCCGGGAGACGTACGCGCGGACGAGGTTGACACCGGTGCACGCGCGGTTGCGCAAGGTGAATGCGGTGTGGTCGGTGGAAAAGACGAGGCGGGGCGATGCGACATCGCCGACGCAGTACGAATACTGCACGTAGAACTGGCTATTGCCGACCGCGATCGTCGCCGGGTCGGTCGCGTCGACGCTGACATGGCGGATCACGATCGCGTCGGTTCCCGCCCGTCGATTGGCAAGGCATGCCAGGACATCGCCAGCGCCGTAGCCCTGGACCGCGGCCGGGAACGTCAGCGGCGCGCCATTCCAGCCGACCGGCGCGGTGCTGCAGGGATCGGGCTGGGTGTAGAGCGCGCCCGCGACCGAGGTCTCGCCGAAGAATCCGGCCATGCGGAAATCCTCGCGAAAGAGCTCGGCGACGTAGCGGCCGTTCTCGATCTGGATCTGCGTGCGCTGCAGGTCCTGGCCGCGCGTCGACGCGTGCGCGAGGACGAGGAGGAGCGAGGAGACGACGACCAGGCCGAGGGTCAGGCCGACCATCAGCTCGACCAGCGTCATGCCGCGCTGCCGGCGCGGCGATCGAAGCGAGTGGCGCGGCGCGGCCATGGCGATCAGCAGCGCGAGATGACCGGCGCGGACGCCGCGTCGCGCAGGAGCGCGACGCACACGGTCGCCGACGCGGCACGGCGCAGCGCCTCGGTCGGAAACGCGACGTCGCCGAGCCCGCAGGGGCTGGCCGGCGCGGCGGTCGGCACGATGCCCTGCCACGCGATCGAGATCACGTAGCGATCCGTGCTCGTCACCGGTCGCGTGATGCAGCCGCGCGCCGAGAGCATCGCGCCGATGTTGGCGCCGCCGCGCTGCTCGGCGTTGCCGCGGATCAGGTTCGACCACTCGCAGACGTCGAGCGCGGCGCCCGTCATGCCCGTGCAATCGACGATGGCGCCGACGCCGAGCAGGCCGGCAGTGACGTAGTCGCCCGCGTGGCCGCGATTCGCGTTCATGCGATTGACCATGTCCTCGATCAGGACGAGCGCCTCGCTGCGCTGCAGCGTCTCGAAGTCGGTCGAGACGGCGCGCGCCTGCATGGCGGCGAAGCCGAGCAGGCCGAAGGCGCAGATCAGCACCGCGACGAGCACCTCGATCAGGAGCACTCCGCGCTGCGCAAAGCGCCGCCGGACCGCCGGAGCTTGCCTTGCGCTTACGAGCACGCGCCGACCTCCGCGCGAACGCGCCCGGACGGGTCGAGCTCGATGCAGCGATAGTTGGTGCCGCCGCCGATGGTGATCCGCACGCTGCCGAGCGGCGACGAGACGCGACCGTTCGGATCGAATTGGACTGACGCCGGAGCGCCACTCACCGTCACCGACTGCGCCGCGGCGTTGCGCAGGCTGAGCTGCTCGTTGGTCGCGACGGTAGCGACTCTCCAGCCCTGCTCCCAGCCCGTGCCGGCGCGCGTGATCGAGATCGTGACGTTGCGCTTGAGCGCCTCGTTGCGCGCCAGCATGAAGTCGCCGGTCAGGTCGTACGTCAGGCTCTTTGCCTGCTGCGAGGCGAGAAAGCCCGTGAACGAAGGCGCCAGGACGCCGAGCATCACGGCGAGGATCGAGACGACCGTCATCATCTCGACCAGGGTGAAGCCGCCCACGCCCCTGCGCCCGCGCGGGGCGCGCGACCGGCGTGTCGGTAACTCGGTCGGCCCGGCCATGGCTCACCAGCAACTGGTCAGGCTCGCCGTCTTGGCGCCTGTCTGGTCGATCGTGAGCGTGCCGCAGCGCTCCAGCGTCTGGTCGGTGCCGGACTTCGGCGCCGCCGTCAGCAGGAACGTCGGCGGCGGGCCGGTCACGACGGCGAGGGTGACGTCGTACGCCGCGACCACGCTCGCCGGCTGGGGAATGTTGATCGTCGCGAGCGTCGCCGCGTAACCGCGGCTGTCGATCAGGAACTGCTGCTGCCGGCCGGCGATCGCCATCAGGTAGGCCTGCGCTTCGGCGCGGCGTGACTTGCGCATGTGGTCGCGGTAGCTCGGCAGCGCGACCGCGACCAGCAGAGCGACGATAGCGATCACGATGATCAGCTCGATCAACGTGAACCCGCGCGGACGCACGATGCGGGCGCTGCGCATCGGCGACACCAACTTCCGGTGCAGCAAGACCGACACGGAAATGAGCGTCATGACGACTGCCGCGAGGTTGTACGGATCGGTGAACATGTGCTGCAGGAATGAAAGAAGGGGCCAGCCGGCACGAACGCCATTTCCCATACCTTTTTCGGTCGGAACGTTCTCGGCATTAGGGCCTCTTGTTGCGGGGGCGCTCGGCGCGAGAACGAAGTCACAACCTCTCTTGCGTACGGCGATGAACGGTGTCTGTTGGCCGACAGGCGCGCTGCTCGCGCGCTTCGCAAACGGTTCGGCCGACGGCGATCGCACTATGCCCGCCGGGGTTGTGGCGCGCGCTGAGAAAAGCGTGATCGACGCGGCGCATTTCCAGGCGCCACGGCCGAGAGGCACCGCCACGCCGACCAACGGCGAGCTAGCCGTTCGGAGGGGACGTAACGCCGCACGCTTGCGAAGCGCCGAGCGCACCCCAGTTTCGCTGCTTCGATGGGCGCGACCGATCCGGTTCTCCTCGACGCGTATTCGCAGACCGTGACCACGGTCGTCGAGCGCGTGGCGCCGAGCGTGGCCGCCGTCCGCATCGCCAGACTCGCCGGCGATGCCGGCCATGGCTCGGGATTCGTGTTCACTTCGGACGGTTACCTGCTGACGAACTCGCACGTCGTTCGCGCCGGCCGGGCGCCGACGACGTCGAGACCGGAGCTGCGTTACACCGTCGCGCTCAGTGACGGCAGCGAAGCGGCCGCCGACTGGGTCGGCGACGACCCGGACACCGATCTCGCCGTTCTGCGCTTGAGCGTCGCGGCAGCGTCGGCGCTGCCGGCCGCGGTCCTCGGCCGCTCGGCCGAGCTCAGACGCGGCGAGATCGCGATCGCGATCGGGAATCCGCTCGGCTTCGAGCACACGGTCACCGCCGGGATCGTCAGCGCGCTCGGCCGCAGCATGCGCGGCAGCACCGGGCGGCTGATCCCGGACGTGATCCAGACCGACGCGGCGCTCAACCCGGGCAACTCAGGCGGCCCGCTCGTGAATTCGCGAGGCGAGGTGATCGGCGTCAACACCGCGATCATCCGCGGCGCGCAGGCGATCTCGTTTGCGGTCGCGATCGATACCGCCGCCTGGGTCATCCCGCAGCTGCTTCGCCACGGCCGGGTTCGCCGCGCTTACCTCGGTGTCGGCGGCCAGGGGATCGTGCTGCACCGGCGCGTCGTCGTCCATCACGGGCTCGGCCAGGCACGGGGAGTTCGCATCGTCGCGGTCGAAGCGCGAAGCCCCGCGGCGCTTGCCGGCCTGCGCGAAGGCGACACGATCGTCGGCATCGACGGCGAGCGGATCGAATCGGTCGATGCCTTGCATCAGGCGCTCGGCGAAGTGCGCATCCACAAGGACTGCTCGGTGAAGTTCCTGCGCGGCGACACGTCGCCCGAGGTCATGTTCGTGAGCATCCGCCCGAGCGAGCGCCTGGGCTGAACTCGGCGGCTGAGGTTTGCTCCCGCGCCGGCCGACCCGAAGCCGGATTGCGGAGCGTGTGCTGATTCGTCGCGGGAGATGCGCCGATGTCACGCACGTGCCATCCGCCGGTCAGACAAGCGTCATTCGCACTCGCGACGATGGCTCGCCTGGCCCTGGCGCGATTGCCAAGGTTGTTCCGGAGACATCGTGACCATCCTCGAACGCATCGAAGCCCTCTATCTATGGCGTGGTCGGCGGCCTTGCGAGCCCGGCCTGGCGAAACCGGTGAGCGTCCTCGAGCATTCGCTGCAAGCCGCGGAGCTCGCAGAGTGGGACGACGCCGGCCACACGATGATCGCCGCGGCGCTGCTGCACGACATCGGCCGGCTGCTGCCGCTCCCGCCGGGCGCCGACGACATCGACGACGTTCACGAGCTTCGAGCAGTCGCCTACCTGTCGGAAGGCTTCGGCGCGTCGGTGCTCGAGCCGATCCGCCTCCATGTCCAGGCCAAGCGCTATCTCGCCGCACGCGCATCCGGCTATCGGTTGCGGCTCTCGCCGGCATCGACGCGATCGCTCGCGTTGCAAGGGGGACCGATGAGCGAGCTAGACGCCCGCCTGTTCGAGGAGCTCCCCTTCGCTGCCGACGCCGTCCAGCTGCGCCTCTACGACGACCGCGCCAAGCAATCGCGCAAGAGAACGCCGCCGCTCAGTCACTACCTCGACGGGCTGGGAGGGCTGCTGAGCGCGTCGACTGAACCTGCGCACGAACACGCCGAGCTGGGCGCTGCCTGAACGCAGCGAGCGGGAACACGGCCCGTTGACCCACGGACCCTGCTCTTGGACGAGCTCGCGGTCGAGGTGCGCGGCTTGCGCAAGACGCTTGGCACGCGAGTCGCCTTACAGGACGCTTCGGTGGCAGTCCGGCGCGGCGAGATGGTGGCGCTGCCGGGTGCGTCCGGGTCGGACAAGTCGACGCTGTTGAGCATCTGTCCGGGCTTCATTGCGCCGACGCGGCGAGCGTCGCCGAGCTCTCGGTGCTCGGACGCCGCGTACAGACCGCCGGCCGTCTCGCCGCCGACTGCCCAAAGCTGCACACCCAGTGGGCGAAGTCACGGAAAGTTCACCGGCACGACGCCGATCGGTCACGGGGCGCGCGAATCATGCCGCGCCATGGACCGCGACGCTTCGTTTCGTGCCTGGATGGACTCGGTCGCCGCGGCGGCGCCGCCGGCGGAAGACGAACGGCCGGGGCCCGCAGTCAAACGCTATCGAACGCTCTGGATCTCCGACGTTCATCTCGGGACCCAGGGCTGCCAGGCCGACGCGCTGCTCGACTTCCTGCGCGGCACCGAATCGAGCACGCTGTTTTTGGTCGGCGACATCGTCGACGGCTGGCAGCTTCGTCGAAGCTGGTATTGGCCGCAGGCCCACAACGACATCGTGCAGAAGCTGCTGCGCAAGGCGCGCAAGGGGACGCGCGTCATCTTCATCCCGGGCAACCATGACGAGTTCGCACGCCGCTACGTCGGCCACGACTTCGGCGGGATCGAGGTGGCCGAGGACTGGCTGCACGTCACGGCCGATGGCCGGCGCCTCTGGATCACGCACGGCGATCTCTACGATGGCGTCATCCAGTGCGCCCGCTGGCTGGCGCATCTCGGCGATCGTCTCTACGAGCTCACGCTGCGCCTCAACCGGCGGCTGACGTCGATCCGGGCCCGGCTGGGGCTGCCGTACTGGTCGCTCTCACGCTATCTCAAGCTGAAGGTGAAGCGCGCCGTTAGCTATGTCGGCGAGTTCGAGTCCGTCCTTGCACGCGAGGCGCGAAAACGAGGCGCCCACGGCGTCGTTTGCGGCCACATCCACCACCCGGAGCTGCGCGAGGTCGAGGGTGTCGTCTACGCAAACGACGGCGATTGGGTCGAGAGCATGACCGCGCTCGCCGAGCACTTCGACGGCCGCCTCGAGCTCCTGGACTGGTCGCGCCAGGCCGAGACCGAGCACGACGTCGCGGCCAGCGGGACGCCTCGGCTCGCCGCGGTCGATGCATGAGGATCGTCGTCGTCAGCGACGCCTGGACCCCGCAGGTCAACGGCGTCGTGACGACGCTGCGCGATCTGCGCTCGAGGCTGCAGGCGATCGGGCACGAAGTCAACATCATCGAGCCGTCGCTGTTTCGTCGCCTTCGCTGCCCCGGCTACCCCGAGATCGAACTCGCATGGGGAGTTTCGCGCCAGCTAGCGCATTTTCTCGACGCCTCGGGCGCCGACGCGATCCACATCGCGACCGAAGGCCCGCTCGGGCTGGCGGCGCGCAGGCATTGCCGCTCGCAACGCATTCCATTCACGACCGCCTTCCACAGCCGCTTCCCCGAATTCCTGAACGCTGCCACCGGCATTCCGGCGCGCTGGGGCTACGCACTGATGCGCCGCTTCCACGCTCCTTCCAGCGGGGTGATGGTGCCGTCGCGCGGCACCTGCGAGATCCTCGCGGCGCACGGGTTCAGGAACCTTCGGCCCTGGTCGCACGGGATCGACCTCGATCTGTTCAGCCCTCGCGCGCGGTCGGTGATGCCGCCCTGGCCGCGCCCGATGTTCCTGTTCGTTGGCAGGATCTCGGTGGAGAAGAACCTAGAGGCATTCCTGCGCCTCGACCTGCCAGGCTCGAAAGTGGTGTGCGGCAGCGGCCCTCTCCTCGATCGCTTCCGGGCCCGCTACCCGCACGTCCACTGGGCCGGCCCGGTCCCGCGCGAGCGACTGGTCGACTACTACCGCGCGGCCGACTCGTTCGTCTATCCGAGCCGCACCGACACGTTCGGGCTGGTCATGCTCGAAGCGCTGGCGTGCGGCACGCCGGTCGCCGCGCTTCCGGTCGCCGGGCCGCTGGACGTCGTCGGCGATTCGAACGGCGGCATCCTCGATCTCGATCTCGGTCGCGCCGCCTTGCGCTCGCTTGACGTGCCGAGGGAATGCGCCCGGGCGCGGGCCATGGCCTTCGATTGGGACGTCGTCGCCCGCGAGTTCGTTTCCTACCTCGCACCAATCACCGAGCCACGCCCATTGGGGCCGCGGCCGGCGCTCGAACCCGTCACGAGAGGCGCGCGCGCTTGACGACGGCGGCGAGGCCCGGCCGCCACCGTGCGGGTCCGGGATCGCGATGGGTCTCCTCGGCGGCGCCTTGCAGATGAAGAGACGGGTAACGCGATCGCCGAGTGCGTCACGGCTTCGTCATCGAAGTCACAGAAGCGTCATCCCACGGTCGCAAACTGCCAGCAACCCCGGAGTCGCGCCTTTGGACATGACACGATCGAGCTACGGCGCGGACTCCGCCGGTCTGATCTGCGGATTCGTTCTCGACGGGTCCGCCAACCGCCCTCTCGACAGCACCGAGGCGGCGATCTGGCTCGCCAGCCAGCGGGCGATCGGCTTGGCGACCGCGGATGTCGACACCTTCTGCTGGTTGCATTTCAATCTCGCCCACACCGGAGCGCTGCCGTGGCTCGAGGAACACGCCGACCTGGCGAGCGAGTTCTTCGAGCTTCTTCGCGAAGGCATGCATTCGACCCGGATCGAACGAACCGAACAGGCACTCGTCGCGGTGGTCAACGACGCCCACTTCGACTTCAGCTTCGAGCCATCCGACATCTCGACGCTATGGGTCAGTGTCGAACGGCATCTTGTCGTCACCGCGCGACAGCAGCCGCTACGGTCGGTGGACAAGCTCCGCGAAGCGGTAAAGGGCGGGCGGCCGCTGCGGTCGGCAGCCGATCTGCTCGAGCATTTGCTGCGGGCCCAGGCCGACGTGTTGGTCGAGATCGTTCGCGGCGCGACCGAGCGGGTCGACACGATCGAGGACCAGCTGCTGACGCGAAAGCTCGAGCACCGGCGCGCTCGGCTCGGCGCATTGCGCCTCCTCCTCGTTCGCCTGCAGCGCCTTCTTGCGCCAGAGCCAGCGGCGTTCTTTCGCCTGCTCCAGCACCCGCCACGCTGGATGACCGAGGCCGACGTCCAGGGGTTGCGGCAATCGAACGAGGAATTCTCGGTCGTCCTGCGCGACATGCTGACCCTGGAGGAGCGCATCAAGCTGCTCAAGGAGGAGATCGCGGCCGAGGTCAACGAGAGCAACAACCGCAGTCTCTTCGTCCTCACCATCGTCACCGTCCTTGCGCTTCCGATCAACATCATCGCCGGGCTGCTCGGCATGAACGTGGGCGGCGTGCCGCTCAATCAGCATCCGCACGGCTTCTGGATCGTGGTGGCGATCGTCGTTTCGTTCACGGCGCTCGCAGGCTGGATCGCGTTGCGGCGACAGCTGCGAAGCTGACAGCGGCGCGACTCATGCGTTGCTCTGCCACAAATTGCGGACGAGAGCACGGAACATCCGACTTTGCCAACGGCATATATGGTATATACCGTTTTGTCCGCGTTCGATTCGAGGAGCGGACCCCGTCGTCGCACTAGGGAAGCCGTCGATGCACTCGGTTCGATCGCACCAGCAGTTCGCGCCCACCGCGTTGGGCGCGCTGATGGACCCGGCGTTTCTCCGGCGGGCGTGGGATGACGCCGACCCGGCGCGCCCGACGGAAGTGCGGAACTCCGAGCCCGCCGAAGCGTGGCGTCTTCCGGCGTCGCTCTACGACGCCTGCAGTCACGCCTGGCGGTCGATCCGCCAGCGCTAGGCCACCGCGCGGCCGGATGCGGCGACCGCTTCGCCGGATCTAGCGGACCCTGGCAAAGGCGATGCGATCGATGAGATCGTCCTCGGCGTCGTGCCGGGTCTGTTCACGAACGATGGTCACGAGCCCCTGCTCCGCCATCGCCTTGAGCTCGCGCGCGACGCTGTCGTACACGTATGGATTCTCGAGACCGGTCCCTGCGGGATCGAGCTCGGTCAGTTCGCCGGGCGCGGAATCGAGATAGATCGCGTGGACGAGACTTTGCATGCCGCACTCCTGTTCGTGCTCGATGGACTGGGCTGACATCCTATCGCCCTGCTCTTCCAATTCAAGCACTCGCGCGGGCGCGATCTTGTTCTTGTCCACAGCGCGTGTGGACAACAGTGTGGACAAGAGTCGACATAGCGAGTGGGCACTTTCGCTCTGACACACGCCGTGTTGCGCGATCGCTCCACCTCCGGTTGCGGAACATGGACCGATCGGATTCGGACGCGCGGCGTGAGAATTTTTTTGCCGATCGCTGTCCGCTCGAATCTGAAGAACGGATCGCCCGGCGAATCCGACCGTCCCGCGGCGGTCGTGGCCATTTCACCGGCGACGTGGACAACCCTGTGCGGAACTGCCCCTGACCCGCTCGGATGCAAGCAGGCACGCGCCAAGCTCTGGAATGCCCGCTCGCGGAGCACCTTATGATGTCCCCGGCCGTTAGTCTGCAAAGGTATAAATGATATGCATCATTTGGAGTTGAGCGGTCCATCGTCCCATGGCCTCGTCTAAAGCTGCGGGCAACTCGGCTTCAGCAGCCGGGAAGCGAGTGCGCAGCGCAGGCGCCGTCGCACGGCCGAAGCGGAACAACGGGAAAGTCTTGGGCGCTGCACAAGGGGGACCGCGCCCCACCGATTCACTGCCAGGCGTGGCGGAGGATGGACCCTCACAGCCGCGGGCGAAACTCGTTCGCGACAGCTTCACCATGCCGAAGCCGGAGTATTCGGTTCTTGCGGAGCTGAAGTTGCGCGCGTCGCGCCTCGGCCGCCCGACGAAAAAGGGTGAGCTGCTGCGGGCCGGTGTCGCCGCGCTGCGGATGATGCCGAATCCCGCCTTCCTGGCCGCGCTGGCTGCCGTTCCGATCCTCAAGCCGGGACGGCCGAAGAACGGCGCCCCCGCGGTCGAGCCACCGGCGGCACCCAAAGGGAAGAAGCGGCGAAAGCTCTCCTAGCGCATTGGACTCGGCTGCCGCCCGAAAATCGCAGCACGCTCACGCACCCGATCCACATGTCTCGATCACCATTTCGCGTCGCCCTCACGGCGGCGTTGCTCGCCGTGGCCGTGTCCGCCGCCGCTCAGCCGGTGCCGGCGAACACCGGCACGCCGTCCGCAGCGGCGGGGTCCCAGCAGGAGCTCGATTCGGTGCTGGCGCCGATTGCGCTCTTTCCCGACTCGCTCGTCGCACAGATCCTGATGGCGTCGACCTACCCGCTTGAGGTGGTGCTCGCGGCGCGGTGGTCGGCGGCACATCCTGAGGTGAACGGCACGGCGCTCGAGGATGCGATGCAGAAGGAGGAATGGGACCCCTCGGTGAAGGCGCTCACCGCAGTTCCGCAAATGCTCAAGCACATGAGCGACAACCTCGCGTGGACGCAGAAGCTCGGCGATGCCTTCCTCGCCGATGGCAATGCCGTGCGGGACACGATCCAGGCCCTGCGGGCGAAGGCCGTTGCCGCGGGCAACCTCAAGTCCACGCCCGAGCAGACTGTGCGCACCGAGGTGGTCGAGAACAAGACGGTCTATATCATCGAGTCGGCGCAGCCCAATGTGCTCTACGTCCCGACCTACGACCCCTACTACGCGTACGGGGATTGGTGGTGGTCGTATCCGCCCTACTACATGTACCCGCCGGGCTACTACTACCCGCCGGGCCTCGCGTTCGCTGCGGGAATCATCATCGGCGCGGCGATCTGGGGCAACTGCAACTGGGGCGGCGGCAACTTCGTGACGGTGAATCCCCTCAACTACAACAAGTTCAATCGCACGAACACCGGCGACCGCAACTGGAGCCACCGCGTCGACCATCGCAAGGGCGTTGCCTACGGCGACAACCGGGTCGCACAGCGCTACGACCGCGGCTCCGACTCGCAGGCGGTGCGCTCGCGCGAGCAATTCCGCGCCCGTGCCGACCAGGGCCGCACGGAGCTGAGGACGATGGACGCGAGCCAACTCCAGGGATCAGCGGAAGGCAATCGCGCCGGCTCGATACGCTCGGGAAGCGGCGAGGCGGGTCGGGGCGCCGCGGGAGCAGCCACGCGCGAAGCGTCGCGAGGTAGCGGCTTTTCCGGCGCGGACCTCGGCTCGTCGTCGCGCGAAGCGAGTTCGCGCGGCAGCGCGAGCCGTAGCTCGATGGGCGGCGCGCGCGTGGGCGGCGGCGCCCGCGGCGGCGGCGGCGGGAGACGGTGATGAAGCGAACGCTCCTGGCGATCAACCTGGCGTTCGCGGTTACGCTCTCATCCGCCCTCGGCGCGTGGCAGCCCGCCGATGCCAAAGAGCAAGGCATGCAGGCGTCATCCACCGCCGACCGCCAGGCCTTCGACTCCCCGGAGGCCGCGGCCGCCGCGCTTGCCGATGCGGTGCGAAGCGGCGAACCGGGGCGGATGCTCGCCGTCGTGGGCCCGAAGTCGCGCAGCTGGCTGGTGACATCCGACGCCGCAGCCGATCGCGCCGAAGGGCAGAACTTCCTCGCGGCCTACGACCGCAAGCACGGCATCCGGACCAAGAGCGAAGGCCAGGCGCTGCTCGTCGTCGGCGACGACGATTGGGAATTCCCCGCGCCGATCGTCCGGGTCGGTTCGAAGTGGGTGTTCGACTCCGATGCGGGCCGCGAGGAAATCCTCAACCGCCGCGTCGGCCGCAACGAGCTCGACACCATCCAGACCCTGCTCGCCATGGTGGACGCGCAGCGCGAGTTCGCCGCGAGCGACGCCGACGGTAACGGCTTGCGCGACTACGCACTGCGCTTCGCGTCCACGCCCGGCAAGACGGACGGCCTCTATTGGGAGACCGCCGATGGCGCGCCGCCCAGTCCCATGGGACCGCTCGCCGCCAAGGCGGTGCGCGAGGGCTACGGCAGCGGCGTCAAGGCGGGCAAGGTGCAGCCGTATCACGGGTACCTGTTTCGAATCCTCACTGCGCAGGGGCCGCACGCCGACGGCGGCGCCTTCGACTACATGGTCAACGGCCGTCTGTTCGGCGGCTTCGCGATCGAGGCGTACCCGGCCGCCTATGGCATCACCGGCGTGAAGACCTTCCTCGTGAACCACGAGGGCGTGGTCTATGAGAAGGATCTGGGCGCCTCGACCGTGGCGCTCGCCGAGAAGATCAGGCGCTTCGACCCGGGCCCCGGCTGGAGCCGCATACCCTAGGAAATCGGCAGGCAAGCGACCCCGAGCTGGGCCCGCCGCCGGCCGGTCACGCGTGGTGGTGCTTGCGACGACGCACGGCGATGAGGGCGCCGACGCCGCTGACGAACAGCGCGAGCGAGCTCGGCTCCGAAACCGGAGCAGGCACGACGCTCAGGAAGCCGGCAATGCCGGAATCGAACGTCACTCCGTCAGGCAGCATGAGGTAGAGAGGGTCGACGGTCATCCCGGCGTTGGCCAACATGGGGGCGATGAATGACGACACGTTCGCCGACGACTCGATGAACACGTTCAACTGCAAGGTATCGCCGTCGTGAACGAGCAAGGTGATGGGAGCAAGCGCGCCCGGACCAAAGCCGAAGCCTCTGTCGCCATTCGGGCATAGGCTCGAGACCAGGTTATCCATCAGACAAGCCGCACTCGTCCCGCTCGTGCCGTTGGATCCGCCAGCCGACATCTTCAGCGTGATGATGTCGCCGGACGAGGCCCCGCCGATGGCGACCGCCGGCCCTCCGCCCACGACGCCCGACAGGCCGGTCACACCGAACGTGATCGAGGCCGAAGTCATCCCAGGCGGCAATCTCACCAGCCCCTCATCGGTGAGCGAGACCGTTCCGAACGAGTCAATCGAGTCGCCGGTTCCATTGAGCCCGGGATTTCCGGCGGCCCCCGCTGAAGCGAAAAGATCGCCGGTGACCCAGCTGCCCGAAGCTGAAGCAAGAGAACTGAAGGTCCCACCAAAGGCGTTGGTGAACGCGCATGGGCTTGGTCCTGCGCTGGCCGAGCTGAATCCGCTTCCCCCGACAACATCGGCGTTGAAGCACTCGATTCCCGTGGGTCCGGCGGAAGCGGTCACTACAAAGTCGCCCGCGTGCGCAACAGGCGCCCCCAGCAGCAGGCACGAAACGCAGGACGCCCATGCGGCGTGCAATCGAAGGGGCTGGGCCATGTCTTCCTCCCATCCGCGTGGTTGAGGACAACCCGGGGCGCAATGTCCGGGATCATCCCCGCGACTGGGACCAGATGGCACTGAGGCCACTGGCACATCAGGGACTTGAGCTTCGCCAGCGCAAGTCACCGAATCTCGACAGTCTTGGTAGGCCGTGTTGGGATCGAACCAACGACCAAAGGATTATGAGTCCTCTGCTCTAACCGACTGAGCTAACGGCCCGCGCCGGAATCTTCGCACGCGCCGCCGCGCGACGAACACCGCTATTTCGTGCTGAGTGCGTTGCTCACCAGGCGCGACGTGATGTCGACGATCTGGATCATCCGGTTGTAGGCCATCCGCGTCGGCCCGATGACGCCGAGCGTGCCGACGATCTGGCCATCGACCTCGTACGGCGCCGAGACGACCGAGAGCTCCTCGTACGGCACGACCAGGCTCTCGCCGCCGATGAAGATGCGAACGCCTTCGGCGCGGCTCGAGACGTCGAGCAGACGCATCAGCTGCGTCTTCTGCTCGAACAGGTCGAACAGCTTCCGCAGGCTCCCCAAGTCGCTCGAAAAGTCCTGGATCGCGAGGAGGTTCCGCTCGCCGGCGACGACGACCTGCTCGTGGCTCTCGGCGATTGCCTCGCTGCCGGCCTGCACCGCAGCGAGCATCAGCGCCGAGATCTCGCCGCGCAGCGCGTCGACCTCGCCCTTGAGCCGCTCGCGCACCTCCTCGAGCGTCAGGCCGGCGTAGTGCGCGGTCAGGAAGTTGCTCGCCTCCTGCAGTTGCGCCGCGGTGTAGTCGTGCTTGGTGAAGATGACGCGGTTCTGAACGTCGCCGTCGGGCGCGACCAGGATCAGCAGCACGCGCCGCTCCGAGAGGCGCATGAACTCGATGTGGTGAAAGACGCTCGGCTTCTTCGGCACCGTGATCACGCCGACGAAGCTCGACAGGCTCGACAGCAGCTGCGCGGCGTTGGTGATCACGCGCTGCGGCTGGTCGGCGTGCAGCTGCGCCTCGATCGGCAGCTCGCCGGTGCCGTGCTTGGCGACGTCGCCCGGCTGCGCCGTCAGCATCGTGTCGACAAAGAGGCGGTAGCCGCGCGCGGTCGGGATGCGGCCGGCGCTCGTGTGTGGGCTCGCGATCAGGCCAAGCTCCTCGAGGTCTGCCATGACGTTTCGGATCGTCGCCGGCGACAGCTCGAGGCCGCTCGCGCGCGAGAGCGTCCGCGAGCCGACCGGCTGGCCGTCCGCGATGTAGCGCTCGACGAGCGTCTTCAGCAGGGTCTTGGAACGTTCGTCCAGCATCGATTCGGCACCCTTCGCACACCCGATTCTGCCTCTGTCGGCAGAGGGTGCTGTGGTGTAATCCCACGAATGGCGACCCGTTTTCGGCACGCTGCGCTCGTCGGCAAGTTCAACGCCGAAGGGATCCGCGAAGAGCTGGAAGCGGTGGCTGCGTTCCTCGTCGCCAACGGCCTCGCGGTGACGCTCGAGGAAGACACCGCCGCCAACACCGGCGTCGATCGCTACCCGCGACTTCCGGCCGACGCGCTCGGCGCCGCGTGCGACATCGCCGTCGTCGTCGGCGGCGACGGCACGATGCTCGGCATCGCGCGTCAGCTCGCCCGCCACGACACGCCGCTGGTCGGCATCAACCAAGGCCGGCTCGGCTTCATCACCGACGTCGCGCTCGGCGACTTCGAGCCGGCGCTCGCCGCCATCCTTGCCGGCGACTACGGCGAGGAAAAGCGCACGATGCTCGAAGGCGGCGTCGAGCGCGACGGCAAGACGATCTTTTCCAGTTTCGCGCTCAACGACGTCATCGTCAGCCGCGGCGCGACGGCGGGGATGGTCGAGCTGCGGATCGAGATCGACGGCGAGTTCGTCGCCCAGTTGCGCGCCGACGGCCTGATTGTCACCTCGCCGACCGGTTCGACCGCATACGCCCTCTCCGCAGGCGGGCCGATCCTCCACCCGGGCATCGCGGCGTGGGCGCTGGTGCCGATCGCACCGCACGACCTCTCGAACCGGCCGATCGTCGTCCCCGACGACGGCGAGGTCCAAGTCGAAATCGTCGCCGGCCGCGACGCCAGCGTGAACTTCGACATGCAGTCGCTCACGAGCCTCGCGCACGGCGACCGCATCTGCGTGCGCCGCTCGGCCGACCGCGTTCGCTTCCTGCATCCGCGCGGCTGGAGCTACTTCGCGACGCTGCGCGGCAAGCTGCACTGGGCCTCGGGATCCGCCTGACACCGCGCATGCTGCACCGTCTCGCGATCCGCGACTTCGTGATCGTCGACGCGCTCGAGATCGAGTTCGCGCCCGGCTTTGGCGTCCTCAGCGGCGAGACCGGCGCCGGCAAGTCGATCCTCGTCGATGCGCTGCAGCTCGCCCTCGGCAGCCGCGGCGACGCCGGCGTCGTCCGCGAGGGCCGTCCGCGCGCCGAGATCAGCGCCGAGTTCGACGTCCCGCCTCGGCTCGCCGCCTGGCTCGCCGACGCCGGATTCGACGCCGACGCCGGCGACGCCGGCCGGATGCTGATGCGGCGAGCGATCGATGCGCAAGGCAAGAGCCGCGCATGGATCAACGGCGGCACCGCGACGATCGCGCAGCTGCGCGACGCCGCCGAGCACCTGGTCGACATCCACGGTCAACACGCGTGGCAAGGGCTGACGCGAGCGCCCGCGGTGCGCGCGCTGCTCGACGATTTCGCGACGCTCGACACCCGGCCGCTGGCGGCGCTCTGGTCGGCTTGGCGCAACGCGGCGCAAGCGCTGACGGCGGCGCGCGAACAGCAAGGCGATCTCGAACGCGAACACGAGCGGCTCGCCTGGCAGGTCGGCGAGGTCGCCAAGCTCGCACCGGGCAGCGACGAATGGCCCGAGCTCGACGCCGAGCACACGCGGCTCGCGCATGGCCAGTCGCTGATCGCCGCGGCGCGAACCGCGATCGACGCGATCTCGGAAGCCGATGCCAGCGCCGACGCGCTCGTTGGACGCGCCGTCGACGCCCTGCAATCGGTCGCCGAGTTCGACCCTCGGCTCCAGGATCCGCTCGCTGCGTTGCAAGGCGCGCAGGCCGAGCTGCAGGACGCCGCGCACTCGCTCGCCGGCTACCTCGACCGGGTCGAGCTGGACCCCGAGCGCTTGCGCGAGGTCGACGAGCGAATCTCGGCGTGGCTGACGCTGGCACGCCGCCATCGCCGGCCACCGGCCGAGCTGCCGGCGTTGCTCGCACAGTGGCAAGACGAGCTGCGCGCGCTCGACGCTGCCGCCGATCTCGACGCGCTCGAGCGCGCGAGCGCCGCAGCGCGCGCTGCCTACGACGCCGAGGCGCGCCGCGTCTCGGCAGCGCGGCGCGCGGCAGCACCGACGTTCGCGGCCGCAGTGACGAAGACGATGCAGCAGCTCGGCATGTCCGGCGGTCGCTTCGCGGTCGAGCTCGCCGCGACCGACGCGCCGCAGTCGTTCGGCGCCGAGACGGTCGAGTTCCTCGTCGCCGGCCACGCCGGCGCGACGCCGCGGCCCCTCGCCCGGGTTGCTTCGGGCGGTGAGCTCTCGCGCATCGCGCTGGCCGTCGCCGTCGTCGGCATCGAGCCGCAGCAACCGGGCCACGACACTCCGGCGACGCTGATCTTCGACGAGGTCGATGCCGGCATCGGCGGCGCCGTCGCCGAGACCGTCGGCCGCCTGATGAAGCAGCTCGGCAGCGGCCGCCAGGTCCTCGCCGTGACGCACCTGCCGCAGGTCGCGGCGTGCGCCGATCATCACTTCGTCGTCCGCAAGGAATCGCGCGGTGGCACGGTGGCGAGTGCAGTCGAGCCGGTCGCCGGCGAAGCCCGCGTCGCCGAGATCGCGCGCATGCTCGGCGGCGAAAAACTGTCGTCGACCAGCCTCGCGCACGCGCAGGAGATGCTCGACGCGGGTGCTGAGGATCGCGCCCCAGCCAAGCGTTCCAGCGCGCGAAAGGCCGCATCATGAACGACCCCAACGGGGTCGACCCCTTCCTTGCGGAGGGCGGGGAGAGCAACGAGATCGCGCTGGTCACAGGCATCTCAGGGTCTGGGAAATCGGTGGCGCTGCACGCGTTGGAAGACGCGGGATTTTTCTGCGTCGACAACCTGCCGCCCGAGCTGCTGCGCGACTTCCTCCGCCTCGAGACGCAGCGCCGCAACCGGCGCATCGCGATCGCGGTCGACGTCCGCAGCGCCGGCTCGCTGCCGCATCTGCTGCCGGTGCTCGCGCAGTTGCGCGACGAAGGCGTCGGCGTGCAATCGATCTTCCTCGACGCGACGACGGCAGCGCTGGTGCGGCGCTTCTCGGAGACCCGACGCGCGCACCCGCTCGCCGACCGTGGTGCGCTCGTCGAAGCGATCGAGCTTGAGCGCCAGCTGCTCGCCGGCCTGCGCGAGCTCTCGACCGTGATCGACACCAGCCAGCTGCGGCCGACCCAGTTGCGGGCGTGGATGCGCGAGCTCGTCGGCGCCAAGGGCCGCCGCCTGACGCTGGTCTTCGAGAGCTTCGCGTACAAGCACGGCGTCCCGCTCGATGCCGACTATGTGTTCGACATCCGCGTCCTGCCGAATCCGCACTACGTCCGCGAGCTGCGGCCGCTGAGCGGCCGCGACGGCGCTGTCGCCGCCTACCTGGCGGCGCAACCCGAGGTGCTCGACATGCTGGCGCAGGTCGAGGCGTTCCTGCGCCGCTGGCTGCCGGCGTTCGAGGCCGACCAGCGCAGCTACCTGACGGTCGCGATCGGCTGCACCGGCGGCCAGCATCGCTCGGTCTGGTTCGCCGAGCGGCTCGCCGAAGCGTTCGGCAACGACCGCGCGGCGCTCGTTCGCCATCGCGAGCTCGACGCGACCTCCTGATTTCGCGCCGTCCCGGCCATGGGCGAGCTGCCGCTCTTCCCGCTCCACACCGTCCTCTTTCCTGACGGCCTGCTCGAGCTGAAGATCTTCGAGGCGCGCTACCTCGACCTGATCGCGAGCTGTCTGCGCGAGCGCAAGCCGTTCGGCGTCGTCGCGATGCGCGCCGGCAGCGAAGCGCGCAGCCGGGGCGACACGGTGCGGCTATACGAGGTCGGCACCATCGCCGAGCTGATCGACGTCGACAGCGCCCAGGCCGGCATCCTCCTCGTCCGCTGCCGCGGCGGCGAGCGCTTCAAGGTCGGCCCGACACGCCAGGAACGCGACGGGCTGTGGATCGCCGCGGCAGCCGAAACCGTCGCAGCGGACCCCCTCGTCGCGCCGGCGACCGGCCACACCGACGTCGTCAAGAGCCTTGCCGATGTCATCGCGGGGCTTTCGGCACAAGGATCGCATCCCTTCCTCGAGCCGCACCGGTTCGATTCCGCGGCCTGGGTCGCGAACCGCTGGTGCGAGATCCTGCCGATGGCGATCGAGGTGCAGCAACGGCTGCTGACGCTCGTCGATCCGGTCGCGCGCCTCGACGTCGTCGTCTCGCTGCTGCGGGCGCGCGAACACGCGCGGTGAGCCTGGGCCGACGCGGCGCGATCGCCGCGGTCGGGACCGCGCGCTTCAGGCGTCGACGGCGGCGATCGTGTGCAGGCGCTTCCTCAGCGGCGCCGGCAGGCCGAGCGCAAGCGCATCGTCGGGCGCGAACCAGCGCCCCCGTGGCCATCGCGCAAGCACCGACTCGAGCGCGGATGGCGACGTTCGCGTCGGCAACGTCCAGCGCACCGGCTGCAGATGCCAGTCGAAGTGGGTCAGGACATGGACGAACGGCGGCAGCAGCTCGCGGCTGCCGGGCCATGCCGCGGCGAGCGCGTCGAGTTCGGCGAGCGAGTCGAGCTCGGGCAGGCTCCAGAGTCCGGCCCAGACGCCACTCGCGTCGCGCTCGACGAGAAAGACGTCGCCGCGCCGGCAGAGCTCGAGCCAGACGTTGTCGCGCCGGCCGCGGACGGCGCGACGCGACTTCACCGGGTAGCGCTCGTGCGTTCCCGCGCGCGCCGCGACGCAGAGCGGCTGCGCCGGGCAGAGCAGGCAGTGCGGCGCGCGCACGCGACAGAGCGTCGCACCGACGTCCATCAGCCCTTGCGTGTAGGCCTCAATGTCGTCGGCCGGCAGAAGCGCGGTCGCCACGTTCCAGAGCGCGCGTTCGCTGCGCGGATCGGCGAGGTCGCGATCGAACGCGAGGATGCGCGCGAGGACGCGCCTGACGTTGCCGTCGAGGATCGCCGCGCGCTCGCCGAAGCAGAACGCGGCGATCGCAGCTGCCGTCGAGCGGCCGATGCCCGGGAGTTGCGCTAGCGCTGCGCTCGTGCGCGGAAACTCGCCACCGTGCTCGGCGACGACGCGCTGCGCCGAACGATGGAGGTTGCGGGCCCGGCCGTAATAGCCGAGCCCGCTCCACGCCGCCAGCACGTCGCCAGGCGCGGCGGCAGCGAGCGAGCGGACATCCGGAAAGCGCTCGACGAAGCGGACATAGTGGCCGAGCACCGCCTTCACCTGGGTCTGCTGCAGCATCACCTCCGAGAGCCACACCCGGTACGGATCGCGCGTGCGCTGCCACGGCAGGTCGTGGCGGCCATGCTCCTTCTGCCAGGCGACGATGCGTCCGGCGAAGCCGACGGGGAGAGAAGCTGGATCGCTCGTTTCGCGGTCCGGGCGGCGAGCGTCGCTCAAGCCTGGCGCTGCGCCATCTCTTCGACCGGCATCGCGTCGTGGAACAGCGGCAGGTCGACGTCGACGAGCGCGGCGTCGGTCGCAAGCGGCGCCGCGAACGCGTGCTCGCGCAAGGCCTCGGCGAGATCACCGACCCTGGCCTGGAACTCCTGCAGGCGCCGGTCGTGGTCGTCGATCTCGGCGATCCGGTGTTCGAGCTCGCCGGCCGCGTTCTGCACTTTCTCGAGCGTCTCGGTGCGCCGCTTGAACGCCTTCCTGCGCTCGCGCAGCTGGCTGTCGACCTGCGCCGAGACCGCCTTGTTCCAGAGCTCGAGCTCACTGCTCGCGTTCTCGAACACGACGCGCAGCTTCGAGACCAGCATGCGCCGGAACTGCTCCATGAACTTCGGCTGCGCAAGGCGCAACGCCAGCGTCAGGCCGAGGTACTGGACGTAGTTGTTCTCGATCAGCTGCAGCTCGCTCGCGAAGCGCTCGAAATCGAGGGGCTTGCCGACGACGAGGGAAAAGCCGAACTCGGCGTTGAGGCGCGCGAACGACGCGCCGAGCATCTCGCGGATCTCGGCGTTCCGGCGCTGGCCGGCGGCGAGCAGTGCACGCAGCCGCTCGCAGAGCGCGATGAAGGCCTTGCGCGCGCCGAGGTGCATGAACCCCGACCCCATCGCCGCTTGCATCTCGGCGACTTCGTCGCGCAGGCGGTCGGACGAGAGGTCGACGAGAACGTCTTTCAGCATTCGCGCGTGCACCGAGCGCATCGCCTGCAACAGCGTCGTGCACTGCTCGAATTCCGCCGTCTCGGCCTCGACGCGCTTGAGCATCAGGCGGACCTTGGAGCTGTTCTTGCCGCGCAGGCCGCGCAGCTCGAGCGTCTGCTCGGCAAGCTGCCGGCGCTGGTCGCCGAGATGGCGGACGACGTGGTTCTCGATCCGCTGCGCGCCCTCCTGGACGACCTGCTCGAGCACCTGGCGCCGCTGCGGCAGCAGCTGCGCGGCGAGCGCCGCCTCGAGCAGCGGCAGCCGGCTTTCGTTGAGCGACATGTCGTCGCCGCCGACGCGCGCCGCGAGCGCCTGCCGCGCCGAGAGCGGGAAGACGCGCTGGATTGCGACGCCGAGCGTGCGCGCGGTCTCGCGTTGCTGCTGCGCGATCTGCGCCTCGACCTCCTCGAGCGTCGCCAGCGGATCCTCGAGGGCGTCGATCTTGTTGAGGACGACGAATCGGGTCGGCGCGTGGGCGCCGAGGTGATCGCGCCAGATCACGAGGTCGGACTTGGTGACGCCGGTGTCGGCGCCGAGGATGAACACGGTCGCGTGCGCGCTCGGCAGGAGGCTCAGCGTCAGCTCGGGCTCGGCGCCGATCGCGTTCAGGCCCGGCGTGTCGAGCACGACCAGGCCCTGCTTGAGGAGCGGATGCGGATAGTTGATCAGCGCATGCCGCCAGGCCGGCACCTCGACCTTGCCGGCATCGTCCTTGGGCGGGTTGTCGTCGGGATCGTCGTCGTCCCAGAAGCCGAGCGCGCGCGCCTGCTCCTCGCTCACCCACTCGGTGCGGGTGACCTCGAGCAACGACTGCGCGAGCTGGTCAGCGTCGTTGACGTCGAGCTCGAGGCGGCGCCACGCCCGCGGCTGCGAACGCATCTCGCCGAGTGAGAGACCTTCGAGGCGGGTCTCGATCGGCAGCAGCAGGAGCGACGCCGGCTCGTCGCCGCGCCAGCCGAGCTCGACCGGGCACATCGTCGTCCGGCCCGGGGTCGCGGGCAGGATGCGTCGACCAGTGTCGGCGAAGAAGATCGCGTTGATCAGCTCCGACTTGCCGCGCGAGAACTCGGCGACGAAGGCAACGACGAGCTTCTCGTTGCCGAGCCGCTCGCGCAGCGCGCGGACCTGCTCGCCCGCCTCGCCCTGGGCGAGGTCGTGCTCGGCGAGAAAGCGCGCCAGGCCCTCGAGCCGCTCGCCGAGCGCGGCGCGCCACCCCCCGAGGGCGTCGAGACTGGTGGCGAAGGAAGGCGTCATCGCACGGCGCAAGGGCTTCGGGTCATGGTAGCGCACGAGTTCACGACCGAGCCGTGACCAAACGCTTCCTCGATGACCGCCTGCGGCCCTTTCGCACACCGCCCATCGGCCAGGAGGGGTGGCTCGTCGGACCGGCCGCCACGCGGCCGGCGCTCACCGCAGCTGGCAGCCCGGGCAGAAGAACGTCGCGCGGGCGTTCTGGACGATGCGCCGGATTGGCGTCCCGCAGCGCACACAAGGCTTGCCGGCACGGCCATAGACCTTGGCGTCGAGCTGGAACGCGCCGGCCGCGCCGTGCGCATCGCGGAAGTTGCGCAGCGTCGAGCCGCCGAGCTCGACCGCCCGCGCGAGCGTCAGCCGCACCGCTTCGGCGAGGCGATCGGCGCGCGGGCGGCTGATGCGGGAGCTGCGCGTGCGCGGGTCGATCCCAGCCGCGAACAGCGCCTCGCAGGCGTAGATGTTGCCGGCACCGACGACGATCTCGCCGCCGAGCAGCGCGCTCTTGACCGAGACGCGGCGACGGCGCAAGGCGGCGTGCAGGTGGGCGCCGTCGAAGCGCTCGTCGAAGGGCTCGATGCCGAGGCCGGCGAGCAGCGTCGCCGCCGGCGGCACGTCCTGCGATGGCGACCAGACGACCGCACCGAAGCGGCGCGGATCCGTCAGCCGCAGGGTGCCGCGGGCGGTGACGAGATCGAAGTGGTCGTGCGGTCCGGGCTCGCCCATCGTCGGCGCGAAGGCGAGCGATCCCGACATGCCCAGGTGCATCAGCAAGCCGCCGCGCTCGAGCGCCAGCCAGAGGTATTTGCCGCGCCGGCTGACCTCGCCGACGCGTCGCCCCACGATGGTCTCCGGACTCACGCCCAGCGGCCAACGCAGCGGCTTGCCGAGCCGGATCGCGGTCACGCGCGCGCCACGGATGCGCTCGGCGAAGCTCTGCCGGGTGACCTCGACCTCGGGAAGTTCGGGCATGAAAGCGGGCTGCTACTGACGACGCGCGCGCCGGATGGGGCGCCTTTGCACGGGGTGCGGGGAATTATCACGATCGGCAGCGATCGCATGCTGAAGCACGGTCGGGCGCAGGCCTTTCGGAGACCTCGCCGCATCGATGGCAAGACTAGAATCGTCACTCGCCTGAGGAGTTTTTCCATGTCGGCGTTTCGCAGAGCTTTCACCTCGGGTCCGCTTCCTGTCGTCGCCTCTCTGGCCGTGCTCGTCGCGCTCGCCGCACCGTGCAGCGCGAACGCTGCCGATCCGGTCGACGGCAAGGTCGAGAACTCTTCGCTCGACGCGCCCCTGTTCTACCAATTGCTGCTCGGCGAGATCGAACTGCGCGATGGCCAGGCAGGAACCGCCTACCAGCTGATGCTCGACGCCGCGAGGCGAACCAAGGACGAGCAGCTGTTCCGCCGCGCCACCGAGATCGCGCTGCAGGCGCGCGCCGGCGAGCAGGCGCTGTCGGCGACGCTGGCGTGGCGCCAGGCGCTGCCCGACTCGACCGATGCGCTGCGATTTCATGTCCAGCTGCTCGTCGCGCTCAACCGCATCAGCGACGTCGAGGAGCCGCTCGGGCTACTGCTGCAGCGTACCGCGCGGCCGATGCTGCCGGCGGTGATCGAGGCGGTACCTCGCTTCCTCGGCCGCGCGAGCGACCACAACGCGACCGCGCTGCTCATCGAGCGCGTGCTGCGGCCGTATGCCGATGCCGCTGACACGAAGGCGTCGGCGTTCGTCGCCATGGGCCGCGGCTGGCTCGCTGCGGGCGATTCGCCGAAGGCGCTCGACTTCGCTCGCCGTGCGAGCGATGCCGACCCGACCTCCGAGGGGGCGGCGTTTCTTGCCCTTGACCTGCTGCCCGGCACGCAGGACGCGGAAGCGATCGTGCAGCGCCAACTCGCCGCCAAACCGGCGAGCCAGAACGTGCGGCTGCTCTACGTCCGCACGCTGGCGACGTCGCAGCGGCTCGCCGAGGCGGCGACCGAGATCGCCGTGCTGACCCGAAACGACCCCGACCTCGCACCGCCATGGCTGACGCTCGGTGCGCTTCAGCTCGAAATGAAGCAGCCGAAGCAGGCAACCGAGGCGCTGCTCACGTATGTCCGCCTCGTCGAGGGCGGCGCCGCGGTCAACTTCGGCACGCCCGCGCAGCCGCCGGTCGCCGCCGACGACGATGACGACACGCCGCCCAATGCGAGCACTGCGCTGACGCAGGCGTACCTGCTCCTCGCCCAAGCCGCCGAGCAGCAGAAGGACTATGCCGGCGCCGAGCGCTGGCTGGCACGCGTCGACAACCCGCAGCGCGCGCTCGAGGTGCAGGCCCGGCGTGCCTCGCTGCTCGCGCGCCAGGGCAAGATCAAGGAGGCGCGCGAGCTGATCCGTCAGTCGCCGGGCGACGGCCGCGCCAAGCTGCTCGCCGAGACCGAGCTGTTGCGCGAACGCAAGATGTACGCCGAGGCCGAGCAGGTCATGGCGCAGGCGAACAAGCAGTTTCCCGACGACACCGACCTGCTCTACGAACAGGCGATGCTCGACGAGAGGCTCAACCGGCTCGACGTCATGGAGCGCCTGCTGCGCCGGGTGATCGAGCTGAAGGCGGACCACCAGCACGCCTACAACGCGCTCGGCTATTCGTTCGCCGAGCGCAACATGCGGCTGCCCGAGGCGAAGGAGCTGATCCAGAAGGCGCTCGAGCTGAGCCCCGGCGAGCCATCGATCACCGACAGCATGGGCTGGGTCGAGTACCGCCTCGGCAACCGCGAGGAGGCGATCCGCCTCCTGCGCGACGCCTATCAGGCCCGTCCCGATCCCGAGATCGCGGCCCACCTCGGCGAAGTCCTCTGGAGCGCCGGCCGCACCGAGGAGGCCAAGCGCGTCTTTCGCGACGGGCGCTCGCGCGACGCGCAGAACGACGTCTTGCGCGAGACGCTGGCGCGCCTGCGCGTCAACCTGTGACGGGGCGCGGCGCCAGTACGCCGCTGCCAGGCCTTTCGATGCGCAGCCTCGGCGACCGGGCGGGATCGGCGCTCGTCGTCGTGTCTGCGCTTGTCGTTTCGGCGTGCACGACATTGCCGTCGGCGCCGCCGGATACGCACGATGCACTGTCCGGCCGGCTTGCACTACACGTTGAAGGGATCGGCGGCGCGGCGCCGCGCGCCTTCTCGGCGGCATTCGATTTGCGCGGCGATGCAGAGCGGGGAACGCTCGGCCTCTCGACACCGCTCGGCAGCATGCTCGCGCAGGCACGCTGGTCGCACGCGGAGGTCGTGCTCGCAACCCCGCAGGAGACGCGCAGCTTCGCCAGCCTCGATGCGCTCACCAGCGAGGTGCTCGGCGAGAGCGTCCCGATCGAGGCCTGGTTCGACTGGTTGCGCGGCCGGCCCTGGCCAGGGGCGGCGAGCGAGACGCTGCCCGACCTACCGCAGGGTTTCGCCCAGCTCGGCTGGCGGGTCGACCTCGGCCGCCTCGCCGAGGGCGCGGTGCTCGCGACGCGAACCGCGCCGCCGCCGACCGTCACCGTCCGCATCCGGCTCGACCGCTCGTAAGCCGATGGCCGTGGTCGCGATCCACGACGTGCCGGCGCCGGCCAAGCTCAACCTGTTCCTGCACGTGGTCGGCAAGCGCGCCGATGGCATGCACCTGATCGATTCGCTGATGGTGCTGATCGACTGGTGCGACACGCTGCACTTCGAGCCGCGCAGCGACGGGACCCTCCATCGCCACGATCTGACGGTCGCGCTGCCGGCTGACGACCTCTGCCTGCGCGCAGCGCGCGCGCTCCAATCGGCGTCGGCAACCGCCGCTGGTGCCGACATCACGGTCGAGAAACGCGTCCCGTCGGGGGCGGGGCTCGGCGGCGGCAGCTCCGACGCGGCCTCGACCCTGCTGGCGCTGAACCGCCTGTGGCGCCTCGACTGGCCGCTCGAACGGCTGCTTCGGATCGGCGCTGCGCTCGGCGCCGACGTTCCGTTCTTCCTCGGCGCCACCAACGCGTTCGCCAGCGGCATCGGCGAGCGGCTCGCGCCGGCCCAAGTCGACCCGGCGTGGTTCGCCGTCGTCAAGCCCGAAGCGGGCCTCGCCACCGCGGACGTCTTCGCCAGTGCGGCGGCGGCCGAGCGGGCCGCTGCTAGAATTGCGGGTTTTTCCGAGGCCGTCCCCGGTGTCGATGCCGGGCCGGGGGGGCCTCTGAACGCCGGGCCTCGACTCGCCGAGGGCTTCGGGAGGAACGACCTGCAGGCGGCTGCCGAGGGTCTTTGCCCCGACGTCCGACGCGCGGCGGCGGCGCTGCACCGGATCTACGGCAACAGCCGGATGACGGGTTCGGGAAGCGCGGTCTTCGCGCATGCGGGAAGCGGCCCGACGCCATCGGCAGCGATGCCGGGCGATTGGCCTTCGGGCTGGTCGGGCAGGATGTGCCGCTCGTTGGCGCGCCATCCGCTCGCCAGCTGGGCCAGCCGCGACGAGACGGGCGTTGGTTTGAAGGCGGCGGGCCCAAGCCCGCCACCTGCGTAGGGGAGTCGCCAAGTTGGTTAAGGCATCGGATTTTGATTCCGACATGCGAGGGTTCGAGTCCTTCCTCCCCTGCCAAATTCGCTGAAGCGAACGCCATGCTCTTCAACACCGTCCTCTTCACCGGCAACGCGAACCGCCAGCTCGCCCAGGACATCGCGACCCACCTGTCGATCAATCTCGGCAAGGCCAAGGTCGCGCGCTTCTCCGACGGCGAGGTCGACGTCGAGATCGAGCAGAACGTGCGCGCCCGCGACATCTTCGTCGTCCAGCCGACCTGCAGGCCGACCAACGAGAACCTGATGGAGCTCTGCATCATGGTTGACGCGCTGAAGCGCGCGTCGGCGCGCAGGGTGACCGCGGTGATCCCGTACTTCGGCTATGCGCGCCAGGATCGCCGGCCACGCTCGACGCGGGTGCCGATCTCGGCCAAGGTCGTCGCCAACCTGCTCGAGGCGGTCGGCGTCGAACGGCTGCTGACGATGGACCTGCATGCCGACCAGATCCAGGGCTTCTTCAACATCCCGGTCGACAACATCTACGCGTCGCCGGTGCTCCTCTCGGACCTGCAGAGCAAGCGCTACGACGACCTCGTCGTCGTCTCGCCCGACGTCGGCGGCGTCGTCCGCGCTCGCGCCCTCGCCAAGCAGGCGGGCTGCGACCTGGCGATCATCGACAAGCGGCGGCCGAAGGCCAACGTCTCCGAGGTGATGCACGTCATCGGCGAGATCGAAGGCCGCAACTGCGTGATCATGGACGACATGATCGACACCGCCGGAACGCTCGTGAAGGCTGCCGATGTGCTGAAGGAGCGCGGCGCGAAGAAGGTGTTCGCCTACTGCACCCACGCCGTCTTCTCGGGGCCGGCGATCGAGCGCATCGAGAGCTCGAAGCTCGACGAGGTCGTCGTCACCGACACGATCCCGCTCGCCGAGGACGGCAGCAAGTGCAGGAAGGTGCGCCAGCTGTCGGTCGCGTTCCTGTTCGCCGAGACGATCCGGCGCATTTCCGACGGCGAGTCGGTAACGTCGCTCTTCGCCGAACAGAACAATAATTTTTAGATGGAGAAGCGGGCTTCGCCTGCGCGAACCCCTTCTCTCAGATTTTTTCGGGCTGTGCCCGTGCAACGAGTGCCTGGTCGCGGGCGCTCATCACTTGGAGTCGAAATGAAATTCACCGCTTACGAGCGCACGCAGCAGGGGACCGGAGCGAGCCGCCGCCTGCGCAACGCGCACAAGGTTCCCGGCATCGTCTACGGCGCCGGCGCCCCCGCCATGATCGAGCTCGATCACAACGCGCTCTTCTTCGCTCTCAAGAAGGAGGCGTTCCACTCGTCGCTGCTCGAGATGGATCTCGCCGGCAAGACCGAGCAGGTCCTGTTGCGCGACTACCAGATGCATCCGTTCAGGCCGATCGTGATGCACATCGACTTCCAGCGCGTCGACGGCACGACCAAGATCTCGAAGAAGGTGCCACTGCACTACGTGAACGAGGAGAACTCGCCTGCCGTGAAGACCGACGGCTGCGTCGTCAACCACATCGTCAACGAGCTGAACATCCAGTGCCTCGCGTCGCAGCTGCCGGAGTTCATCAGCGTCGATCTCGGCGAGCTGGCCAAGGGCCAGTCGCTGCACGTGAGCGATATCAAGCTGCCGGCCGGAACGAAGGTCGTGACCCACGGCAAGCCCAACCCGGTGATCGTCTCGGCAAACGTCCAGGCCGCTGAGGAAGAAGAGACTGCTGCCGTGGCCGCTCCGGTCGTCGCGGCACCGGCACCGGCTCCGACCAAGGCGAAGAAGAGCGAGAAGCAGAACAAGAAGTAGGGCCCTCCACGAGGGTGTGCGAAGCCCCGCCGAGGCGGGGCTTTTTTCTTGGCACCGCGCTCGATAATGACCGCACCATGATTCGATTGATGGTCGGCCTCGGCAACCCTGGCGCGCAATACGAGGCGACGCGTCACAACGCCGGCTTCTGGTTCATCGACGAAGTCGCCGAGCGACTGAAGGTCGCGCTCGTTCCCGAGCGCGGCTACTTCGGCCTCGCCGCGCGCGCGAGCGTGGGCGGTCGCCAGCTCTGGCTGCTCGAGCCGAGCACCTACATGAACCTCTCAGGGAAGTCGGTCGCCGCCCTCGCGCGCTTCTTCAAGATCGCACCCGAGGAGATCGTCGTCGCCCACGATGAGCTCGATCTGCAGCCTGGCCAGGTCAGGCTCAAGCTCGGCGGCTCGCACGCCGGACACAACGGCCTCAAGGACATCCACGCCCAGCTCGGCAGCGCCGACTACTGGCGGCTGCGGGTGGGCATCGGCCATCCCGGCGTCAAGGCCGAGGTCATCGACTACGTGTTGAAAAGGCCATCGCCCGAGCACCGCGCTGAGATGCAGAAAGCAATCGAGCAGGCGCTGACCGGGCTCGACCTTCTGCTCGACGGCGACATGGAGCGCGCAGCGATGAAGATCAACGCACGGCCGCCGCGGCCGAAGCCCCCGAAGCTGCCGAAGGCCGATGCCGAACCCGGTCCCCAGACCCCGCCGGCGTCGGTCGAGGCGGGCCCGCAAACTGCCGATGAGGAGGACGAATGAATGCGGCAGCGCGGCGATCCGCCGCCATGGGTTGCTTGTTCGCGCTCGCCGGCATCGGGGCGCATGCGGCGACGGTCTTCCGCTGCGGCGACAGCTACCCGCAGGCGTCGTGCGCGAACGCCAAGGCGATCGAGGTCGACGCCCCCATCAGCGCCGCCCAGCGCGCGGAGGCGCGTGCGGTCGCCGCGTGCTAGAAGCAACGCGCGCTCGAGATGGTGCGCGATCGGGGCGAGCGCGAGAGCGCGCTCCATCCTGCGAGCGCGGGCTCGCTCAGCGGGCCGCCGCCGGCCCTTGCGGCATCGGCACCGGCGAAGAAGCACGCCCGCGCAAAGAAGCACGGCAGCACCGCCAATGCGGGCGCTGATCTCATCGCCGTAGCGCCGAGGACGAAGAGCTAGCGTCCGCCGGCGCCGACGCCCAAGCGGGTGATCAGGAGCGGACCGCGGAGGCCTCCTCCTGCAGTCGCCGGTACTTTTCCCAGAGCGTCTCCTTTGACTCGACGTGCGCCGGGTCGAGCGGGATGCACGCGACCGGGCACACCTGCACGCACTGCGGCTCGTCGAAGTGGCCGACGCACTCGGTGCAGCGGCGCGGATCGATGACGTAGATGCGCTCGCCGAGCGAGATTGCCGCGTTCGGGCACTCGGGCTCGCAGACGTCGCAGTTGATGCACTCGTCGGTGATGATCAGCGCCACGCCAATCGCCCTTCCCTGCGCCGTGCCGTCAAGCCTCGACGCGCTTGACGCGCTGCTGCAGGCGGTCGAGCACCAGCGGCGAGACGAACTTCGAGACATCGCCCCCAAGGTTGGCGATCTCGCGAACGAACGTGCCGGAAACGAACTGGTACTGGTCGCTCGGCGTCAGGAACACTGTCTCCACGTCGGGCATCAGCTGCCGGTTCATGCCGGCCATCTGGAATTCGTATTCAAAGTCACTCACCGCGCGCAAGCCGCGCACCACGACCTTGCCGCTCTGGGCGACGACGAAATCGCGCAGCAGGCCGCGAAACGCCATCACCTCGACGTTGTCGTACTTGGCGGCGAGCTCGGTGGCGATGTCGAGCCGCTCGGCGATCGTGAACATCGTCCGCTTGTGGTGGCCCGCGGCGACGGCGACGATCAGCCGCTCGAACAGCCGGCTGGCGCGGCCCATCAGATCCTCGTGACCGAGGGTCATCGGATCGAAGGTGCCCGGGTATACGGCTGTCAGTCGGGTCGCGGACGTCACGGCGATCTCCACGCGGACAAGGCCACTGCCGGCCCTCGGCTCGGCCTCGATGCGGCGCAGTGTAGCCGCGGCCTCAGGCCGACGGCGCCTTGCGGAGAAGCTGGAAATGCACCGCGCCGGCGCGACCGGCACGATGTTGTTCAAGGCCGAGCGCGGCACCGGTATCGGCGTCGATCGAAGCCGCGCCCTCGGCATAGACGAAGCCGCCGTCGCGAACGACCCGCGCCGCTGCGGCGAGCGCCGGCGCGAGCAGCGCGGCGTCGAACGGCGGGTCGAGGAAGACGAGATCGACGCTTGCCGCCGCCGCCCGCGCCAGCCACTGCAGGGCGTCGGCGCGCTCGACGCGGACGGCATCGGCGTGCAGTCGCTCGCGAACGACCTCGAGGCTGGCGACGATCGCCGGGTCGCGATCGAGCAGCACGACGTCCGCAGCACCGCGCGACGCCGCTTCGAAGCCGAGCGCCCCTGAACCGGCGAACGCATCGACGCAGCGCCAGCCGTCGAGCGACTGACCGAGCCAGTTGAAGAGCGTCTCGCGGACGCGGTCAGGCGTCGGCCGAAGGCCCGGCCGGTCGGCAACCGGCAGCCTGCTGCGCTTCCAAGTGCCGCCGATGACGCGGACCTCGCGCGGGAACTCCGACGCCTTTCGCGCCCTCGCGCCGTGCGGCGTCGCCGCGGCGCGCGACTTCACGGCCGGACGGCGATGCCGTCGCGCGCGAGTAGCGCCTTCGCGTCGCGGACCGAGAACTCGCCGAAGTGGAAGATGCTCGCCGCCAGCACGGCGTCGGCGCCGCCGATCCTGATTCCCTCCGAGAGATGGGCGAGCGAACCGACGCCGCCCGAGGCGATCACCGGCACCGGAACGGCGTCGGCGACCGCACGCGTCAGCGCGAGGTCGAAGCCGCTCTTCGTGCCGTCGCGGTCCATGCTCGTCAGCAGGATCTCGCCGGCGCCGAGCGCGGCGACCCGCTTGGCCCAGTCGACGGCGTCGAGGCCGGTGTTGCGGCGGCCGCCGTGCGTATAGACGTCCCAGCCGGGCGAGTCGCCGACGCGCCGCTTGGCGTCGATCGCGACGACGATGCATTGCGAGCCGTACTTGGCGGCCGCGCTGCGGACGACCTCCGGGTCCGCGACAGCGGCCGAGTTGAAGCTGACCTTGTCGGCGCCGGCGTTGAGCAGCCGCCGGACGTCGGCGACGCTGCGCACGCCGCCGCCGACCGTGAGCGGGATGAAGACCTGCGACGCGACCGCCTCGACGATCGTGAGGATCAGGTCGCGATCGTCGCTCGTCGCCGTGATGTCGAGGAAGGTCAGCTCGTCGGCGCCCTGGTCGTTGTAGCGGGCCGCGATCTCGACCGGATCGCCGGCGTCCTTCAGCTCGACGAAGTTGACGCCCTTGACGACGCGGCCGGCGGTGACGTCGAGGCAGGGAATGATGCGTTTGGCAAGCAAGTCAGAGCAGGCTCAGGCCGGCCGGGCGCCGGGCCGCTCCCAGCCTCGGCCGCGCGTCCTCGGGGGCAGCGACCGAAGGGAGCGTGGGGGGATTCATACCGCGAGCTCGTCGGCGCGGGCCTGCGCGACTGCAAAATCGAGCTCGCCGCTGTAGATCGCCCGGCCGCAGATGACGCCCTCGATGCCGACCTCCTCGACCGCGCAGAGCTTCTCGATGTCGGCCAAGGTCGCCAGGCCGCCGGAGGCGAATACCGGGATCGTCAGCGCCTGGGCCAGCTTCACCGTCGCCTCGACGTTGACGCCGGTGAGCATGCCGTCGCGACCGATGTCGGTGTAGATGATTCCCTCGACGCCGTAGTCCTCGAATTTCTTGGCGAGATCGGCGACCTCATGCCCGGTGAGCTTGCTCCAGCCGTCGGTCGCGACCTTGCCGTCCTTGGCGTCGAGGCCGACGATGATGTGGCCGCCGAACGCGCTGCACGCATCGCGCATGAAGCCCGGGTTCTTGACCGCCGCGGTGCCGATGATGATGTAGCTGAGGCCGTCGTCGAGGTAGCGCTCGATCGTGTCGAGATCGCGGATGCCTCCGCCGAGCTGAACCGGGATCTCGTCGCCGACCGCGGCGAGGATCGCCTTCACCGCGCTTTCGTTGACCGGCTTGCCGGCGAGCGCGCCGTTGAGGTCGACCAGATGCAGCCGCCGCGCGCCGGCGTCTACCCAGCGCCGCGCCATCGCTGCCGGGTTGTCGCTGAAGATCGTCGAGTCCTTCATGTCGCCCTGGCGCAGGCGAACGCAGTGGCCATCCTTGAGATCGATCGCGGGGATCAGCAACATGGCCGAAGCAGGAGCGAACGGGGTGGACGGGCCGAGGGACGAGCGGGCCCGCGATGCGCGGCGCCCGAGAGGTTTGTCAGGGGTTCCAGTGGAGGAAATTGCGGTACAGCGCGAGACCGTGAGCGGCGCTCTTTTCGGGATGGAACTGGGTCGCGAAAATATTATCGCGCGCCAGCGCCGAGGTAAAGCGACCGCCGTAGTCTGTCTCGCCGGCGCTGTGGCGCCGGTCCGCCGGCTGCGCGCAGTAGCTGTGCACGAAATAGAAGTACGCACCATCCGGGATGCCGTTCCAGAGCGCGTGCCGGCGGGCCTGATGGACCTCGTTCCAGCCCATCTGCGGCACCTTGTAGCGGCTGCCGTCTTCCTGCAGCCGCCCCTCGAGCCGGAAGCGGACGACCTCGCCCGCGATCAGGCCGAGCCCCGGCGTGCCGGCCCCGGCCGCGCCCTCCTCGCTGCGGTCGAGCAGCATCTGCATGCCGATGCAGACGCCGAGCAGCGGCTTCGTCGCCGCCGCTTCGCGGACCGCGGCTTCGAGGCCCGACTCGCGCAGCTCGTGCATGCAATCGGGCATCGCACCCTGGCCCGGCAGGACGACGCGCTCGGCGGCGACGACCGCGGCTGGATCCGACGTGACGACGACCGCGATCGCGTCGCCTGCACTCGAAGTCTCCCGTGCCGCATGCGCCACCGCCTGCGCCACGGAGCGCAGGTTGCCCATGCCGTAGTCGACGACGGCGACAGTGCGTTGGCTCATGACAACACGGCGCGATCCGGCCCTAGAGCGAGCCCTTCGTCGACGGCACGACGTTGCCGAGCCGTGGATCGACCGCGACTGCCATCCTGAGCGCGCGCGCGAACGCCTTGAACACCGTCTCGCACTGATGGTGCGCGTTCTCGCCGCGCAGGTTGTCAATGTGCAACGTGACAAGCGCGTGATTCGCGAAGCCCTGGAAGAACTCGTGCGCGAGCTGGGCGTCGAAGTCGCCGATCATGCCGGCCTTGAACGGCACCTGCATCAACAGCCCTGGCCGGCCCGAGAAGTCGATGACGACGCGCGAGAGCGCCTCGTCGAGCGGGACGTAGGCGTGGCCGAAGCGGGTCAGGCCGCGCTTGTCGCCGACCGCTTCGCCGACCGCCATGCCGAGTGCGATGCCGACGTCCTCCACGGTGTGGTGGCCGTCGATGTGGAGGTCGCCCTTGGCGTCGATCTCGAGGTCGATCGTGCCGTGGCGAGCGATCTGATCGAGCATGTGGTCGAAGAAGCCGATCCCGGTCGAGATGCGCGCGCTGCCGGTGCCGTCGAGATCGACGCTGACGCCGATCTTCGTTTCCTTGGTGTCGCGTCGGATCGATGCGCGGCGCGCGGCGATGGGCGGCGTCGCTGCCGGGGTCTTGGTCATCGCAGGCTCGCGCCGAGGGCGTGGATCATGCGGGCATTCTCCTCCGGCGTGCCGACCGTCAGGCGTAGGCATCCGGCAAGCAGCGGATGGAGTGCTTCGACGTTCTTGACCAGGACGCCACGCTCCTTCATCCCCGCGAACACGGCCCGGGCGTCGGGAACACGAACGAGGATCATGTTCGCCTCGCTCGGAAAGGGCGTCACACCAGGCAGCGCCGCGAGCTCGCGCTGCAGGCGGGCGCGCTCACTTCGCAGCAGCGCCGCCTGGCGAGCGAACTCGTCGGCGTTCTCGAGCGCGAACAGCGTCGCCTCGGCGTTGAGGGCGCCGATGTTGTAGGGCGGGCGGACCTTGTCGATCTCGTCCACCAAAGCCGCCGGCCCCGAGAGATAGCCGAGCCGGACACCGGCGAGGCCGAACTTGCTGAGCGTTCGCAGCACGAGCAAGTGCGGTGCCGAGCCGAGCCTGGGCAGCCACGATCGCGACGAGAACGGCTGATAGGCCTCGTCGAAGACGACCAGCCCGTCCTGGGCGCCGACCGCGGCGACGATGCGCTCGACGGCACGCTCGTCGAACAGGTTGGCGGTCGGATTGTTCGGATACGCGAGGTAGGTGAGCGCCGGCCGATGCGCCTCGATCGCGGCCAGCATCGCCTCGAGATCGAGCTCGAACGTCGGCGTCAGCGGCACGCCGACGAAGTTCAGCCCCTGCAGCCGCGCCGACATCTCGTACATCACGAATCCCGGAACCGGGGCGAGGATCCTGGCAGCCGGTGTGTCGCAGGCGAGCGCGAGGAGCGAGATCAGCTCGTCGGAGCCGTTGCCGAGCATGATCTTGCAGCCGGCCGGCAGCTCGACGTAGCGGCTCAGCGCGGCGATCACGTCGCCGACACAGCGCGTCGGGTAGCGGTTGATCGCGACCTTGCCGAGTCGGCGCCCGAGCTCGTCCTGCAGCGCCTCGGGAAGGCGAAACGGGTTCTCCATCGCGTCGAGCTTGACGAGCCCTTCGCTCGGCTGGATCGCGTAGGCATGCATCGAGCGGACGTCCTGGCGGACGACCTTCGCGTAACGCTCTGCTCCGCCTGTCACGATCGGCTGCCCTCGAGGCGGAGCTCGGCTGCGCGCGCATGCGCGTCGAGCCCTTCGCCGCGCGCGAGCGTCGCCGCGATCGGCCCGAGCACGGCGGCGCCGCGGGCGCTGACCTCGATCAGGCTGGTCCGCTTCTGGAAGTCGTAGACCCCCAGGGGCGATGAGAAGCGAGCCGTCCCCGCCGTCGGTAGGACGTGGTTCGGGCCGGCGCAATAGTCGCCGAGGCTCTCGCTCGTGAACGCACCGAGGAAGATCGCGCCGGCATGGTTCAGCAGCGGCTCCCAGCGCGACGGCTCGCGCGAGCTCACCTCGAGATGCTCGGGCGCGATCCGGTTCGAGATCGCGCACGCCTCTTCCATCGAGCGGGTGCGGATCAGCGCGCCGCGACCCTCGAGCGACGCGAGCACGATCGCGCGCCGCGGCAGCGACGGCAGCAGCCGATCGATCGCGGCGCGCACGCGCTCGATGTAGCCAGCGTCGGGGCAGAGCAGGATGCTTTGCGCGAGCGCGTCGTGCTCGGCCTGGCTGAAGAGATCCATCACGACCCATTCCGGCGGCGTCGTGCCGTCGGCGAGAACGAGGATCTCGCTCGGCCCCGCGATCATGTCGATGCCGACGCTGCCGAAGACGCGCCGCTTCGCGCTCGCCACATAGGCATTGCCGGGGCCGGTGATCTTGTGCACTGCCGGAATCGTCTCGGTGCCGTATGCGAGCGCGCCGATCGCCTGCGCGCCGCCGATGGTGAAGACGCGGTCGACGCCGGCAAGCGCCGCTGCGGCGAGGACGAGCCGATTGCGATCGCCTGCCGAAGGCGGGGCGATGCCGCCGCTCGGCGACGGCATCGGCGCGACCATGACGATCTCGCCGACGCCGGCGATCTTCGCCGGCACCGCATTCATCAGCACACTCGACGGATACGCGGCCTTGCCGCCCGGGACATAGATGCCGACCCGCTCGATCGGTGTCACCTTCTGGCCGAGCAGCGTGCCATCGCCGTCGCGGTAGCTCCACGACCGCCCGCACGCATCGCGCTGCCGCTCGTGATAGTCACGCACGCGGTCGGCGGCGGCTTCGAGCGCGCTCCGTTGCGCCTCGGGCAAGGCGACGAGCGCGGCGTCCAGCTCGGCCTTCCCGACCTCAAGCGCGCCGAGCGACGTCGCGTCGATGCCGTCGAAGCGGCGCGTGCAGTCGAGCACGGCGGCGTCGCCGCGGGCGCGGACATCGGCGAGGATCGTGGCGACGCTCTGCTCGATCGCGTCGTCGGCCTCGGCCGGATACCCAAGCAGCCTCGCCAACGCCGCGTCGAAGCCGGCGTCGGCCGTGCTCAGGGTGGCGATCGCGACGCTCACGCCGCCCTCGCTCCGGGCTTGGCCGCCTTTTTGGCCAATGCGACGACAGCCGCGAGCGCGTCGATCAGCGCCCGGATCGCCTCACGGTCGAGCTTCAGCGCCGCCTTGTTGACGACCAGCCGCGCAGAGATCGGCATGATCTCCTCGACCTCGACCAGTGCGTTCGCCTTCAGCGTGTTGCCCGATGCGACGAGGTCGACGATCGCGTCGGCCAGGCCGGTGAGCGGCGCCAGCTCCATCGAGCCGTACAGCTTGATGATGTCGACGTGGACGCCCTTGTCGGCGAAGTGATCGCGCGCGATGCGGGTGAACTTGGTGGCGACGCGGATACGCGAGCCCTGCCGCGCAGCGGCGGGGTAGTCGAACTCGAGCGGCGCGGCAACGCTCATCCGGCAGCGCGCAACGCCGAGGTCGAGCGGTCGGTACAGGCCGTCGCCGCCGTGCTCGAGCAGCGTGTCGAGGCCGACGACGCCGAGGTCGGCGCCGCCGTGCTGGACATAGGTCGGCACGTCGCTGGCGCGGACGAGGACGATCCGCAACTGTGGATTCGAGGTGGCGAGGATCAGGCGGCGGCTCGTCTCGGGATCCTCCGCCGGCACGACCCCCGCCTGAGCGAGCAGCGGCAGCGTCTCGTCGAGGATCCGCCCTTTCGACAACGCAAGAGTGATCACGCCGACACCCGCTCGACATCGGCGCCGAGCGCGCGCAGCTTCGCCTCCATGCGGTCGTAGCCGCGATCGAGGTGGTAGATGCGGTCGATCGTCGTCTCGCCGTCGGCGACGAGCGCGCCGATGACGAGCCCGGCCGACGCGCGCAGGTCGGTCGCCATCACCGTCGCCCCCGAGAGCCGCTCGACGCCCTGCACGACCGCGACACGTCCGTCGATCTCGATCCTGGCGCCGAGCCGCATCAGCTCGTTGACGTGCATGAAGCGGTTCTCGAAGATCGTCTCGGTGATCGTCGCGGTGCCGTCGGCGATGCAGTCGAGCGCCATCAACTGCGCCTGCATGTCGGTCGGAAACGCCGGGTACTCGCTGGTGCGAACGCTCACCGCGCGCGGCCGCGAGTCGGCGCGCACCCGGAGCCATCCTTCGCTCGCGTCGATCGTGGCGCCGGCCTCGCGGAGCTTCTCGATCACCGCCTCGAGGTGGTCGCCGCGGCCCTGGCGCAGCACCGCGTCGCCGCCGGCGGCAGCGACCGCGCAAAGGAAGGTCCCGGCCTCGATGCGGTCGGGGACGATCCGGTGCGTGACGCCGTGTAGCCGGTCGACGCCGACGACTCGGATCCGGCTCGTGCCGTGCCCTTCGATGCGCGCGCCCATCGCGATCAGCATCTCGGCGAGGTCGGTGACCTCGGGCTCCTGCGCGGCGTTCTCGAGGATCGTCTCGCCGGTCGCGAGCGTCGCCGCCATCAGCAGGTTCTCGGTGCCGGTGACGGTGACCATGTCAGTCGTGATGCGCGCGCCCGCCAGGCGGCTCGCCCTGGCGACGATGTAGCCGTGCTCGACGACGATGTCGGCGCCCATCGCCTGCAAGCCCTTGATGTGCTGGTCGACCGGCCGGGTGCCGATCGCGCAGCCACCCGGGAGCGAGACGCGCGCCTCGCCGAAGCGCGCGAGCAGCGGCCCGAGGACGAGGATCGACGCGCGCATCGTCTTGACGAGCTCGTACGGCGCCTCGCGCGAAGGCACGTCGTCGGCGAGGAGCGTCATCGTTGCCTCGCCGTCGCCGCCCGCCTCGGCGGCGACGCCCATCGTCTTCAGCAGGCGCGTCATCGTCGCCACGTCCTGCAGGCGCGGCACGTTCTGCAGCTGCACGCGCTCCGAGGTCAGGAGCGCCGCGCAGAGCTCGGGCAGCGCCGCGTTCTTGGCGCCCGAGATGGCGATCTCGCCTGCGAGCCGGCGGCCGCCGCGGATGCGGAGTTTGTCCATGGTGTGGGGCGACGCCTTGCCGCGTCAGGCCGGATGGTCGTCGTGGAACTCGGCGGGAGTGAGCGTCTTCATCGACAGCGCGTGGATCTGCTCGCGCATGCGCTCGCCGAGGGCGCGGTAGACGCGCTGGTGTCGGGCGATGCGGTTCGTCCCCTCGAATTCGCGTGAGACGATGGTCGCGAAGAAATGGCGGCCGTCGCCCTCGACCTCGACGTGCTCGCAGGCGAGGTTCGCGGCGATGTAGCGCTCGATGTCTTCGGGAGTGGGTTCGGCCATCGGCCGATGTTATCGCGAGCCCGGTCTCAAGGCGCCGCCGCCCGGCGCTCGAAGGCGTCCTTCAGCGCTGCCACGCGGTCGGCGGCGAGCGGCAGCAGCGGCAAGCAGACGCGCGCCCAGGCGTCGTCTCCATACTGCGCCGCCAGCACCGCCTTCACCGCGGCAACGAGCGGATACCCGGCGACGATCGCGCGCAGCTCGGCCGCCTTCTTCACCGCCAGAGCGCCGGCCGGCGTCCCCTGCCCTGACCATGCCGCGTGCGCCTCGCGCGCGGTGACGTTGACCGTTGCCGAGATGCAACCGGCAAAGCCGTCGGCGGTGGCGCTGACGAGCGCGCCTTCCGAGCTCGGGAAGACGTCGAACCCGGGCAACGAGGCGGCGACCGCGCGCGCGTAGGCGAGATCGCCGGCGCTGTCCTTCAGGCCGACGACCGTCGCCCCGTGCCGCTCGCGCAGCCGCGCGACGACGGCGAGCGGCCACGGCACCTTGGTGTTCTGCGGGATGTGGTACAGATAGATCGCGAGCGCCGGGTGGCCGACCCGCGCCACGAGCGCGTCGACATACGCGACCAGGCCGTCGTCGCTGACGTCGGGGTAGTAGAACGGCGGCAGGATCAGCTGTCCGGCGAAGCCGAGCTCGCACGCGGCACGGGTCAGGCGCACCGTCTCGTCGAGCGCGGCGACGCCGGTACCGACCATGAATCGCGCGAGCGGCAGCCCTTCCGCCGCGATCGCATGCATCACCGCGAGTCGCTGCTCTACGCTGAATGCGGTCGCCTCGCCGGTCGTGCCGAGCAGGTTGATCGCGTCGCAGCCGCCGTCGAAGAGCGCGCGGCAGTGACGGACGAGCCGAACGGGGTCGGGACGGAAGTCGGCATCGACCGGAGTCGCGGTCGCGGCGATGACGCCACGTGGGCGAGGCGGAGTCATGACGCCGCGCCGGCAACGGCGTCGTTCATGGCGCGCGGCGCGAGCGCCCGGGAACGAGGAAGTCGAAGTCGCAGCCCTCGTCGGCCTGCAACACCGAGCGATGAAAGAGCGCCGCGTAGCCGCGCTCCGGGGCCGGCGCTGCGCCTCGTGCGCCGGCGGCATCGAACGCCGCCCGCCGCCGCGCCAGCTCAGCGTCGTCGACGAGCACGTCGAGCCGGCGGCCGGCGACGTCGAGCCGGATCTGGTCGCCGTCGCAGACGAGCGCGAGCGGACCGCCGAGCGCGGCCTCGGGCGTGACATGGAGGACGATCGCGCCGAACGCGGTGCCACTCATGCGCGCGTCCGAGATTCGCACCATGTCCTTGACGCCCTGGGTCGCCAGCTTCTTCGGGATCGGCAGGTAGCCGGCCTCGGGCATCCCGGGCGCGCCGACCGGGCCGGCGTTGCGCAGCACGAGCACGTCGTCGGCGCGGACGTCGAGGTCGGGCGCGTCGATGCGCGCGGCGAGGTCGTCGAGCGATTCGAAGACGACCGCGCGGCCGCTGTGCTGCAAGAGCCGCGGCGTCGCCGCCGACTGCTTCACGATCGCACCGCGCGGCGCGAGGTTGCCGCGCAGCACCGCCATGCTGCCGCCGGCGCTGACCGGGTTGCTGCGCGGCCGGATGACGTCCTGCGCGTCGCGGGTGTCGACCTCGGCGATCAGCTCGCCGAGCGCGACGCCGGCGACGTTCTTCGCGTCGAGGTCGAGCAGATCGCGCAGCTCGTGCAGCAGGCGCGGCACGCCGCCCGCCCAGTGGAAGTGCTCCATGTAGTGACGACCGGACGGCTTGAGGTCGACCAGCACCGGAACCTCGCGGCCGATCGCGTCGACCGCGTCGAGGTCGATCGCCATGCCGAGCCTGCCGGCGGCAGCGGTGAGGTGGATCAACGCATTGGTCGAGCCGCCGATCGCCTGCAGGACGACGAGCGCGTTGCGAAATGCCGCGCGCGTCATCACCTCGCCCGGCGCCAGCCCGCCGCGCATCGCCATCTCCACCGCCTCCTTGCCGCTCGCCTCGGCCGAACGCAGGCGGTCGGCGTGCGTCGCCGGAATCGACGCCGCGGTGGGCAGCGCCAGGCCCATCGTCTCGACGACGCACGCCATCGTGCTCGCCGTTCCCATCACCATGCACGTCCCCGGCGTCGGTGCGAGACGCGCATTGACCGCATCGATCTCGGCGGCGTCGATGCGGCCGCCGCGGAAATCGCTCCACAGACGACGGCAGTCGGTGCACGCACCGAGCGTCTCGCCGCGGTGGTGGCCGACGAGCATCGGCCCGACCGGGACGACGATCGCCGGCAGCCCGGCCGACGCCGCCGCCATCATCTGCGCCGGAATCGTCTTGTCGCAGCCGCCAATCAGCACCACGGCGTCCATCGGCTGGGCACGAATCATCTCCTCGGTGTCCATCGCCATCAGGTTGCGCAGGAACATGCTCGTCGGGTACGCGAACGACTCGTGAATCGAGATCGTCGGGAACTCCATCGGCAACCCGCCGGCAAGCATCACGCCGCGCTTGATCGCAGCGACGAGCTGCGGCACGTTGCCGTGGCACGCGTTGTAGTCGCTGAAGGTGTTGGCGATGCCGACGATCGGCCGCGCGAGCGCGTCGTCGGAGAGACCCATCGCCTTGACGAAGGCCGTGCGCAGGAAGAGCGAGAACTCAGCGTCGCCGTATGACGTCAGTCCCTTCTTCATCCCGGTCGGTGCGGCCATGCGAATCATCATACGGCGATGAGGCGGCAACCGAGCGCGCAAAGGCGCGGCCGAGCAGCCTGCGCTCAAACAACTGCGGCAAGTCAGATATGGAAGCGCGCGACGCGCGCGGCCGCAACTCCTGCGTTCCTCGGCGCCGCGGAGTCGCTGCGCCCGCTGCTCGCCACGTCTTTGCAAACCCACGAGTAGCCGACCCGATTCTTCTCGATCGTGAACCTAAAGACCGCGAAGGTGCTTGGTATCGCGATGCCGCCGACACTGCCGCCGCGCGCGGACGAGGGGGTCTCCTGATGCTGCGGTGAGCCGGTTGCCGATAAACAATCCCGCAAGTCCATCGACCGGACGCTCACAATTCAGTGCCGGATCTTGTAGCCGATCCGAAGCAGGTGCAGACAAACCGCGCAGACAACCGCGAGGCTCGCCGAAACGACGGCGAAGCTGATCCACGGCGAGACGTCGCTGGTGCCGAAGAAGCCGTGCCGGAAGCCGTCGATCATGTAGAAGAATGGATTAAGGTGGCTCACCTCGTGCCACACCGGGGGCAGCGACGCCACCGAGTAGAAGACACCCGAGAGGAACGTCATCGGCACGATGATGAAGTTCTGGAACGCCGCAATCTGGTCGAACTTTTCTGCCCACAAGCCCGCGACGAGGCCGAGCGCGCCCATCAGCGCGGCGCCAGCGATGGTGAAAAAGACGATCCAGAGCAGGTTGTCGACGTGCAGCGGCGCGAACCAGACCGCGACCAGCAGAACGCCCGCGCCGACGGCGACGCCGCGCACGATCGAAGCGCCGACATAGGCGATGAACCAAGCCCAGTGCGAGAGCGGCGTGACGAGCAGGAACACCAGGTTGCCGGTGATCTTGCTCTGGATCAGCGACGAGCTCGAGTTGGCGAACGCGTTCTGCAGCACGCTCATCATGACGAGCCCGGGAATCAGGAAGCTCGTGTAGTCGACGCTGCCGAACACCTTGACGCGGCCCTGGAGGACGTGGCCGAAGATCAGCAGGTAGAGCATCGCCGTCAGCACCGGCGCGGCGACGGTCTGGAAGCTCACCTTCCAGAACCGCAGCACCTCCTTGTAGAGCAGCGTGCGCGTGCCGGCGAGTGGGCCGGTCTCGACCTGGACGGCAGGCAAGGGATGCACGTTCATGCCGCCACCCGGGCCGGCGTCTCGCCGCGCATGATCTCGATGAAGACGTCCTCGAGGTCGGCACGGCCGATCTCGAGGTCCTCGGGGTCGCAGCCGGCGGCGTGCAGCACGGCGAGGATCGACTCGACCTCGCGCGCGTCGTGCGCCGTGATCTGGACGATCCGCCCGGTGACGCGCGCATTGCCGAGAAGCGCCGGCGGCAGCGCCTTGTCGAGCTTGAAGCGCAGCATCGTGCTCGCCGTCCCCGCGAGCAGCGCCGAAGTGCGGTCGAGGGCGACGACGCTGCCTTGCTTCAGCATCGCGATCCGCCCGCACAGCGCCTCGGCCTCCTCGAGGTAGTGCGTCGTCAGCAGCACCGTGTGGCCTTCGCGGTTCAGCCGCGCGACGAATTGCCAGAGCGTCTGCCGCAGCTCGACGTCGACACCTGCGGTCGGCTCGTCGAGGACGATCACCGCTGGCCGATGGACGAGCGCCTGGGCGACGAGGACGCGCCGCTTCATGCCGCCCGAGAGCTGGCGCATGTTGGCGTCACCCTTGTCGGCGAGGCCGAGGTTGGCAAGCAGCTCGTCGATCCAGTCGTCGTTGTCGTGGACGCCGAAGTAGCCGCCCTGGATCCGCAGCGCCTCGCGGACGGTGAAGAACGGGTCGAAGACGAGCTCCTGCGGGACGACGCCGAGCTTCCTGCGCGCCGCCGCGTAGTCGGTGCGGACGTCGTGGCCGAGGACCGAAACGCTGCCCGCCGTCGCCCGCGCCAGCCCGGCGAGGATACTGATCAGCGTCGTCTTGCCGGCGCCGTTGGGCCCGAGCAGGCCGAAGAATTCGCCCTCCTCGATGTCGAAGCTGACTCCCGCGAGCGCGCGCACGTCACCACGCGGCGAGGCATACGTCTTGGCGACGTCGACGAACGAGACGGCCGGCATGGCTCGCACGATTGTAGGGAGCCAACCGATACGCGTGAGCCGACGCGGATGCTAGATTGGCCCGCGATCGATGATGCAGCCATGGCGACCCAGAACAAGAAGCCGCGACGGACGGCGGAACGGATCCTCGAGACCACGCTCGAGCTGTTCAATCGCTTCGGCGTGCCGAACGTCTCGACAACGCTGATCTCGGCCGAGCTCGGCATCAGCCCCGGCAACCTCTACTACCACTATCCCGCCAAGGACGAGCTGATCACCCGGCTCTACGACCAGTACGACGACAGGCTCACCGATCTGCTGCGCGCGGCCGACGGCGTCCACGACGTCGAGGACGCGTGGCTCTTCTTCCACATGATGTTCGAGCTGATCTGGTCGTATCGGTTCCTCTATCGAGACCTCAACGACCTGCTCTCGAACAACCGCAAGCTCGAGACGCACTTCAGGTTCGTCCTCGAGCGCAAGACCCGCGCCGTGCAGACGGTGCTCGACGGCCTCGCCGCCGCCAGCGGCCTCGAGATCGCCGCCAGCGATGCCGAGCCGGTGGCGACGGCGATGGTCGTCGTCCTCACCTACTGGTTGAGCTTCGAGTACGTCCGCGACCCGCGCCGGGCGCTCGAGCCCGAGGCTGCCAACGCTGCCTTGCTGCGCGGCGCGTTCCACGTGCTGAGCCTCCTGCAGCCCTATCTCGACACGGCGCAGCGTGCCCACCTGCAGGCGCTTGCCGGCCGCTACATGACGACGGACTCCCGGGGAGACTGAGATGGCCAAATGGACCGCATTTCCGCACGACGCCGACGCCTACCACTACGACGCCGCGACGCTGAAGAAGAAATGGGCTCGCCTGCACATCGGCGACGTCGAGCCGCTGCCGGGCGACGAAAAGGTGCTCGCGGCCTGGCAGCTGTTTCACGCCGGCGAGTTCCAGAGGGCAACCGAGGCCGGGCTGAAGGCGAACGCCGCCGGCGCGAGCGGCGGCATGACCGTCGCCAACAAGTCGCAGGCGATCTATGCGACCTACCTCGAGCACAGTGAGAAGACCAAGCTCGCGCTCCTGCTCGAGGTCGCCGAGCGCGCCGAGAGGCGCGCCCGCGAGGCGCCGAAGGAAGCCAACGCCTGGTACTGCATGGCGTACGCGCTCGGCCGCTACAGCCAGGGCATCAGCATCGCGAAGGCGCTCGCGCAGGGGCTCGGCGCAAAGGTGAAGAACGCGCTCGAGACGACGATCCAGCTGGCGCCTAAGCACGCCGACGCGCACATCGCGCTCGGCGCGTTCCATGCCGAGATCATCGACAAGGTCGGCTCGCTGCTCGGCCGCACGCAGGGCGCGAGCAAGGACGCCGGCCTCCTCCATTACAAGACGGCGCTCAAGCTCAACCCGAAGTCGGCGATCGCGATGGTCGAATATGCGGACGGCCTCGTCATGCTCGAAGGCGACAAGCGGATGAAGGAAGCGACCAAGCTCTACGAAGACGCCGCCGCCTGCGAGCCGCTCGACGCGATGGAACGGCTCGACGTTGAGATGGCGAAGGCCGAGCTCGACGACTGACGGGCTCGCGTCGCCCGCGCGAATCGGGGGTGGCGCGCCGCGGTCTGCGCACGCCGATTGCCTCGCCTGGATCTCCTTCCTCCGGTCGACCTCCGCCGCCCGCGCAAGCCCTCGCTCGCGGCGGGCGATCTTGCACCATGCCACGTTGCTTCGCTGCCAGGCGAGCGCTCGGCGCCGCCGTTTGCCTCGCGTCGCTGCTCGCGCTCGGCGACGTACTCGCCGCGGCGCGTGCGCACGGGGTGACGCAGCCTGGAAGGACCGGCCATTCCGGAACGAGGGCGAACGCACCGGATCGCGCCGCGGCGGCGGCCTTGCCGCCGGCGGTCGCCGCGATCCTGCGCAGCTCGGGCCTGCCGGCGACGAGCTTCGCGTTCGACGTCCGGCCGGTCGACGCCGACGCGCCGCTCGTCGCCTTCCACGCCGAGCGGCCGTTCCTGCTCGCATCGACAACGAAGGTCGTGACTTCGCTCGCGGCGCTCGAGCTGCTCGGCCCGCAGCATCGCTGGCGAACGACCGCGTACGCGACCGGCCCGGTCGTCGACGGGCGCCTCGCCGGCGACCTCGTCATCGTCGGCGGCGCCGTCGGCCTCACCGGCAACGAGCTGCGGCGGTGGTTTCGGCAGATGCGCGACGAAGGCATCGAAACGATTTCTGGCGACGTCGTCCTCGACGACGTCGCCCTGCTCCACGAGCTCGATCCGAAGCAGGCGGCCACGACCGTCGCCGAGCGCGACGACGACGTGCCGCTCGACGCCCGCACCTACAACCTCGGCAAGCTCCTCGTCTCGGTGAAGCCGGCAACGGGCGATCGCGCGATCGTGACGCTGAAGCCGAGCCCGGCCAACGTCCGCATCGTCAACGACGTCTTCATGGGCGGCGGCTGCGCCGCCTGGGCGCGCTGGAAGACGTCCGACGAGATCGACACCGGGCCGCCGCTGCAACTCTGGGTGCGCGGCCGCTGGCGAGCCGACTGTCACGGCGAGGACATCGCGTACGTCGCGCCGCCGCCCGGTGTTCGGCTCGATCCCGAGCTCGGCGCGATGCGTGCGCAGCCGATCCCGACGTCGCGCATGGTCGCCCAGCTCTGGGCCGAGGCCGGCGGGACCTTGCACGGTCGCGTCATCGAGCGCGACCGTGCGCCGCTGCGGCCACGCCACGTGCGCTGGTCGAGCGAATTGCTGACGCCGGTCGGCGAAGTCCTGCGCGAGATGAACAAGACGAGCAACAACGAGGCTGCACGCAGCGTCCTGCTCTCGCTCGCGCCGGGCGACGACAGCGACGGCGGCGGGCTGCGCGTCGGCGCGCTGAAGGCGGCGCAGGAGCGCATGCGCGGGTGGCTTCGCCTGCAAGGTTTGCACGACGGCGACATCACTGTCGTCCTCGGCTCCGGCGAATCGCGCGCCGAACGCGGCAAGCCCCGCGCCTTGGTTGAGCTGCTGAGGAACGCGTGGCGCAGCGCCGAGTCGCAGACACTCGTCGATTCGCTTCCGATCGCCGGCGTCGACGGCACGCTCGTGCACCGCATGACGAGCGGCGCTGCGACGGGCCAGGCGTACCTGAAGACCGGGACGCTCGCTGACACGCGCGCGCTCGCCGGCTACGTTCGCGCTCGCAGCGGCCGCGTCTACGCCGTCTCGATGATCGTCACCGATCCCGACGCGGCAAAGGGAAGGCCGGCGCTCGACTCGCTCGTCGAGTGGGTGGCACAAGCCGGCTGAAGGCAAACCGAACGCGCACTGGCGCGCAAGCGCGTCGCGCCTCAGGCCGGGAACGCCGGCGCGAACGGCTCGCGGTCGACGCGCATCGCGTTGGCGAGATACGAGACGGCGTGGTAGAGACCGGCGAGCATGATGAGCTCGACGAGCTGCGCCGGCGCGAAGTGCGCCGCGGCCTCGGCCCAGAGCACGTCGTCGACGTCGCTCTGCTCGTGCAGCCGATCGGCGAGGCGCAGCACGATCCGATCGTCGGCGTCCCAGCACTCGTCGTCGGCGCTGCCGTGCACCGTCGCGCGGAGCTGGCGCTCGTCGAGACCGGCCTTGGCAGCGAACGTCGCGACGTGCACTCCCCATTCGTAGCCGGCGCCGCAGCGCGCGCAGGTGCGCAGGATCGCGAGCTCGCGCGCGCGCAGCGCGATGCTGCCGCGATCGAGCAGGCCGCCCGCCATCATCCGCTGCAGCACGCGCGGGTTGCGGGCGACGGTGCGAAAGAGCAGCAGCGGCGGCGCGCCGCGCATGATCGCGTCGAACGCCGACTGAAGGTCGGCGTCGTAGGGCGGATCGAGTGGAGCGATGCGAGGCGACGACAAGGTGTTTCTCCTCCGAAGTGGGGATAGATTGGGCGCCGGATCCGGGCAGCATGCCAGTGCACGAGGCCGCCGAATCGGCGATCCGGACGGCCGGACGGTCGCGGCGGACGCGCAGGCAGGACGCGATCACGCGCGCGCGATGCAATGGCGGCCATGGACATCAGGATCGACGACAGTTGCTTCGACTTGCGCAAGCACCAGATCATGCGTTTCGACGACGCCACGGGCACCGACATCGTCTGCCTGCGCGGCGAGCTCTGGCTGACCCAGGACGGCGACCTGCGCGACATCGTGCTCTCGGCCGGCGAGCACTTCACGCTCGACTGCAACGGCGTCGCCCTCGTCTCGGCGTTGCGGCCGAGCAGCGTCTGCGTCGAGGTGGCGGTCGAAGCCGCGCCGCCGTGGCAAGACCCTGGCGCGCGTGCGCGGATGGCGATCTCGGGCGTTCGCTCGGCCGTGCTGGTCGCGCCGCTGTTCGCCGTCCGGCCGCAGTGAGGCGCCGGAGCGGACCGACATGACGAGGGCTGCCGAGCACGGCGATGCGCGCCGTTCGCGCGTCTACATCTGGATGGAGAGCGGCGCCAGGTCAACGCTCGACGCCGGCAGGATCGAAGTCGAGTCGCTCGGTCTGCCGCAGACGCATTGCGATCCGCTCGTCGATCTCGGTGCCGGCTTCGGCAGGCACGCGATTCCGCTCGCGGGCCGCGGCTCGGGCGTGGTCGCGGTCGATGCCTCGGCGGAGTTCGTCGCATCGCTGCGAACGCTCGCCGGCGAGGTGCCGAGCGGCGGCATTGGCGACGATTTCCGCGCCTTCACGTGCCAACTCGAGGAACCCGCGGAAGGCGCGCTGCGGATGGGCGACACGGTGATGCACCTGCCGAGCTTCGACGACGTCGGCGCGCTTGCCGGCGACGCGTCCTCGATCCTCGCGCCCGGCGGCACGCTGGCGTTCTCGTTTCGCGAACCGCCGCTGCCGCGGTCGCGAAACGAGTACGTCTGCAGCGACGATGGTCCCGCGTCTACGTGCTTCCTCGACTTCGATGCCGAGCTCGCGCGCGTCCACGACCTGCTGGAGGAACGCACGTCCGCCGGCTGGCAGACGCGGGTCAGCGTTCATCCGAAGCTGTGCCCCGCCCCTGACCACCTGGTCGCGACGCTCACCGCGCTCGGCTTCATGGTTCGCCGCGATGCCGGCACCGGCGGCATGGTCCGGATCGCCGCGGCCAAGCCGCCCTATTCGACGAACAGCGTCGCCGGACGCTCGACGAGCTCACGTACGCGCTGGATGAACGCCGCTGCGTCGGCGCCGTCGACGACGCGGTGATCGAACGACGACGACAGGTTCATCAGCTGCCGCGGGACGATGCCCCCGTCGCGCACCGCCGGCCTCAGCGCGACGCGATTGACACCGACGATCGCGACCTCGGGATGGTTGATCACCGGGGTCGAGACGATGCCGCCGAGCTTGCCGAGGCTCGTGATCGTGATCGTCGAGCCGGTGAGCTCGTCGCGCACCGCCTTGCCGCTCCGTGCCGACTCGGCGAGGCGCGCGATCTCGGCAGCGCTCGACCACAGGTCGTGCGCTTGCGCATCGCGCAGCACGGGAACGACAAGCCCGGCCGGCGTCTGCGTCGCGATGCCGACGTGGACCGCGCTGTGGCGGGTGAGCACGCCGGCCTCATCGTCGAAGCGCGCGTTGACCATCGGAAAGTCGCGCACGGCGAGGACGACAGCGCGGACCAGGAACGGCAGCAGCGTGAGGCGGGCGCGCGAATCGCGCCATTTCGCGTTCAGGTGCGCGCGCAAGCCTTCGATCTCGGTGACGTCGAGCTCCTCGACGTAGGTGTAGTGCGGAATGCGGCGCTTCGATTCCTGCATCTTCTGGGCGATGCGGCGACGCAGGCCGACGATCTTGATCGCCTCGGTCGCATCGCTCGCCGGCGCAACGCCGCGCGTCGCCTGCCCGGACCGCGCGCCGGCGCGCGCTGCCTGCGCCTCGAGATCGGCGCGGGTGATGCGACCGGCCATGCCGGTCGCAGCGACGGTCTTCAAGTCGACGCCGAGCTCCCAGGCGCGGGCACGCACGGCAGGCGATGCGATCGGGCGCGTGCCCGCTGCAGCACGAGGCACTGGTGCAGCAATCGACGCGACTGCAGGCTTGGCCGCCGCTGCAGGCTTTGAAGCGGCGACCGGTTTCGCTTCGGCTGCAGGTTTCGGCTCGGCTGCCTTCGGTGCGGTTGCCACCGTCGTCGCTCGCTCGGTCATCGATGCTGGCGCCGGCGTCGAAGCGCCGGCGCTGCCTTCGAGCTCGATCCGGATCAGCTCCGATCCGACCGCGAGCATCTGCCCGACCTCGCCACCGAGCGCGATCACCTTGCCGGCGACCGGCGACGGGATCTCGACCGACGCCTTGTCGGTCATCACGTCGGCGAGCCCCTGGTCTTCGGCGATCGCGTCGCCGGGCTGGACGTGCCACGCCACCAACTCGACTTCGGCGATGCCTTCGCCGAGATCGGGAACGCGGATGACGTGAACGGACACGTCAGGGCTCCACGGCGCGCTGCAGCGCTGCCGCGACGCGCTCCGGCCCGGGGAAGTACGCCCATTCGAGCGCGTGCGGATACGGTGTGTCCCAACCGGTGATGCGCTCGACCGGTGCCTCGAGCTGGTAGAAGCAGTGCTCCTGCACGAGCGAGACGAGCTCGGCTCCGAAGCCGCTCGTCCGCGTCGCCTCGTGGACAACGATGCAGCGGCCGGTCTTCTTGACCGACGCGACGACCGTCTCGAGGTCGAGCGGCCAGAGCGTGCGCAGGTCGATGATCTCGGCGTCGATTCCGGTCTCCTTCACCGCCGCCTCGCAGACGAAGACCATCGTGCCGTAGGTCAGCACGGTCAGGTCATCGCCGGGGCGAAACACCACCGCCGAATCGAGCGGCACCGTGTAGTGGCCTTCGGGCACTTCGCCCGACGGGTGCGCGGACCACGGCACGACCGGCTTGCCGTGGTGGCCGTCGAACGGCCCGTTGTAGAGGCGCTTGGGCTCAAGGAAGATGACCGGGTCGTCGTTTTCGATCGACGCGATTAGCAGCCCCTTGGCATCGTACGGATTGCTCGGCATCACGGTGCGGATGCCGCAGACGTGCGTGAACAGCGCCTCGGGGCTCTGGCTGTGCGTCTGGCCGCCGTAGATGCCGCCGCCGCACGGCATGCGGACCGTGATCGGCGCAGTGAAGTCACCCGCCGAGCGGTAGCGCAGCCGGGCCGCCTCGGAGACGATCTGGTCCGACGCCGGATAGAAGTAGTCGGCGAACTGGACCTCGACGACCGGCCGCAGACCGTACGCTGCCATGCCGATCGCCGAGCCAACGATGCCGCCCTCGGAGATCGGCGCGTCGAACACGCGCGTCTTGCCGTACTTCGCCTGCAGGCCGTCGGTGACGCGAAAGACGCCGCCGAAGTAGCCGACGTCCTGGCCATAGATGACGACGTTGTCGTCGCGCCCGAGCATGACGTCCATCGCCGAGCGCAGCGCCTGGATCATCGTCATGCTCGCCATCGCTCAGCCCTGCCGCCTCGCCTGGCGCAGCTGGTCGACCAGGTGCGCCGGCATGTCCTTGTAGACGTCCTCGAACATCGTTTCGATCGGCGGCGTGTGGCCGTCGAGGAGCGAGCCGTATTGGGTGGCTTCCTTCAGCGCCGTGCTGACCTCGGCTTCGAGCTTCTTCACTGTCGCCTCGTGCTCGTCGTCAGACCAGGCGCCGAGGCCGATCAGGTGCTTCTTCAAGCGGGCGACGGGGTCGCCGAGCGGAAAGTGCTTGTAGTCGTCGCCCGGCCGATAGCGCGACGGATCGTCGGACGTCGAATGCGCGCCGGCGCGGTACGTCACCCACTCGATCAGCGTCGGCCCGAGGTTCGAGCGCGCGCGCTCGGCCGCCCACGCGGAGGCCGCGTAGACGGCGAGGAAATCGTTGCCGTCGACCCGCAGCGAGGCGATGCCGCAACCTGCGCCGCGTGCGGCAAAGGTCGTCGCGTCGCCGGCGGCGATCGACTGGAAGGTCGAAATCGCCCACTGGTTGTTGACGACGTTGAGGATGACCGGCGCCTGGTAGACGTTGGCGAACGTGAGCGCGGTGTGGAAGTCGGCCTCGGCGGTCGCGCCGTCGCCGATCCATGCCGATGCGATCTTGGTGTCTTCCTTGATCGCCGATGCCATCGCCCAGCCGACGGCCTGGATGTACTGCGTCGCGAGATTGCCGGAGATGGTGAAAAAGCCCGCGCGCTTGTACGAGTACATCACCGGCAGCTGGCGGCCCTTCAGTGGATCACGCTGGTTGCTGAGCAGCTGGCACATCAGCTCGACCATTGAGATGTCGTCGCGCGCAAGCAGCAAGCCTTGCTGGCGATAGGTTGGAAAGCACATGTCGCCAGGCTCGAGTGCTTGCGCGTGCGCGGTCGCGATCGCCTCCTCGCCGACGCACTGCATGTAGAACGAGATCTTCTTCTGCCGCTGCGCGATCAGCATGCGGGCGTCGAAGGCGCGCGTCTTCAGCATCGCCTTCATCCCGGCGCGCAGGCGCTCGACGCCGAGCTGCGGCGTCCACGGGCCGACCGCGCGGCCATCGTCGTCGAGGACGCGGATCATCGTGTAGGCGAGATCGCTCGTCTGCCGCGGTGAGACGTTGACGGCCGGCCGCGGCACTGCGCCGGCCGGCGCGAGGTGCAGGTACGAGAAGTCCGTCTCTTGCCCCGGGCGCCCGGTCGGCTCGGGGACGTGCAGACGCAGGGGGCCTCGGCTCACGGGCCCGAGTGTGCCGTGCGGCGCGGTCGCCGCCAAGCGGGGTTGCCGCACACTGCGCAACATGGTCGGCGCAGGGTTTTGGCGTCGCCGCTGGGAATAGGCGACGGCAGTCACGAGGTCAACTCAGAGTCGCCCGCGTTCGTTGAAGCGCAACGCCTCGCCAACACCGAACATGCACCGACCGATCGTCATCCCGTTCGCATTCGTACTGGCCCTGGTCGCCGGAGGCGCGGTCTCGGCGCCCGCCTCGTCGCCGCACGCAGCGGCGTGCGTCGCTGCGCTGAAGGCGCAGGAGTCGAGCCTTGCCGATGCGATGAAGGCGGGCGAGGCGGTCGAGGTCGAGCTGCTGAAGGTCGTCCGCAGCGGCATCGCGATCATCGGCACGCAATACTTTGCCGGCTTGCGCGAAGCCGAGGCACGGCAGCTGCTGCAGGATGCCGAGGACGATTTCAAGGTCCTGCCGCCCGCGTCCGCCGCCGAGCGCCAGGCCGGGTGCCTGCGCGAAGGCTATTCGCTCTACGAGCACGCGAACGCGCTCGAGCAAAGCCTCATCACGACGGCCGCGCAGCGCCGCATCAAGCGACTGACGGCGGCGGCGTAGCCCGCACGTCGAACATCGCCTTCCAGGCGAGGCCGCATGCCGCCAGCGTGCAAACGATCACCGCGCCCGACGGCAAGTCGAACAACGCCGACAGGGCAAGGCCGAGCGCGTACCCGGTCGCACCGATCGCATAGGCGACGGCGAACCTGCGTCGGCCTGTCTCGCCGCTGGTCGCGAGCGCCGGAATGATGAGGCTCGAGAAGACGAGATAGACGCCGACGAGTTGCACCGACGCCGTTACCGCGAGCGCGAACGCGCCGTAGAAGCCGAACCTGCCGAGGCGCGCGATCCCGCCGGAAGCGAGTGCCGCGACCAGCAGCAGCGAGAGACCGGCGAGCCAGAACAGGTGCGTCGGGCGCACCCAGAGGATCTGACCGACGAGTAGGTCCTTGAGGTGCTCGCCACCGTGCGGATTGCCGGCGAGCAGCAGCAGCCCCGCGCACGCGGCGAGAATGAATAGGACGCCGATCAGCGCCTCCTGCTGCTGCGCCGCGCGCTTTTCGGTCCACGTGAGGAGCCAAGCGCCAAGCAGGGCGGCCGTCACCGCCGCGGCTTGCACTGCGATGCCGCCTTCGGGCAGGCCGAAGGTGTCGGCGGCGATGACGCCGAGGCCGGCGATCTGGGCGATGGCGAGGTCGATGAAAACAATGCCGCGGTCGAGCACCTGCATCCCGAGCGGCACGTGCGTGACGAGCACGAGCAGCCCGGCGACGAGAGCCGGCCCGAGGATGCCCCAATCCAGCGCGCTCCAGTTCATGCGCGCCCCCTGCGTCGCTTCGCGCCTGTCCGCGTGCAGAGGAACGAGTGCCCGGGGAACAGCCCCGCGCCACTCATGGCTTGACGCCGGCAGCGAGAAGGCGCGCCACGGTATCGTCGAAGAGACCGAATAGATCCTTGGCACCTTCCGTCCCGCCCACGGTAAAGGGTACTTTCACCGCCGGAATGTTGGCGTGCGACGAGAGCCACTCCGACGGACGCGGATCCTGATACGCCGAGTAGATGACCATGCGCGCCGGCGTCGTCTTCAGCGCCTCGAGCACCTCCTGCAGATGCGAAGCCGTCGGCTCGACGCCGGGTTTGGGTTCGAGCACGGCGACTTCCTTCAGGCCGAGCCAGTCGTAGAGATAGACAAAAGCCTTGTGCTGCGAGACGACCGGCATGCCTCGCAACGGCGCGGCTTGCGTCGTCCAGCGCGCGATCGCCTGCTGCCAGCGCTGCGCGAAGCTCGCCTGCATCTTCGCGTAGTCGCCGGCGTGCGAGGGGTCGAGCTGCGCCAGGCGCGCCGCAAGCGCGGTTGCGACGAGAGCGAAATTGCGCGGGTCGGTCTGGATGTGCGGATTGCCCGCGGCGTGCACATCGCCCTGTGAGCGGTCGAGCTGGCTCGGCACCTCGAGCTTGCGCACGTAGTCGGCGGCGGCGAAGTTGCCCGCCTGGCCGGGCTGCACCTTGGCGTTGCCCGATTGCTGCAGAAGCACCGGCAGCCAGCCAATCTCGAGCTCGGCGCCGGTACAGACCACGAGATCGGCGCTGCGTGTGCGTGCGATGAGGCTGGGCTTGGCCTGGATCTGGTGCGGGTCCTGCAAGGCATTCGTCGCTACCGAGACGTCAACGAGATTGCCGCCGAGCTCCTGCGCCAGCGCGCCCCATTCGGGCTCGCAGGCAAAGACCCGGAGCGCAGCGTCGGCGGGAAGGGCTACCAGCGCCAGCGGCGCGACGAGGATGGAAAAGAGGAAGCGAAGTCTGTTCATGAATGGCTCCGTTAAGCGCGGCGTTCAGTAGCTGTGCGCGCCGTGCGCGCCCAGGCTCATCTGGTATTGCAGGAACCACTGGTTGTCAGTGACGCCCTCGCGCGAGTGATCTTGCGCGAATTGCAGGCGAACGCGCGAGAACTCGCTCGGGTTGAAGTCGACCATCAGCGAGTTCTTGTGTGGCGTGAAGCCGCTCGTCGGAAAGAACGGGCTGTTGATGCCGTAGTTTGGGTTACCGGCGTCGAGCTGCTCCGTGCGTAGGCCGACGCGCCAGTACGGCATGAACTGGTAGACGCCCTGCACATACCAGCCCGACTGCTGGGCGCGGTACGAGCCGCTGCTGTTTGCGCCGCTGACGTCGTAGACGAGGCTGCCGTTGCGCGTGCTGTGCAGGTATTCGCCCTGCAACTTGAAGTTTGTTCGCGTCGCGTTGCCGTGCGGCGCCCACTTCCAGATCGCGTCGGCGACGTAGACGCGCGTGTCGCCCGTAAAGCTGTTGTTGACAAGCGTGCCGTCGATGTTGGGCGCGACGAGGCCCTGGTCGGTCGCTTTGGCATTGAGCATCGAGAGGCCCGCGCGCCAGCTGCTGCTGTCGCCGATGTCGCCGCCTGTGTGCGCGAAGAGCGAGGTCATGCCGGCGCCGTTGCGGCTCGTGTCGGTGCCCGGGAAGGTCCGTCCGCGCCCGACTTCGGCGCCGAACTCCAGATATTGGTCGATCGGCGGCACCCATGTCACCTGCACTCCGTCGTCGTCGTATTGGGTACCGAGCATCGCCTGGTAGGCGAGCGGGTTGTCGACGAAGTCCCAAGTGTGCGAATGCTGCGGGTTGAGGTAGCCGATGCCGGAGAAAAAGCGCCCCGCCTTCACCGCGAAGCCGTTGCCGAGCGATGTCGTCTGGATGTAGGCCTCTTCGATCGAGACGCTGTTGTCGGCCTCGAGCGCGATGTTGGCGGCGCCGCGCAAGTATGGGTCGACGCTGGCGGCGAAACCGAGCTCCGATTCGGCGAGGCTGAGGCCGCGCGTCCCCGGCCCGATCCCCGCGTCGGCTGGCAACGGAAAGCCGGTGATCGCGTACCTCGAGGGGTCCTGCGACGTGTTCGTGTACAGCCCCGAGAGGATGAGCGACATCGAGGGGTTGAAGGCACCTGCATTCGCTGGTGCGCCGCCGGTCGGCGCTGGCGCGGGAGTCGGCGCGGGGGCTGCAGCAACTGCGGTCGGCAGTGGCTGCGACGGCGCGACGACCGCAGCCGCGGCGCTTGCGGGTGCAGGCGCGGCAGCGAGCGCCGCCTCGGCACTCTGCAGCCGCCGCTCGAGCGCCTGCAGCCTCGTCTCGTACGCTGCACGCATCGCTTCCATGTCCTTGCGGATCGCGGCCAGGTCGGCTGCGTCGTCGGCGTGGGCTGCCATGGGGCAAGCCAGCGCGGCCAGCATGGCCGCAGTCATGAGCTTCATCTGGTGCTCCGGTGGTGACGGATGCCGTTGCCCGCCGCTCGAGACGAGCGGCAACGCAACGGGTCATGGGTCAGCGCGGAACGAGGGGAGGCGCGCGGCTTCGATACGCGAGCGCGGGAGCGCTCGCGACAAAGGGGCAAAGGTCGTCGACATAGGCGACGTCGACGAGGTCGGGACGCCAGGCGGACGGCGACTCGGCCGCCGGCGCGGCGCCGCCGATGCTGGCGCCGAGCAGGCACAGGTCGCAGTGCGCGTGGACGGCGCTGCCGTCGCGCGAGCGGCCGGCGTCCCCTCCCAGGTGCGAGATCGCATGCGCGCTTGCCGCGACCTGTGCGAACGCGAACAGGAGGCCGAGCCAGACCAGCCACGACACGTGTCGTCGCGAAGTCGCGCGCAGGCTGCCCAAGTTCATCGGTCGGCGATCTTAGTCCGGCGGCGACGCACGTGCCCGACAGATCGGGCAACGAGATGCAAAGAACCTTTACTTGCCGGTCCAGCGCGGCGGCCGCTTGTCGACGAAGGCGCGAACGCCCTCGCGGAAGTCGGCACTTCCGTACGTCTCCGCGATGAGGTCGCTGCCATCGGGCACCGGGCGCGCGTCCTGGAGGCGGCGGATCGCTTCCTTGGTCACTCGCAACGTGATCGGTGCATGCGACGCGACCTGCGCGGCGAGCTCGCTGACGCGCGCCGCGATCCGTTCCGCAGCAACGATCTCGTGGACGAAGCCCGCCGCGAGCGCCTCATCGGCCGAAAGCAGGCGCGCCGTGAAGATGAGTTCCTTCAATCGCGAAGGACCGAGCAAGTCGAGGTAGCGCGCGTAGGTCCGCATCGACAGGCAGTTGCCGAGCGTGCGCGCGATCGGCGCGCCGAACCGTGCGTCGGCAGTCGCGATCCGCAGGTCGCAGCCGGCAGCGATGCCAAAGCCGCCGCCGACCGCGAAGCCCTCGATCTGCGCGATGACGGGCTTCCTGACGTCTGCCACGCGGCCGAGGAGGCGATCGGCGTCGCGCTCGTAGCGAAGGCCGTCGTCGCCGCTTTCGAAGCTCAGGAACTGGCTGATGTCGGTGCCCGCGACGAACGCCTTGCCGCCGGCGCCCCGGAGAACCAGAACGCGCACGCCGTCGTCGCCGTCGACCTCGTCGCAGACTTCGCTCAGGCGCTGGTACATGGCCCAGGTCATCGCGTTGCGCGCCTCGGGCCGGTTGAACGTCAACGTGACGACCGGTCCGTCGCGCTCGACGATGACATGCTCGCCGGTGGGCGTCGTTTCCATGACGGGAGTCCTCGCGATCCGCGTTGGCCGTACGCTGATCAGGTGCCGGTGAATCTGGGCTTGCGCTTCTCCATGAACGCCGCCTGCCCTTCCTTGTAGTCGGCGCTCGCGAAGCACGCGGCGACCGCGCGCTCGGCGGCGGCGACGTCGCGCTCGGCGGCGTCTTTCAGCGCCTCGCCGACGACGAGCTTCGCGCAGCGGACCGTGAGCGGTGCGTTGCCGACGATTGTCCTCGCCGTCTCCTCGACCGTCGGTTCGAGCGCCTCGTCGGCGACGACGCGGTTGACGAGGCCCATCTTCTCGGCCTCGCGGGCGTCGAACTGGCGGCCGGTGAAGAACATCTCCTTCGCATTCGCCGGCCCGATCAGATCGACCAGCGGCTGGGCGCGATGGAGGCCGTAGCCGAGGCCGAGCCTGGCCGCAGGAATGCCGAACTTCGCGCTGTCGGTGCAGATGCGCAGGTCGCAGCAGACCGCGACAGCGGTGCCACCGCCGATGCAGTAGCCGCGGATCATCGCGATGGTCGGAATCGCCATGCCCTGGAGTACCGAGTACGCCTGCTGCGTCGTCGCCTGATAGTGCGCGACGGCCTCGGCCTCCCGGCGCTCGTCCTGGAATCTCGAGATGTCGGCGCCCGACGCGAACGCCTTGCCGCCGGCGCCGGTGACGACCATCACCCGCACCGCAGGATCGGCCGCGAAATCGGCCATCGCCTCGAGTGCCGCCTGCCACATCTCGAGCGAGATCGCGTTCAGCTTCTCGGGGTTGTTGAAGATCATCCAGCCGACGCCGTCGGCCTTCTTCGCGATCAGTTTTTCGCTCGCCATGTGAATCCTTCAGACGACTCCCTGACTTCGCAGCCGCTCGATGTCGGCGTCGCCGAGGCCAAGCGTTCGCAGGACCTCGGCGGTGTGCTCGCCCTGGCCGGGCGGGTGTGCGACGACCCGGCTCGGCGTCCGGCTGAGCGTCACCGGCTGGCCGAGGTAGGCGACATCGTCGACCTTCTGGACGATGCCGAGCTGGCGCACCTGCGAATCGGCGAACGCCTCGTCGATCGCGTAGATCGGGCCTGACGGCACGCCGGCGGCGTTGAGCGCCGCGACCCAATCGGCGGTGTCGCGCGCCTGGAGATGCTTTTCGAGATCGACGTGCAGCCGGTCGCGGTGCTCCGAGCGCAGCGCCGCGGTCTTGTAATCGGGATGCGCGGCGAGCTCGGGCGCGCCGATCGCGTCGCAGAAGCGCAGCCAGATCCTGCCGCCCGACACCGCGATGTTCATGTGGCCGTCGCGGGTCCTGAAGACGCCGGTCGGAATCGACGTCGGGTGGTTGTTGCCGGCCTGGCGTGCGACAACGCCCTCCATCAGCCAGCGCGCGGCCTGGAAGTCGAGCATGAAGAGCTGCGCCTGCAGCAGCGACGACTTGACCCACTGGCCTTTGCCTGACTTCTCGCGCTCGATCACCGCGACCGCGATTCCCCAGGCGCAGAAGATGCCAGCGCAGAGATCGGCGACGGGGATGCCGACCCGCACCGGTCCCTGCCCCGGCAGGCCGGTGATCGACATCAGGCCGCCCATGCCCTGCGCGATCTGGTCGAAGCCGGGGCGCAACCGATACGGGCCTTCCTCGCCGTAGCCCGAGATGCTCGCGTAGACGAGGCGCGGATTTACTTCGGCCATCGTCTCGTAGCCGATGCCGAGCTTTCGCTTGACGTCGGGCCGATAGTTCTCGACCAGGATGTCGGCGCGCGCGACCAGCTGCTTCAGGATCGCGACGCCCTCGGCCGACTTCAGGTTGAGCGTCATGCCGCGCTTGTTGCGATGGACGTTCTGAAAGTCGCTGCCATCGCGTGGGCCGCCTACCCCGTCCCCCTCCTCCATCGCCGGCGGCATCTCGATCTTGATCACCTGCGCGCCCCAGTCGGCGAGCTGGCGGACCGCCGTCGGGCCGGCGCGGACGCGTGTCAGGTCGAGGACGGTGAGATGCGAGAGCGCATCGGATGCCAGCATGGATTCAGTCTAGCGCGGCTCCGCCTCGCGCCGCTCCCTGGCGCGCCCGCTAGCTCAGCGACGCCGGCGCCGCCGCTCGCCGGCCAGGGCGAGCAGACCGAGCCCGGTCAGCCAGATCGTCTCGGGCTCGGGGACCGCGGTCACCGGGCCGACTTCGAAGATGTGCATCCCGGTGTCGAAGCCATAGCTCGACCAGGTCTGGTCACCGACGTTGCTGAAGATGTTCGGCGTGCCGATGGTCAGATTGCCGTCAGCCCTCCCTCGGCGGCCGCGTGGGTCGTGTACTCGAGCGACGCGTCGTTGCTTAGATCGCCTCCCCACTGAAAGAGCGCCCGATACACGGATGGTTGAACACGTCGAGGTAGGCGGCGGTCTGCGCCTGCGTGAGGTTGACCGGCGCCTGCTGCGCGCCGGTGGCAACGCCCGAGTTGACGCCGCCGACCACCGCCGGCAGGCCCGACAGCACGGAGCCGTCGCGATCGCGCTGGGTGAACTGCCCACGGTCGCTTTCGAGATGCCGTTGGCGCCCGGATAGCGTCGCGAGCGGAATGCGCTGTTTTGGCCGGGGACCGTGATACACGGATGACGGCGGTCACGACGAGGACGGATCAGCCCGATGTGCCCCAGGGCGCCATCATCGTCAGCAGCAGGAGCTTTTCGAACTCCGGCTCGAAGCCGTCGATGATCGCTTGCGGCTGGGCGCACAACGCCTCGTCGGTGATGAGGCCGAACTGCACTCCGCCCGCGTACGAGAGGATGCTGACGCCGACTCCGACGTCGCCCGACGCCGGCACCCAGAACATCGTCTGGCGCAAGGTCGAGCCGCAGAACTTCAACGGCACGGCCGGCCCCGGCACGTTGGTCATGACGGCGGTCGTCTTCCTTGCGAACAGGCCGAGCATCGCGTCCTGCACCGGCTTGGCCATCAGGCCGGCGACGGTGAGCACCGCAAACGCGAGCCGCGGCTGGTAGCTCGACTTCAGCTCGGCCATCCGCGCCCGCACCGCGAATACGCGCTCGACCGGATGATCAACGCCGATCGGCAACACGAGTGGTGCCAGGCCGAAGCGGTTGCCGAGTTGCCACGCGTCCTCGAGCGGCCGCAGGTTGACGGGCACCATCGCGCGGATCTCCTTGCCCGCGGGATCGTCGCCCTCGGCGCGCAGCCAGTGCCCGATCGCACCGGCGACACAGGCGAGAAGGACGTCGTTGACCGAGCAGCCGAGGACGCTGCCGATCGCCTTGACGTCGGCGAGCGCGATCGGCTCGCCCCAGGCGACGCGCTTCGTGCCGCTCGGCGTTCCTTTCAGCAGCGTCGGCGAATCGTCGGCCATCAACGCCATCGCGGCGACGTCGTTGATCACCCGGGCGCCGAGTCGTGCGGCGTCGACAGCGCCGGCGAGTCCTTGCTTCGGATCGGCCAGCACGTCGAGCGAGCGCGCGATCGATTTCTCGACCAGCGCGGCGGCCTTGGTCGACAAGCCGTCGAGAGGCTTCAGCACGAGCCCCGCAAGCCAGTCGCCGCCGTCTTCGCCGCCGCGAGAAATGCGTTCGCGCAGCGGCGGATCGCTGCCGCCGTCGGTGATCGAGAGCATGACCGAGATGAGCGCGATGCCGTCGCCGATGCAGTGGTGGACGCGAGCGACGAGCGCGCTGCCACCCTCGTAGTCCTCGATCAGGCGGAATTCCCAAAGCGGGCGCGCGGGATCGAGCGGCTCGGCGGCGAGCGCACCGACACGCTCCTGCAGTGCCGCGCGCTCGCTCTGCCCGCGCCGGCGCCTTAGCTTCTCGCGGACGACGTGGCGATGGATGTCGAAGTCTTCGTCGGTGCACCACTTCGCGCCGTCGACGTCGCGGACGACGACGCAGCCGAAGCGCGGGTAGCGCAGGAGCCTGGTCTCGACGCGGCGGCAGAGCGTCTCATAGGCGATCTGCGGGCGCAGCAGCCAGACGCCGACGATCATCATCAGGTTGACGTCGTTGTCCATTCGCAGCCAGGCGGTGTCGACGCGTGACATGCGCTCGCAAACGGCGGCGGGAGTGTTCATCGGCTGCGCTGCGACACCCAGGGAGCGGTGGCCGTCAAGATGCTGGCTAAGATCGGCGGGGTCAATCGCGACTTTCACTACGAGCCGAGAGGAACACCATGGCCGACCTGCAGGCGACGTTCGAGCAAGCAGTCGCAGACTCGAAGAACCTTCCCGAAAAGCCTGACAACATGACGCTGCTCAAGCTCTACGCGCTCTACAAGCAGGCGTCGAGCGGCGACGCCGAAGGCAAGCGTCCGGGCTTCGGCGACATGATCGGCCGCGCCAAGTGGGACGCCTGGAACGAGCTTACAGGCAAGGCGAAGGACGAGGCGATGCAGGAGTACGTCGACCTCATCGAATCGCTGAAGTAGCCGCCGTCGTCACTTTCTCTTCGCCGCGGCCTTGCCGGCGGATTTCTTTTTCACCGCCGCAGCGTCGGCGAGGACGGCGTCGAGGTTCTCCTCGATGGCCTCTTCGATGCGACCGCGAAACACGCCGAGCACGAGGCCGAGCTGCGCGGTGAGATCGAACGAGTCGGCCGCGACGATCAGGCGGCCCTCGACGCCCGGCCGGACGAACTCGACGACGTCGCTGGTCTCGCCTTCATGGAGCGTGCACTCCATGCCGAATTTCTCCTCGGCGCGCTCGGCCCAGCGCCATGCGGTCTTGCGCGCCTTGGCAAGGCCGAGCCGATGCGCACGATGGATGTGGATCTCGGCCATGGAAACGCTCCGGTGAAGACGACGACAGCGGCGAGTCAGCAGCGAGCTTAGCGCTCGAGGGCGCGCGTGCGCTCGGCCTTCGGCAGCGCCGCGATGCGGCGGACCTCGGCGAAGAAGCGCGCGAAGTCGCGCCCTTCGCGATCGAACAGGTGCTCGAACGCGGGCATCAGGCCGGTGTAGCTCGTGAGGACGCCGAACTCGGCGTTGTTGGCGTTGGCGAACCAGCGGTCGTAGCCGGAATAGCCGCCCCAGCGCGTTGCCTTCATCGCGGCGTAGTCGGCGCGCAGCCGCGCCAGCACGGCAGCCTTGCCGGCACGCTTTGCATCGTCGCTAGCGGCGCTCGCGTATAGCCGCTCGAGCTCGTCGCGGTAGCGGTCGGTCAGGGCACGAAAGTCGGCGCGCCGCGACTCGGCGCGCGCGGCCTCCTCGCGTGCCGCCGGCGTGCCGTGCGCGGCGAGCCAGCGCGCGGCGCCGATCGTCTCGACCGTCGTCGCGAACGACTCGTTGAACGTCGTGTCGTCGACAGCGAACGCGGTCTGGTGCGCGAGCTCGTGGAAGACGAGCCGCGCCAGCTCGCCTTCCGGATCGAAGATGAAGGTGTTGAGGAGCGGGTCGGCGAACCAGCCACCGGTCGGCAGCCGCCCGAGCGTCGAATACGCGGGCACGGGATAGACGGCGACGTCGAGGCCTTCGCCGCGCAGCTCGGCGGCGAGCGCATCGGCGCGCGCCTCGACGTAGTAGCCGCGGTAGCCGACGCAGCCGACGACCCAGAAGCACCACGTCTTCGGCACCAGCGACAGCTCGGGCGCAGCGACGACGTTCCAGACCGCAGCGCTGCGGTGCAGGTCGGCATAGCGGCGGTAGCTCGCGTTGTCGGGCTCGTCGAGGTCGTGCACCGCGAAGTCGCGCATTCGCTGCGAGAGCTCGAGGCGCTCCTTCAGCGCCGCGCTCGTCGTCGGGTCGTCGAGCACCTGCGACACCGGCTGCGCCGCCTGCAGGATCTCGAGATGGCCGGCGACGGCCTGGGCGTAATAGCCGACCGTCGCGCAGCCCGAAGTCAGGCAGATGCCCGCAGCCGCGACGAGCGCTGTCGCCGCGACCCCGCCGATGCCCCAGGCCACGATGCGAGCGCCGCGCCTCACGCCGTCGCCGGCACGGCGTCGCGCTCGACTTCGACGAGACAGTCGTAGAAGCTCGGCGCCCGGCCGATGTCGGTCAGCCGCTGGTGGGTGAGCTCGTTGCCGTTCTTGCCGTCGCGGCCGAGCTTTCGCCACCAGACGCCGAGGCCGTTGACGACGCCTGGCCGCGCCCGGCTGCCGACCACCGCCTTGCAGACGATCGAGCCGCGGTCGTTGAAGATGCGGACGCGATCGCCCGAGGCGATGCCGCGCGGCGCGGCGTCGGCGGCCGAGATCTCGAGGACCGGCTCGCCCTCGATCGCGCGCAGGCTCGTCACGTTGACGAAGCTCGAGTTGAGGAAGTTGCGCGCCGGCGGCGAGATCATCGCGAGCGGAAAGCGCGCCGCGACCGCCGGCGTGCTGTGCGCCGACTCGTAGTTCGCGACGAAATCGGGAACGCCGAGGCCGGGCGGGTCGATCCGACATTTGCCGTCGGCGGTCGGAAAGCCGCCGTTCGCGAACGGCGCCTCGGCGATCGGCAGCTTGACCCAGCCGCGCGCGCGCAAGGCGTCGAAATCGATGCCTCCATCGCTGTCGCCGCGAAATGCGGTCCGCGCGAGCGCTTCGTCGTCGTCGGCGAAGCATGGCTCGTCGAAGCCCATCCGGGCGGCAAGCTGGCGAAAGATCTGCGTGTTCGGCCTCGCTTCGCCGAGCGGCGCGATCGCCGGCTCGTTGACGAGCGCATACGTGTGGCCGTAGCTGGTGTGGACGTCGAGGTGCTCGAGCTGCGTCGTCGCCGGCAGCACGTAGTCGGCGTGATCCGCGGTATCGGTCAGAAAGTGCTCGAGCACGACGGTGAAGAGATCGTCGCGCGCAAAGCCGCGCGCGACCTTCGCCGACTCGGGTGCGACCGCGACCGGGTTGCTGTTGTAGACGACGAGCGCCTCGATCCTCGGACCGAACGGCGTGCCGCCGGCGCGACGTTCGCCGCTCTCGCACAGCAGGTCGTCGCCGATCGTGCTCATGTTGATCGTCCGCGGCCGGCGGCCGGCGAGCAGGTCGGGCCGCTGCAGCGCAGCGTCGGCGCGGACGTTGCGGAACCACCCGGACGCCGACAGCAGGAGGCCGCCGGCGCGATGCCGCCAGGCGCCGACGAGGCAGGGCAGGATCGCAATCAGCCGCGTCGCGTTGCCGCCGCCGCGGACGCGCTGCATGCCGTAGTTGAGGCGGATCGCCGCCGGCCGCAGCGTCGCGTAGTCGCGCGCGAGCGCACGCACCTGTGCCGCGTCGATGCCGCACACGGCAGCGGCACGCTCGGGCGGCCACTCGAGCGCGCGCATGCGCAGCGCCGTCCAGCCGGCATCGACGTGGTGGCCGATGTAGTCGTGGTCGAGCCAATCGTGGACGACGAGCTCGTGCATGACGCCGAGCGCGAGCGCGCCGTCGCTGCCGGGCAGGAGCGCGATGTGCTCGTGGCAGCGCTCGGCGGTCTCAGTGCGCCGCGGGTCGATGCAGACGAGCTTGGCGCCGACGCGCTTGGCATCGAGCGCAACGCGCCAGAAGTGCAGGTTCGAGGTGATCGAGTTGCTGCCCCAGATGACGATCAGCCGGCTCTCGGCGTAGTGCTCGACGTGCATGCCGACCTTAGCGCCGTAGGTGGCGGCGAGCGCCTCGCCGCCCGCCGACGAACAGATCGTGCGATCGAGCAGCGACGCGCCGAGGCGGTGGAAGAACCGCCCGGCCATGCTCTCGCCCTGCACCAGCCCCATCGTGCCGCAGTAGCTGTAGGGAACGATCGCTTCGGCGTTGGCGAGGCCCGGGCCGGCGATGCGGCAAAGCCGCGCCGCGATATCGTCGAGCGCCTCGTCCCACGAGACCGGCGTGAAGCTTGCGCTTCCCTTCGGGCCGATGCGCTTCAGCGGCCTGAGGACGCGCTCCGGGTGGTACGTGCGCTCGGCATAGCGCGAGACCTTGGTGCAGAGCGCCCCGTGGGTCGGCGGATGCTCGGGGTTGCCGTGGACCGCGACCGCGCAGCCGTCTTCGACCGTCACCAGCATCGCGCAGGTGTCGGGGCAGTCGTGCGGACAGGCGGCGCGGACGACGTGCGAAGTCACGCGCAGACTATGGCACAGCGTGTCCGGGGCAGCGCCGAAGGGGCGTCAAGCCCGCCGCGAACGTGGAATCGGGCCACGGGTAAACTGGCCCGGGCCAGGAGCCAGATCATGCAAGTCATCGAGTCCATCCTCGCCGACGCGGCGCAGATCGCCGCCATCCGACGTGACCTTCACGCCCACCCCGAGCTCTGCTTCGAGGAGAAGCGCACCGCCGACCTGATCGCCGAGCAGCTGACGGCGTGGGACATCCCGTTTCACCGCGGCATGGGAACGACCGGGATCGTCGCGATCCTGAAGAACGGCACGAGCGGCCGCGCCGTGGGCCTGCGCGCCGACATGGATGCGCTGCCGATCACCGAGCACAACAGCTTCGCGCACAAGAGCATCCACGCCGGCCGGATGCACGCATGCGGCCACGACGGCCACACCGCGATGCTGCTCGCCGCGGCCAAGCACCTCTCGAAGCATCGCAACTACGACGGCACCGTCTACCTCGTCTTCCAGCCGGCCGAAGAAGGCGGAGGCGGCGCGCGCGAGATGATGAAGGACGGCCTGTTCGAGAAGTTCCCGATGGAGGCGATCTTCGGCGCCCACAACTGGCCCGGCCTGAAGGTCGGCCAGTTCGCGCTCAAGTCGGGGCCCTCGTTCGCGTCGAGCAACGAGTTCCAGATCACGATCCACGGCAAGGGCTCGCATGCCGCGATGCCGCACAACGGCATCGACCCGGTGCCGGTCGCGTGCCAGATCGTCAATGCGTTCCAGACCATCATCAGCCGCAACAAGCGGCCCATCGACGCCGGCGTCATCTCGGTGACGATGATCCACACCGGCGAGGCGACCAACGTCGTTCCCGACAGCTGCGAGATGCAGGGCACGGTGCGCACCTTCACGCTCGGCGTGCTCGACCTGATCGAGACGCGCATGAAGGAGATCGCCGAGCACACCTGCGCCGCGTTCGGCGCCAGCTGCGAGTTCCATTTCAAGCGCAACTACCCGCCAACGATCAACCACCCGGCCGAGACCGAGTTCGCGCGCCGCGTCATGACCGACATGGTCGGCGCCGAGAACGTCGTCGAGTTCGAACCGACGATGGGCGCCGAGGACTTCAGCTACTACCTGCTCGAGAAGCCCGGCTGCTACTTCCTGGTCGGCAACGGCGATGGCACGCACCGCGAGACCGGCCACGGCATGGGCCCGTGCATGCTGCACAACCCGAGCTACGACTTCAACGACGAGTTGATCCCGCTAGGCGGCTCGCTCTGGGTCCGCCTCGCCGAGACCTGGCTCGCAACTCCCGGGCGCTGATCAGATGAGCAAACCCGGCGCGCCGGCCGAGCGCCGGGCCGCTCGCCGCCCCCCGACACCACCGCGGCCGCCCGGCGAGCATGGCGCGGCCCGCCACTTCGCCCAGAGTTATGCCGAGGCGCGCGACAAGTTCTTCGCTGCGGCGCGCATGCGCGGCCTTGGCGTCGAGACGAACGTCCATCCGCTTGCCGGCCGTGACGGCGAGATGCTGGCGATGGACGTCGCCCGCGACGGCGCGCTCGGCGCCGAGACGCTCCTGATCGTCAGCAGCGGCTGCCACGGCGTCGAAGGCTTCTGCGGCTCGGGAGTCCAGGTCGCGCTGCTCGGCGATGCCGCCTGGCACGATGCGGCGCAGGCTGCCGGCGTGGCGGTGCTGTACATCCACGGCCTCAATCCGTACGGCTTCTCGTGGTGGCGGCGGACGACGCACGAAAACGTCGACCTTAACCGCAACTTCCGCGACTTCACCGCCGCCGCACCGGCGAACGCACGCTACGACGAGCTCGCCGAACACATCGTTCCGGAGCGCTGGCCGCCCGACGCGGCGACGACGGCGGCAATCGAGGCGTTCGTCGCCGCGCACGGCGAGCGGGCGCTGCAGCAAGTCATCTCCGGCGGCCAGTACGCGCATCCGAACGGTCTTTTTTACGGCGGCGCCGAGCCGACCTGGAGCCAGACGACGCTGCGCCAGGTGCTGCACCGTCATGGCACGCGCTGCGCCCGCCTCGCTTGGATCGACCTGCACACCGGGCTCGGCCCGAATGGCCACGGCGAACGCATCTTCGCCGGCCGCGACGACGCCACGTCGTACGCGCGCGCGAAGGCGTGGTGGGGCGACGTGACGTCGATCTACGACGGCTCGTCGACGTCTGCCATGCTGACCGGCTTGATGTGGATGTCGGCCTACGAGGAATGCGCGCAGGCGGAATACACCGGCATCGCGCTCGAGTACGGCACCAAGCCGCAGGCTGACGTGATGCTCGCGCTGCGCGCCGACCAGTGGCTCGAGAACCATCCCGAAACCGACGATGAGACGCGGCGCGCGATCAAGCAGCAGGTGCGCGACGCGTTTTACACCGACAGCGACGACTGGAAGGAACAGATCGTCGCCCAGGGCGTCGATGCCGCCTACGGCGCGCTGCGCGGGCTGAGCGGCGCAGGCTGAGGCGATGCGCGCGGTCGTCGCCGGCCCGTGCGACGCAGTGCTCGCCGGATCGGCCTCGTGCGACGCGGCGGCCCGCCATCCGAAGGCGACGCTGGCGGCGACGATCGTCGGCTCGAGCCTCGCGTTCATCGACAGCTCGGTCGTCAATGTCGGCCTGCCGGCGATCGAGCACGACCTCGCGTCGTCGGGCGCCTCGGGCGCATCGATCGGCTGGCTGATCAACGCCTATCTGCTGCCGCTCGGCGCGCTCGTCCTGCTCGGCGGCGTCGCCGGCGATCGCTTTGGCAGGAAGCGCATCTTCCTGGCCGGCGTCGCGATCTTCGCCGCTGCGTCATTGGGCTGCGCGCTCGCTCCCGCGTTCGGCTGGCTGCTCGCGGCGCGCGCACTGCAGGGCGTCGGCGCTGCGTTGCTCGTACCGACAAGCCTGGCGCTCCTCGGCGCTGCGTTCGACGGCGAGGCACGCGGCCGCGCCGTCGGCACCTGGGCCGCGGCGAGCGCGGTCACCGGCGCGGTCGGGCCGCTTGTCGGCGGCTGGCTCGTCGACACTGTCGGCTGGCGCGCGATTTTCCTGATCAATCTGCCCGTCGCCGCGATCGCCGCCGGGCTCGCGTGGCGCAAGGTCGCCGAGAGCCGGAGCGGCGACGCTGCGCCGCTCGACGTCGCCGGCGCAGCGCTTGCGACTGCAGGGCTCGGCTTGCTGACGTACGGCCTCACCGTGCTCGCAGCGCGCGGCGCCGCTGCGGCCGGAATCGACACGGCGGCCGGCGCGGTCGCGATCGCAGCCAGCGTCGCCTGCCTCGGCGCGTTCGTCGCCGTCGAAGCACACCGCAAGCGGCACGCGATGATGCCGCTCGCCCTGTTCGGCACCCGCACGTTCATCGGCGTCAGCATCCTCACCCTGTGCTTGTATGCGGCGCTGAGCGGCATGGTCGTGCTGTTGCCGTTCCTGCTCATCAAACGCGGCCACTGGGCGGCCGCCGCCGCGGGCGCTGCATTGTTGCCGCTGTCGATCGCGATGGGCCTTGGCTCGCGCGCCGCCGGCCGTCTCGCGGAGCGCGTCGGCACGCGCCTTCTGCTGACGATCGGCCCACTCCTCGTCGCCGCCGGCTTCGCGCTCTTCCTGCGCGTCGATGCCGGCGCGCTGCGCTATGCGATCGACGTCCTGCCGGCGCTCGTCCTCGTCGCTGTCGGCCTCACGCTCAGCGTCGCGCCGCTGACTGCGGCGGTGATCGATGCGGTCGATGCGGCCCACGTCGGCTCGGCATCGGGAGTCAACAACGCGACCGCGCGCGTCGCCGGGCTGCTCGCGACGGCGCTGCTCGGTTGGGTGCTGGCGACCGACGCGTCGAGCGCCACCTTCATCGCCCGCTTCCACGGCGCCGCGCTCGTCGGCGTCGCGCTCGCGATCGCCGCCAGCGCGTCGGCGTTCTTCCTCTGCGCGCCGGTCAGCGGATCACGTGGTCGGCACGGACCAGCACCGACTGCGGAACGCTCAGGCCGAGGACATCGGCCGTCTTGAGGTTGACGATCGTCTCGATCGTCGTCGGCTGCTCGATCGGTAGATCGGCCGGCTTCGAGCCGCGCAAGACACGATCGACGAAATACGCCAGCCGTCGGTACGAATCTTCCAGCCGTGGCCCGTACGTGCAGAGCGCGCCGCTATGGGCGAACACCGGCCAGCCTGAGATCAGCGGGATGCGCTGGCGCATCGCGAAGGCGATGATCACGTCCCGGTTCTGGACCGCGAAGCCGTCGGCGAAGAGCGAGATCCCCTGGGAGCGGTCGGCGGTCATCTTCGTGAAGGCGGCGTTCAGCTCGTCCGTCGTGCGGGCGGCGAGATAGCCGACGTCGAGGCCGATCCGCCTCGCGGCGCTTTCGGCGATCGCGCGCTCACTCGACTCGCCGGGGTGCTCGGGGTTGGCGAGCAAGGTCGCGCGACGCATGCCGGGAACGAACTCGCGCAACAGCTCGAGGCGCTTGCCGTTCATCTCCGCAGCCATGAACGTGACGCCGGTCATGTTGCCGGTCGGCCGCGCGAGGCTTTCGCAAAAGCCTGCGGCGACGGGGTCGCCGCTGTAGGCGTAGACCACCGGCACCGGCGGCTTCACCTCGCGGACCTCGCTCACGGCCGCGCCCTGCGCGACGAGCAGATCGACCGGCAGGCGGATCAGCTCTTCGGTGAGCCCGCGGACCTTGCCGAGATCGTCGTCGCCGTAGCGGAAGTCGATCGTGAGGTTCTTGCCTTCGGCGAAGCCGAGCTCGGCGAGCGAGGTCCGGAATGCCGCGACGTAGGGGACGAGGCTCGGCGGCCGTTGCGCCGTCACCCAGCCGATCCGCGCCGGCCGGGCTTGCGCGACGGCAAGACGCGGCATCGCCGCTGCGGCCGTCGCCGCCGCCGCGAGCAGAAGTCTGCGTCTTCTCATGGCAATTCCTCCAGACAGAGCGAATCGCCGGTCGGCGATGGACGAGAAGGCCGAAGTTTGCGCTCGACCGGAGTGCAATCGTTCACCCGACGACGCGAAACGCCGGCACCGGCTTGTGGAAGCCTTTCAGGACGAGCTCGCCGGCCGCCTCGCTCGGCAGCGCGCCGTCGAGCGACGCCAGCACGCGCTGCGAGCAGAGGATCTCACCGCCCTGCGCTTCGCCGCACAGGCGCGCCGCCAGGTTGGTGACGGTGCCGATCGCGCCGTAGTCGATCCGGCCCGGAAAGCCGATCCCGCCGATCGTAGCGAAGCCTTGCGCAACGCCGATTCCCATCGAGAGCGCGTGGCCGCGCTTCGTCCAGCCCTCGGCGAGGCGGCGGACCTCGCGTTGCATCGCGAGCGCCATCCGCGCCGCGCGCAGCGCCGGATCTGGTACCGGCACCGGATCGTTGAAGAACACCATCACACCGTCGCCAGTGAAGCGCTCGAGCGTGCCTTCGTGCGCGAGCACGAGGGCGCCGATCGCCGCGTGGTATTCGCCGAGCACGCCCATCACGTCCTCGGGATCGGCGGTTTCGGTGAACGAAGTGAAGCCGCGCAGGTCGAGGAAGACGACAGTGATCTCGCGCCGATGGCTCTTCAGCGGATCCTCGGCGCCGCCGGCGACGATCAGCTCGGCGAGCTGTGGCGAAAAGAACCGCTTCAGCCGCGAGAGCTTCTCGAGCTGGAGCACGCCCTGCTCGACGCGTTGTTCGAGCGTTCGATTGAGCTCGGCGAGCTCGCGCTTCTGGTCGAGCAGCTCGTCGTAGAGCGACTTGATGCGCAGCAGCGAGCGCACCCGCGCCAGCAGCTCGGCCTGGCTCACCGGTTTGGAGAGGAAGTCATCGGCGCCAGCGTCGAGCCCCTTGGCGCGTTCCTCGGCCGGATCGAGCGCAGTGACGAGGACGACCGGCAGCATTGCGTGGGCCGGGTTGGCGCGGATCGCTGCGCACACCTCGTAGCCGCTCATGCCTGGCATCATGACGTCGAGCAGGACCAGGTCAGGGTGCTCGCGGTCGAGCGCCATCAGCGCCTCGGCGCCGGATGCTGCGGCGCACGTGCGGTAACCCTTCGCCGCGAGCAGGTCGGCGAGCAGCTTGACGTTGAGCGCAACGTCGTCGACGACCAGGATCTTCGCCGCGGCCTCGCGCCCCGCGCTCATTCGATGACCTCGTCGGCGCGCAGCAGGAGCGAGCGCGGAACCTGGACGCCGATGGCACGTGCCGTCTTCAGGTTGACGCTGAGAAGGAACTTGCTCGGCCGCTCGACCGGCAGGTCGCCGGCGCGCGCGCCCTTCAGGATCTTGTCGATCATGGCGACGCCGCGCTGGACGAGATCGTCGGGATCGCCGCCGTAGCCGAGCAAGATGCCATCGCGCGCTTCCTGCGCCGACTCGCCGATCGAGACGAGCTTGTCGCGCGCCGCGAGCTCGGCGACGCGGGCCCGGTGCGGCCACATCGCGATTGCGAACACCGCCTGCGCGCGCTGCCGGCGCACCGCGGCGAACGCAGCCTCCAGATCGTCGGCGCCATTGACGCGCACGATCTGCATCTGCAGGCCGAGTCGCCGCGCCCCCACCTCGGTCTCGCGGAGGACGTCGGCGACGTCGACGACCTCGACCGGATCGACGAGCACCGCGACCCGACTGAGCGACGGCACCGCCTCCTTCAGCAATTCGAGTCGCTTCGGGCCGAGCTCAGGAAAGGTGAAGGTCAGGCCGGTGACGTTGCCGCCGGGTCGGGCAAGGCTCTTCGCCCAACCTTCGCGCACCGGGTCGCTGCCCGAGAGCGTCAGGATCGGGATCGTCGTGGTCGCCTTGCGGGCGGCTTCGCGCGCCGGCTGCCCAGGAGCGATGATCAACTCGACCTTGGTCCGGACGAGGTCGTCCGCCATCGCCGCGAGGCGATCAGCGCGTCCGCTCGCGTAGCGCCAGTCGACAACGAGGTTCTTGCCCTCGACGTAGCCGAGGCTGCGCAAGCCCTGCATGAAGGCGTTCTCGATCGAGTCGCCGGGCGCCAGCGGCGGCGCGAAGTACGACAGGACTCCGATCGTCGCGATTCCCGGCCGCGGCTCGGCCGTGGCAACGCTTGTCGACAGCGCGATGGCAAAGGCGATCGCGACCGCCCGCCACCAGCGCACGGGTCGGTCGCCGCGACCGCCGCTCGCGGCGAGCGCAGTCATGGCGACGCGCGCCCCTCGGCCAGGAAGCGCTGCACGGTGGCGAGGAAGTGCTTGAGGTTGATCGGCTTGGTGACGAAGGCGTCGAACCCGGAAGTGACGATCTTCTGCTGGTCGTCGGGCATCACCGAAGCCGAGACCGCGATCACCGGCACCGCATCGAGCGCACGCTCGCCGCGGATCCGACTCAACGCCTCGATGCCGTCGATGTCGGGCAGCTGGATGTCCATCAGGATCAGGTCGGGGCGCCGGTCGTGCGCCAGCCGGACGCCGTCGAGCCCGCTCGCCGCTTCGATCGTCTGGTGCCCGTTGTGGCGCAGGATGTCGCGCACGAGCTTCATGTTCTTCTCGTTGTCCTCGACGATCAGGATCGTTTTCATGCCACCGCCTCGACAATCCGTTCGGGAAGAATAAAGGCAAAGGTCGCGCCGCGGCCCGGCTCGCTCTCGACGCGGATCGACCCGCCGTGCAGCTCGACGAAACGGCGGGCGAGCGAAAGGCCGAGGCCGGTGCCTTCGGACTTCCTCAGGTAATCGCCGCCCGCCTGGCGGAACTCCTCGAACACGAGCGCCTGCTGGTCCTTGGCGATGCCGACGCCGGTATCGACCACCGCGATCTCGACCGCGTGCTCGAGCTTTCTCGCCCGCAGGGTGACGCGGCCGCCGGCGGGAGTGAACTTGACGGCGTTCGCCAACAGGTTGATGACGACCTGCTTGAGCTTTCGAACGTCGGCGACCCAGTCGCCGACCCGGTCCTCGACTTCGAGCGCGAGGACGAGGCCGTTGCGACTCGCCCGCTCGCGAACGAGCGTCGTGCAGTTGTCGAGCAGCATCGGCAGGCTGGTCGTCGTCAGGTCGAGCTCCATCCGTCCGGCCTCGATCTTCGAGAGGTCGAGGATGTCGTTGATCAGCGAGAGAAGGTGGTGGCCCGAGCTATGGATGTCGCGCAGGTACTCGAGCTGCTTCTCGTTCACCTCGCCGAACATCTGCTCGCTCAGCACCTCGGAAAAGCCGATGATCGCGTTGAGCGGCGTGCGCAGCTCGTGCGACATGTTGGCGAGGAACTCCGACTTGTGCTTGTTGGCCATCTCGAGCTCGCGGCTCTTGGTCTGGATCTCGTTGAAGAGGCTCGAGTTCTGGATCGCGATCACCGCCTGGTCGGCGAAGGTCTGCAGCAGCGCCATCTCCTTGGCCGTGAACGGCTCGCCGTCGCGGCCGACGATGATGGTGCCGATCCGGCGCGACTCGGTCAGCATCGGCGCCATCACGAGCGCGTTGCAGCCGATCAGCTCGCAGCCGCGACGGACATTCTCGGCGACGTTCGTTGCGCCGGCGACATCGGGAAAGTGAGTCACCTGGCGGCGCAGGATCTCGGCGTCGATGCCGGGCACATCGCCGAGCGGCGCCGGATAGAGGCGCGCCATCTCCTCGCGCCGCGGGCCCGCATAGGCCGCCAGATGCCAGGCACGGTCGTCGCCGAGGCGGTCGATCACGACGTGCGTGCCGCCGAACAGGCGCTCGCAGCTGCCGAGGATGCGGTCGAACACTGGCTGCGTATCGGCGACCGAGCTGCTGATCACGTTGAGCACCTCGGAGGACGCCTTCTGCTGCTCGAGCGCTTCCCTGGTTTCATTGAAGAGGCGCGCGTTCTGGATCGCGATCACGGCCTGGTCGGCGAAGGTCTTGAGGAGAGCCAGCTCCTTGGCGCTGAACGGCGATGGCGGATCGCGCCAGACCTGGATCGCGCCGACGCCGCGGCCTTCCCACAGCATCGGTGCGAACGCGACCGAGAGGTTTCCCATCGCTTCGGCGATCCGGCGCAGCGGCGGCGGCGCGCTCGGATCGCCGAGGACGTCGGGAAAGTGGACGACGCGCCTGTCCCGGAGCGCGATCTCGATCGACGTCCCGGAGACGGGGCGCGGAAACGCGCCCGCAACCTCGCGGACGACGCCGCTCGGCCCGAGCGACTCGCCGCGAAATCCGCCAATGTGCAGCATGCCGGCGTCGTCGACGAGATAGATGCCGAGCGCGGTGGCGGCGAACAGCCGCTCGCTGCTGTCGAGGATCTTGTCGAACACCGGCTGGGTGTCCGCGACCGAGCTGCTAATGACCTGCAACACCTCGGCGGTCGCGGTCTGCTGCTCTAGCGCTTCCTTGGTCTCGTTGAAGAGGCGGACATTCTCGATCGCGATGACCGCCTGGTCGGCGAAGGTCTGCAACAAGCGGACGAGCTTGGCCGGGAAGGCACCCGTCTCTCTGCGCGAGACCACGATCGAGCCGACGACTTGGCCTTCGCGGAACATCGGCACTGCCAGAGAGCTTCGAAATCCGGCGCGGAGGGCGAGCTCGCTCAGGGTGAATTCGGGGTCTTCGAACACATCGGCAATCTGGACGGGTGCCCGTTCGACGACGGCGCGCGCCGTCACGGCGCCGCGCCCGGGACGGATCGGGAAGGTTGCGCGCATGGCGTCGGCGATCTCCTGGCTGACGCCGTGGTAGGCGACCAGATGAAGCAGCTCGCCGTCGAACCGCGCCACGCCGCCGATCCGGGCATCGCACAAGGTCATCGCCCGCTCGGCGATGACGTCGAAAACCGGTTGCACGTCGGTCGGCGACTTGTTAATCGCGTTGAGCACGTCCGCGCTCGCGGTCTGCTGCTCGAGCGCTTCCTTGGTCTCGTTGAAGAGGCGGGCGTTCTGAATCGCGATCACAGCCTGCGCGGCGAAGGTCTTGAGCAGACCGATCTCCTTGTCCTGGAAGCCGACCGGCGGATGCCGGGTGACGTAGAGCGAGCCGATGCCGCGGCCTTCCCAGACCAGCGGGGCGAAAAGCTGCGAGAACTCACCAATCCCGATGCGCTCGCCAACCGCGCGAATGCCGGGCGGCACATCGGGATCTGTGAGGACATTGCGGAAGTGCATGACCTCGCCGCCGAAGATCGTCGTCGACGCGCCCGGCGGAATGTTCGACGGAAAGAGGGGTGCGAGCCGCTCGCGTGCGCCGCCGCGGTGCGCCCCGAGGTAGACACGCTCGTCGTCGCCGACGAGCAGAATGCCTTGCTCCGAGCTCGAGAACAGCTGGGCGCAGCTTTCGAGGATCTTCTCGAACACCGGCTGGCTGTCGGCGACCGAGCCGCTGATGACGCCCAGGATCTCGGCCGTCGCGGTCTGCTGCTCGAGCGCCTCGCTCAGCTCGGCCGTGCGCTGCTCGACCTTGCGCTCGAGGCCGGCATACGACTCGCGCAGCTCGGCGGTCATGCGGTTGAACTGCTCGGCAAGGCCTTCGAGCTCGTCGCCGGTGCGGACCACGATGTGGCGGTCGAGATCGCCGGCCCCGATCTGCGCCGCGCCTTCCTGCAGCGCGCGCAGCGGCCGCACCAGCGCGCGGGCGAGGAAGAAGCTGGCGGCGATCGAGATCAGGAGCGCGGCGACGAGCACCAGCGAGGTCGTCCGGAGGGTCGCATAGAGCGGCGCGAATGCCTCCGAGCGCGGCGAGTCGACAAACACGGTCCAGCCCAGGGTCGGGATGGCCTCGTGCGCCGAGAGGACTTCCTCGCCCTTGAGATCGCGCGCCACCGGCGGCGGACCGTCGGCTCGAGCATCGCGCAGTGCGGCCGCCACCTGCGGCAGTGCACTCAGGTCCGACTTCTTCAGCACCAGGCTGATGTCGGGATGCGCGATCAGCGTGCCGGTCGAATCGACGACGTAGGCGAGACCGTTGGCGCCGATCCTGATCTTCGAGATTTCGTCCAGGACGAACTTCAGGTTGACCTCGGCCGCGGTCACGCCACCGCCGCTGCCGGCGGGGCGCGCGATCGTCATGTACGGCTCGGTGCCCTTCCTGAAGTAGACCGGCCCGTAGTAGGGACGGCCCGCCGACGCGACCTGAAACCGTTTTTCTTGCGAGACGTCGGCACCGCTGCCGATCACGTCCATCGCCAGCCGCGAGATGCGCAATTGCTCGCGGCCCTGCGGGTCGATCCAGACCACCTCGGTGATCGCGGGCGCCTGGCGCTGAAGCTTGAGGTACTCGATCCGCCGCTGCTCGAGCGCGTCGCCGTTCGCGTCGGCACGCGGCAGCGCGGTCCAGCTGAGCTCGTGCTCAATCTCGAGGATGTACTGCTCGATCCGGTTCGCCGCGTTGCCGGCCTTCTCGCGCTGCAGGTCGACCAAATTCTTCTTGGTCTCTTGCCACGAGAAATAGAGGCCGATCGCGCCGCTCGCGACCAGCATGCTGCCGACCAGCGTGATGATCAGCAGCGCGTACTTGGGAAAGAGCCGCCAGCGCCGGGTCATCTGGAGCGCGTCGGCTCTATTGCTTTGGCGCCGGGTCCCAGTGTTCGGCGATCTTGCCGCCCTCGAGGCGGAACATGTCGAACCACGTCGTCGTGTACTTGCGCGTCGCATCCTTCGGATCGGTGTTCTCGCGCGCGAAGCTCAGGACGACGAGATCGCCCTCGGCGACGATCGCGACCACCGGTGCCTTGATCCTGGCCTCGATCGGTGCTGGCTTGCGAAACTTCTGGAAGAACTCGACGAACGCCGCGCGGCCGGTCGGCACGTTCGGGTTGTGCTGGATGTACGACTCGGCCATGTACTTCTCGGCGAGCTCCATATGGCCGCCCTCGAAGACTTCGCGCCAGAAGTCGTAGACGAGGCGCTTGTTCGCCGCCAGCCGCGGGTCGGGGCTCGCGAGCAGCCGTTCCTGGTCGGCTGTCGGCGTGACGGCGACCTGGGCAGGGGCGGTCGCGGGCAGAGCCAGCGCGACCACGAGCGCGGCGAGAGCGGCGAGCCTGTCCATCGGAGGATCGTATCCTCTCCGCATGGCCTTCGACCTCGTCCTCTTCGGCGGTACCGGCGACCTGGCGTGGCGAAAGCTCATGCCGGCGCTGTTCCAGGCGTGGCGCCACGGGAAGCTCCCCGAGGGCGGGCGCATCGTCGCCGTCTCGCGCCAGCAGCTCTCCGACGACGCCTACCGCGCCTGGGTGAAGGCGCGCTTCGCCGACGTCGAGGATGCGAAACGGCCGAGCGACGACGAGTTCGCACGCTTCGCGGCGCTGCTGCACCACCTCGCGCTCGACCTCTCGCTCGCCGCCGACTACGAGCGACTGAAGGCGTGGCTCGCGTCCGACGTCGGCCGCGGCGGCGGCGCCGACGTCGTCGTCATGTACCTGGCGACGGCGCCGCAGCTCTTTCCAATCGTCTGCGCCAACCTCGGCGCGGCCGGGCTGAACGGGCAGAACGTCCGCGTCGTGCTCGAAAAGCCGCTCGGCCACGACCTCGAAAGCGCGCGCCGGATCAACCGCGTCGTCGGTTCGGTGTTCGCCGAGGATCAGGCCTTTCGGATCGACCACTACCTCGGCAAGCCGGCAGTGCAGAACCTGATGGCGCTGCGCTTCGGCAACATCCTGTTCGAGCCGCTCTGGCGGCGCGAGTGCATCGCCAACATCCAGATCACGCTCGCCGAGTCGATCGGCGTCGGCACCCGCGGCGATTTCTACAGCCGCACCGGCGCGCTGCGCGACATGGTCCAGAACCACGCGTTGCAACTGTTGACGATGGTCGCGATGGAGCCGCCGTCGCGGATGGTCGCCGACGCGATCCGCGACGAGAAGCTGAAGGTGCTGCGCTCGCTCAGGCCTTTTTCGCTCGACAGCGTCGGCCGCGACGTCGTGCGCGGCCAGTACCGCAGCGGCAGCGTCGACGGCAAGGCCGTGCCGGCGTTCGCCGACGAAGACAAGGTGGCGCCGGGCAGCGCGACCGAAACCTTCGTCGCCTTGCGCACCGAGGTGCAGAACTGGCGCTGGGCGGGAGTGCCGTTCTACCTGCGGACCGGCAAGCGTCTCGCCGCGCGCGACGCCCAGATCGTCGTCAACTTCCGGCGCACGCCGCACCTGCTCTTTCCCGGCCTCAACCCGCCGAACAAGCTTGTCATCAAGCTGCAGCCGGAAGACGGCCTCGAGCTGCATCTGCTGGCGGCGAAGGGCGCCTTCCAGGGCGAGGCGCTGGCTCCGGTCTCGCTCGACCTCGACTTCGACAAGGCCTTCGCCGAGAACCGGGTCGGCGCCTACGAGCGGCTGCTGCTCGACGTCATCGCCGGCAGGCTCAACCTGTTCGTTCGCAGCGACGAGCAGGAAGAAGCCTGGGCGTGGGTCGAGCCGATCCTCGACGCCTGGCGGCGCGACGATGCCGGGCCGCGACCGTACGCCGCGGGCTCGTGGGGACCTGCGGCGGCGAGCGCGCTCGTCGCCCGCGACGGCAACGCCTGGGCCGAAGAGGACTAGCGGCGAACGGTCACTACTTCGGGTCGAGGCCGCGGATCGGCTTCCTGTCCTTGCCGAGCGGCGGGATCTCGACGACCTTTTTCTCGTTCGAGACGTCGCGGAAGTTTTCCGGCTCCTTCTCGGTCGCCTTGCGCTCGGACTCCTTCAGTTGCTCGCGCTGGTTCGGCGCCGGGCCCGCCTTCGTCGTTGCTGCCATGTCGTCTCCTGTGGGTTGACACGCCTTGCTGCGTACCGTGCAGTACAGACGATCGCCGACCGGGCCGCGATCCGTCATCGGCGCATCGTCGTGTCGGAATTGGCTGGCAGACGAACGCCTGGCGCTCGCCGACACTTCTGGCCGCGGTGCGCTCGCGCCGCCGCCAGCACCGCCATGACAGCCCGTCCCGATCGCCCGACGCATTTCTCGATGATCCGCGGCTTTCACCTGGCCGACGTCCTCACGCTCGGCAATGCGGCGTGCGGCGTTGCCGCCGTCCTGCTCGCGATGCGATCGCTCGCCGGCCGCGACCTCGGCGATCTCCTCCTCGCCGCGGCGTTTGCGCCAGCGGCGCTCGCGTTCGACATCCTCGACGGCCGCATCGCCCGCTGGCGCCGGACTTCGTCGGCGCTCGGCCGCGAGCTCGACTCGCTCGCCGACGTGATCTCGTTCGGCGTCGCGCCCGCCACGCTCGCCCATGCTTGCGGCATGACCGGCGGCTGGGACGGCGTCGTCCTTGTCTACTTCGTCTGCTGCGGCGTGTCGCGCCTGGCGCGTTACAACGTCACTGCCGAATCGCTTTCCGAAGGCGGCGACAAGGTCCGGTATTTCGAGGGCACGCCGATCCCGACCAGCGTTCTCCTCACCGCGATCCTTGCCTGGGCAGCATGGCATGGGCGGATCGGCGCCGCGCTGCCGGGCGGCGTCTGGAGCGTCGCCGGCGCCGAGCTGCACCCGCTCGCGCTGCTGTTCGCACTCTCGGGAACGCTGATGGTCAGCAAGACGCTGCGCATCCCGAAGCTCTGATCGCCGGCGCGCCGACCTCGACCGCCACGACGGGACCAAGGTCCCATCCGATCGCCGCTCGGGCGGCGCAACGCCCCGGCGCGCAGGAACCCAAGAAGCCGTCGCCCTGGCTGCTCGCCCCGATCTTCAACAGCAATCCCAAGCTCGGCGTCTCGCTCGGCGGTCGGCGGCTACATCCATCGTTTCGACGAAGTCGCGGCCATCGCTCTTCGCGCTCCAAGGCCAGTACTCGAATACGAACTCGATCGTTGCCGCTGCGACGGCCAGGACGTCATTCGCCCTGCGACTGATCCGCCGGCGTCGTGCACGGAAGCGTCAAGAACGACTACGACGACTATCTCGGAACCGGAGCTCCGCTGCGATCGAACGGTGAGCTGCGTCAGTTCATCGGCCGCTACCTCTACTGGGTCAAGGACCATTGCTTCATCGGCGCCCAGGCGATCCGCCAGAACTTCGCGATCGGCGGCAAAACCCGGCAGTTCAACGCGGAGTACATGTCCTCGGTCGAAGGCCCAGCGGCTGGCGCAGAAGTCGACCGCCACCGTGTTTGCCGGGCTCGCGTGCCTATGCGGCGGCGGCTTCGATTGCACCGAGCCTGCGAACATGTACCCGATTGCGGGCGCCGGCGTTCAGTGCGCCCTCAAGCCGGAGGTGGAATCGTCCTGAACCCTCGAAACGCCCACGGCAAGGACGCTAACTCCGGCTTGTACCTGAAGCTGGGGCGGACGGCGCGCCGATGGCGCCAACGCACTGTGCAGCCGAGCGGGCTCAGGCCGGACGCGGGCCGCGACGGGCGCGATCGATCGCCTGCGCGGCGAGCATCTCGGTCGCGACCGAGCGCTCGAGCGGCGAGCGCGACAGTCCCGACTGCTCGTAGTTGGCGTTCTCGTAGACCTCGGCGCTCGCCGGACAGGCGGCGAGGATCGCGTCGAGCGCGCGCGCCGGCAGCTCGGCGGTGAGCGAATCCTTGACACGCTCGACCAGCGTCCGGTATTGATCGGCGTCGACGGCGACCCGGCTGGCTTCGACGCGCTCGAGCAGACGAGTCAGCGCGACCGCGGTTTCGATGCGGGTCTGCAGCGATTCTGTGGAAGACGCGGCCATCGGAACTCCTCGGGCTGCCCCGCAGGACGGGGCGACAAGCCCCAGCTGGGGCCGGTGCCGGCGAGTTCAAGCACGCGCTTGCCGTTCGTCCGATCACCACAATATCGGTGGGGCCCGTGCGTCTATCCTCCATGGTCGCCGACACCGCACCGCCCGCTGCCCTGGCCGACCAGGATCGGGCGATCGCCGCCGCCTTCGCCCGCGAATCGCGCCGGCTGCGCGGCTTCGTTCGTCGCCGCATCGCCGATGCCTGCGAGGTCGACGACATCGTCCAGGAGGCCTTCGCCGAGCTGATCGAGGCGACGCGGATCGCGACCCCGATCGAGCATGTCGGCGCCTGGCTCGTCCGCGTCGCCGGCCGCCGAATCATCGACCGCTTCCGGCGCACGCGAACGCTGTCGCTCAACGACGCGGGCGATGACGACGATGCACCGTCGCTCGCGGCGTTGCTGCACTCGCCCGCCGCCGGCCCCGAACGGCGCTACGAAGAGCGCCGGCTGATGGCCACCGTCGAGGCCGCGCTCGCCGAGCTGCCGTCGGCGCAGCGCGAGGTCTTCATCGCCCACGAGCTCGAAGGGCGAAGCTTCCGCCAGCTCGCCGAGGAGACCGGCGTCGCCATCAACACGCTGCTGGCGCGCAAGCGCTACGCAGTCCTTCACCTGCGCAAGCGCCTGCGCGACCTGCACGAGAACCGCACCTTGATCGAGGAAGAGACGACATGAACCTGCGCCGCATCCTGAGGGTCCTGCGATTTGTCGCCGTCGCCGCGCTCGCGCTCGCCGCGATCGGCTTCGTCGTCATGAGCCTGTGGAACTTGCTCGCACCGGCCGCATTCGGTGGCCACCTGATCGGCTTCTGGCAAGCGCTCGGGCTGTTCGTTCTCGCCCGCCTGCTCGTCGGCGGCTGGCGGGGCCGCCACGGCCATTGGCACCGACACGCGCACGCCGGGCACCGCATGAGCGACGACGAGCGCGAGCGCCTCCGCGCCGGCTTCGCGCGGCGTTGCGGCGGCCATCGCGGCCGCCGCGACGACGAGCGACGGGCGCCCGCGCAGCCGGCCTGAGGCCAGACGCCGCGCCGTCTTGCCGGCGAAGCGCACTCGGCCGTCGGCGATGTCTTACCGCCGGCCCATGGCTTGTCCCACACCTCTCGCGCGCGGGCTGAAATAACGTGGCGGTTCGAGCGACACTTCGCCGCTCCATAGCCGCTGCGAGAACTTCATGGCCACGACCACCGAAACCGTATGGACGCCCGCAACGGACGCCGGCACCGATTCCATGACCGCCGTCCAGAAGCTGCGTGATCAGGCCGACGCCGTCGTCCAGCGGATCCAGCCGCAGATCGCCGCAGTCTCGACCTACGCACGCAACGAGCCGACCAAGGCGCTGTTGATCTCGGCGGCGACCGGCGCCGCGCTGATGGGGCTGATCACGCTGCTCGTCCGGGCCGGGGGCCGCTCGTCGGCGCCGGCCGCGGCGCCGTCGCTCGTCGCGTCGGCGATAGCGGCGATCCGCGACGCCGCGCTCGACCTCGCCGACAGCGCCCAGAGCATCGCCGCGAGCGCGATCGACTCGACCCAGAAGCGCGCAGCCTCGGCGCTCGATGCGGCGCAACAGCGCGCCGCCGCGGCACTCGACTCAACGCGCAAGCGTGCTGCCGACGCCGTCGATTCGACGCGCGATCGCGCCTCGGCCGCAGCCGAGAGCGTCACCGGGTCGGTCGCCGACGCCTGGCAGAAGGTCCGCGACCAGGCGGCGCCGGTCGTCGACAAGGTCAGGCCGCAGGTCGAAGCGGCGGCCGCGTACGTCAAGGACGACCCCACGCGCGCCGCGCTCGGCCTCGCCGCGGCCGGCGCGATCATCGCCGGCCTGGTCGTCCTCGCGCGCCGCGCGCAGAGCGACGACTGACGCGCCGCTGGCAGAACGCGCGCCGTTGCAGCCGGCTCGCGCCGGAGACGGGCGTATAAGAGCGTGCAGCGCGCCGCACGGCAGTGGCGGGAGAGTTTCTCCGTGTACGCTCGCAACGCTTGGTACGTCGCCTGCACCGCCGACGAGATCGCCGAGGGGCCACTCGGGCGAACGATCTGCGGCCAGCGCGTCGTCGTCTTTCACGCCGAGAACGGCGTCGTCGCCGCGCTCGAGGACTTCTGCCCGCACCGCGGCGCCCCCCTCTCGCTCGGCAAGGTGCGCGCCGACGGCCGCATCGTCTGCGGCTACCACGGCCTCGTCATGGGCGGCGATGGCCGCTGCGTGTCGATGCCGGGCCAGCGCGTACGGCCGACGATCATGTCGTACCCGGCGCTCGAGCGCTACGGCTTCGTCTGGATCTGGCCCGGCGACAAGAGCCACGCCGATCCGGCGAAGCTGCATCCGCTGCCGTGGGCCGAAAGCCCTGAGTGGGTCTACGGCGGCGGCCTCTACCACGTGCAGTGCGACTACCGGCTGATGATCGACAACCTGATGGACCTGACGCACGAGACCTACGTGCACGCGACGAGCATCGGCCAGCCCGAGATCGAGGAAGCGGCGCCGGTGACGCGCGTCGAAGGCGACTCGGCGATCACCAGCCGATTCATGACCAACATCGCGGCGCCGCCGTTCTGGCGCGCGGCGCTGCGCGGCAATCACCTCGCCGACGACGTCCCGGTTGACCGCTGGCAGGTCTGCCGCTTCACCCCGCCGAGCCAGGTGATGATCGAAGTCGGCGTCGCCCACGCGGGCCACGGCGGCGTCGACGCGCCCGCCGACCACAAGGTCTCGAGCATCGTCGTCGACTTCATCACTCCCGAGACCGACACCTCGATCTGGTACTTCTGGGGCATGGCACGTAACTTCAACATCGGCGACGCTGCGCTGACAGCGCAGATCCGCGACGGCCAGGCGGCGATCTTCGGCGAGGATGTCGGCATCCTCGAAGCGCAGCAGCGAAATCTCGCCGAACAGCCGCGCCGCCACCTGATGCGTCTCAACATCGATATGGGTGGCTTCGAGGCGCGGCGGATCCTCGAGCGGCTCGTCGCGGAAGAGCAGAACGACCTGCTGAAGGCCTGACGCGCCGGGCTCAGGCATCGCGGGGTCGGGAGCGCTGGGCATGTCCCGGGGCGTCACCCCTTTCGCCTTGTGCAGAGCACCTCGCCTCGGGGCACCGCGCGCTCGTCACTGTGTCTTCTCCGGGTGCCGTCACCCAGGACACGCAAGCACTCCCGACCGACCGAGCGATGCAACGGGCTCGCCCCGACGGCCGCATCGCTCGCACCTGCTGCCGGACAAACCCGGGCACACCCGACGCTCTCCGCCCTGTGCCCCCGAGGGTCGGACCGATTCACGATCGAAGACGTACGATCGCGGCGAGAGGCGTGGCGGACGGAGACGAGATGGCGACGAAGAAGAAGCGCGAGCCGACGATCGTCCGGCCCGAGGACATCGACCCGCACCACGACTGGACGCGGCCGCTGCAGGCGCCCGGCCACGTGCAGGTCGACTTCGAGGAGCGCGTCAACTTCCGCCGCCTGCACGACTACCGCCTGGCGCGCACGCGCGCCGCGCTCGCGCGCTCGGGGCTCGGCGCCCTGCTCTGCTTCGATCAGCACAACATCCGCTACACGACGAGCACCGTCATCGGCGAGTGGGCGCGTGACAAGCTGACGCGCTATTCGCTCCTGACCGGCAACGGCGATCCCTACATTTGGGACTTCGGATCGGCCGCGAAGCACCACCGGCTCTACACGCCGTGGCTCTGCAAGGACCACTGCAAGGCGGGCCTGCTCGGCATGCGCGGCGCAGTCGGCGGCGACGGCAAGCTGTTCAGGAGCGCGGCGCGCGAGATCAAGGCGCTGCTCGAGGACGAAGGCGTCGCCGACATGCCGCTCGGCGTCGACATCGTCGAGGTGCCGATGATGCTCGAGCTGCAGAAGCTCGGCATCGAGGTGCGCGACGGGCAGCAGACGATGCTCGAGGCGCGCGAGATCAAGAACATCGACGAGCTGATGCTGCTCAACATGGCCGCGGCGATGGTCGACGGCGTCTACCACGACATCGCCGCGGCGCTCAAGCCCGGCATGCGCGAGAGCGACATCGTCGCGCTGGCGACGATGCGGCTCTACAGCATGGGCTCGGACTGTGTCGAGGCGATCAACGCGATCTCCGGCGAGCGCTGCAATCCGCACCCGCACAACTTCACCGACCGCCTGATCCGCCCCGGCGACCAGGCGTTCTTCGACATCATCCATTCGTACATGGGCTATCGCACGTGCTACTACCGCACCTTCAGCGTCGGCATGGCGACCCAGCCGCAGCGCGACGCGTACAAGAAGGCACGCGAGTGGATGGACCGCGCGATCGCGCTCTTGAAGCCCGGTATCTCGTCGGACGTCGTCGCGCGGTCGTTCCCGACCGCCGAGGACATCGGCATCGCCGGCGAGATGGAAGCGTTCGGGCTCAACTTCTGCCACGGCCTCGGCCTCGGCCTGCACGAGCGGCCGCTGATCTCGCGCCTCAGCTCGCTCGACGAGCCGATCGAGCTCAAGACCGGCATGGTGTTCGCTGTCGAGACCTATTGCCCGGCGACGGACGGCGTCTCGGCGGCGCGGATCGAGGAGGAGGTGATCCTGACGCCGAACGGCCCGAAGGTGATCTCGCTCTACCCCGCGCAGGACCTGCCGATCGCCAACCCCTACTGAAGCGCACCCGATGGCAACGAACACACAGAAGATCGGCTGGATCGGCATCGGCCGCATGGGCTACGCGATGGCCGAGCGACTCGCCAGAAGCGGCGCCGACCTGACGGTCTGGAATCGCACGCGTGCCAAGGCCGAACCGCTTGCGAAGAGCGGCGCCAAGGTCGCCGCCGCGCTCGTCGACCTCGCCGCATGCGACGTCGTCTTCGTCATGGTCTCGACCTGGCACGACGTCAAGGAAGTCGTCGCCGGCCCTGGCGGATTGCTAAGCGGCGAGCACGCGCCGGCGCTCGTCGTCGAGTGCTCGTCGATCTCGCTCGAAGGCTCGGCCGAGCTGCGCACGATCCTCGCCGCGCGCGGCGTCGCGCTGCTCGCCGCGCCGGTCTCGGGTAACGCCAAGGTGATCAAGGCCGGCCGGTTGTCGTTCGTCTGCTCGGGGCCCAAGAGCGCGTACGACGCTGCGCTGCCATGGTTGCGCGCGATCGCGCCGGCAGCGAGCTACGTCGGCGAAGGCGAGCTGTCGCGGATTGTCAAGATCTGCCACAACGTCTTCCTCGGTGTCGTTACCCAGTCGCTGGCCGAGATCACGGTGCTCGCGCAAAAGGCCGGCGTGCCGCGCCACGCGTTTCTCGACTTCATGAACCAGAGCGTCATGGGATCGACCTTCTCGCGCTACAAGTCGCCGGCGTTCGTCAACCTCGACTTCAAGGTCACCTTCACACCCAAGCTGCTCAGGAAGGACCTCGACCTCGGGCTCGACGCGGCGCGCCGCTTCGAGGTGCCGATGCCGCTCGCGTCGGCGACGCGCAACCTCGTGCAGACGCTGATCGGCCACGGCATGGACGAGGAGGACTTCGCCAAGCTGATCGTGCTGCAAGCGATGGCGTCCGGGCTCGAGCTCGCGCCCGAAAACGTCGCCGTCGATGACGGCCTCGCCGAGGCAGGGCGATGAGCACCGATGGCGCGCTCGCCGGGCAGGTCGCCTGGGTCACCGGCGGCGGCAGCGGGATCGGCCTGGCCGGCGCGGTCGAGCTGGCGAGGGCCGGCTGCCGCGTCGTCGTCTCCGGCCGCGACACCGGCAAGCTCGATGTCGCGATTGCAGCCGCGCGCGCGCGCGGGGCACCGGCCGGATCGCTCGCGGCAATGCCGCTCGATGTCGCCGATGCCGCTGCCATCGCTCGCGTCGCGGCCGCGATCGAGTCCCGTCACGGCGGCGTCGACATCCTCGTCAACAGCGCCGGCGTCAACGTGCCGAGGCGGTTCTGGAGCCGGACCGACGCCGCGGCCTTCGCCAACGTCGTCGCCATCAACCTCAACGGCGCGGCCGCGTGCACGCTCGCCGTCGTCGCCGGGATGCGGCAGCGCCGACGCGGCACCGTGATCAACGTCGCGTCGTTCGCCGGCTGGGTCATGGGTTACCTCACGGGCCCGGCGTACACCGCGAGCAAGGCGGCGATGATCGCGCTCAGCCATTCCTTCAACATCGAGGAGTGCGTCAACGGGCTGCGGGCGACGGCGCTCTGCCCGGGCGAGGTCGCGACGCCGATCCTGAAGAACCGCCCGGTCGAGCCGAGCGCCGAAGAGAAAGCGCGCATGCTGCAGGAAGACGACCTCGGCCGCACGATCCGCTTCATCGCCGAGATGCCGCCGCACGCGTGCATCAACGAGCTCGTCATCACGCCGGTCTGGAACCGCCTCTACATCGGCGGCGACGACCTGAAGCGGAAGTGACGCGCCACCGACCCGATGACGACGACGAGGAGACCATGATGGGTTCGATGTTCCTGAAGCGGCGCGGCGCGATCGTCCTCGGCGTCGCTGCGCTTCTCGCCGCATCGCGCGCGCGGGCAGACGCCGACTGGGCACGCGGCCAGACGATCAAGCTCGTTGTTCCGTTCACACCGGGCAGCGGCACCGACATCGTTGCCCGGTTGCTCGGCGAAGCGCTCGCCCCCGTGCTCGGCGCGACGATCGTCGTCGACAACCGCGCCGGCGCCGGCGGCACGATCGGCGCTGGGGTGGTCGCCAAGGCAGCGCCCGACGGCACGACGCTGCTCGTCCATTCGGCGGGCCACCTCGTCAATCCGGCGCTCTATCCGAATCTGCCGTACGACACGCTGGGGGACTTCGCCGGCGTGACGCCGCTCGCGAGCCTGCCGAACGTGCTCGTCACCGCGCCCGGCCGCTTCAAGGACGTTCGCGATCTGGTCGAGCAGGCAAAGGCGAAGCCTGGCGCGCTCAACTACGGCTCGGCGGGCAACGGCTCGGCGACCCACATGAATGCCGAGGTGTTCCGCTTCGCCGCCGGCATCCAGGCGCAGCACGTCCCGTTCAAGGGTACGCCGGAAGCGCTCGGCGAGACGATGGCGGGTCGCATCGACTGGTTCTTCGCGCCAATGGTGTCGGCGCTGTCGCTCGTCAACAGCGGCAAGCTGAAGGCGCTGGCCGTCGGCACCGCGAAGCGCTCCGACGTCCTGCCGCAGGTGCCGACGACGGTCGAGGCGGGCATTCCCGGTTCCGAGTACCTGTTCTGGGTCGGCCTGTTCGCGCCGGCGAAGACGCCGCGGCCGATCGTCGAGCAGCTGCACGCCGAGGTCGCGCGGATCATGGCCTCGGCCGGGACCAGGGAGCGCCTCGACAAGCTCGGCGCCGAGCCGTTCGTGCTGCCGCCGGCGGCGTTCGACCGCTTCCTCGCCGACGAGACGGCGAAGGCCGAGCGGATTGTCCGCACCGCGAGCATCAAGATCAACTGAAGACGAAGGCAAGACGATGGCAGCAACGTCGGCAAGCGAAGTCCGTGCGGTCCGGCCCGAGACCGAAGTCCTGACCCGGCAACGGCTGCCATACTTCGTCGGCATCTCGGGGGCGACGGTCGGCGCGCAGGGCCTCTCGATGCACATCGTCGTGATCCCCCCGGGCGCGCGCGCCGAGCCGCATTCGCACCGCGGCCACGAGACCGCGATCTACGTCCTCGAAGGCAGGGTCGAGACGCGCTACGGCGAGGGCCTCCGCTCGTCGGTGATCAGCGAAACGGGCGACTTCCTGTTCATTCCGCCCGGTGTCCCGCACGAGGCGATCAACCTGAGCGTGAGCGAACCGGCGCGTGCGATCGTCTCGCGCAACGATCCCGCCGAGCACGACAACGTCGTTCCCTACGCGACGGGGCGCTGACCGCGCCAGCGCAGCGGCGCGGGCCGCGGCCGCTCAGAACGTCGGCTGGGTCTCGAGCAGCGCGTCGTAGAGCTTTTCGAAGGCGGCGTCGGGCTTGCCGTCGGCGCCTGTGACCTTCGCACGCACGCTCTCGGGCAACGCTGCGAGCGCCGTCTCGTGATCGTTCTTCTGCACCACGGCCGCCGCGATCGCGCAGGCGCCGCGCAGCGCAAGGTCGAGCGGCGCGTCGGTCGGTGAGACCGGCTGCGCGGCCTTCCTGATCGTGTCGGCGACCGGCTGCGGGAAGCCGATCGTGTCGACCCAGAGCGCGCCCACCGTCGGATGGTCGATGCCGAACGATTCGGCCTCGATCGAGGCGAGCTCGGCGCCGCGCACCGACGTGTAGCCGGCGAACATGAACTTGGCGATGTCCGGATAGGTCTGGCACAGGATCAGGTGGCCGGTCGCGTGCAGCAGCCCGCACACGTACGCCGCGTCGGGGTCGGCGCCGAGCCGACCGGCGAGCTTGTTGGCGGCGGTCGCCGCGAGCAGCGCGTCGCGCCAGAAGCTCTTCAGGTCGATGCCCGGGATCTCGGTGAAGGACGACGAGACGCCGCTCGCGACGATCAGCCGATTGAGCGCCTGGGTGCCGATCAGCGCGATCGCCGCGTCGATCGACGCCATCGACCGCTGGCCGCCGAAGAACGACGAGTTTGCGAGGCGCAGCACCTTGGCGCTCAGCACCGGGTCCTGCGCCAACGCTCCGGCGATCTTGCGCGTGTCGACGTCCGGGTCGCGCAGCGCGACGATGAGCTTCTGGACGACGCTCGGAATCGTCGGCAGCTCGACCTTGCCGGCGGCGATGTCGTTGATGAAGTTGGGCGCCTGGACGGCCGGCTTCTCGTTCACCTGGGCGGCGCGCTTGGGCGCCTCGAGGGTGAAAGCCGGAACGTAGGTGGCGGAACGGTCTTCTGTGGGCTTCATCGGGCGTCGGGTTCGGCCGTCTCGAGCGGCAGCGTGCACCACGCAAGTGTTCCTCAGCCAGCGGCGGACGGCGATCCGATGAGGTGGCCGAATCGCGGCTTTCTTCGCGCTTCGACGGCCGGCGTGCGGCGTCGCGGCGGCAGCCGGCTCAGGTCGGTTCGCTGCCGCGGAACAATCGCACCCCCATCACCGGCGGCCGGCAACCGGTCGCACAGCACTTGCCGGGCTGCGCCGGCGACGCTTCGCCGCTCGCGGCGAGGACGCCGCGTTCGAGCAGCGTCGCCACCAGCGCCGTCTTCTCGGCGATCGGATAGTGGCGCCAGATCTCGCGCTTCATCGCTTCCGGCGAGCCGCCGCCATGGAGCGAGATCACCGAATACCAGCCGCCCTGGCTCGACACCGTCAGGTCCTCGAGCACGCGCGCGAGTTCGACCCGGCGGCCCTCCGGCAGCCCGGCGCGACCGGCAAAGATCAGGTCGAGTTGCGCCGCGACGGCCGGGTTGTGGTCCTGGTCGGGCGTCGGCAAGGCGACCAGAAGCCCGCCCGAGACCTCGTGTGCGAGCCGGTGCATGTCGTAGATCTGGGTCGACATCAGGAGCTTGCCGACATTGGCGAACACCGGATCGGGCATCGCGCAGCCGCTCTCGTCGACGGCGCCGTAGACCGACGACGCGACGCCGCAGGCGTAGAAGCCTTCGACGATCTTGATCAGCTCGACCATCGCGTCGCGGACGTGGGGGTGGCGCTCCGGATCGAGGCCGTTGGCGTCGACCATCATCGCGCCGGCGCCGATCAGGAGGTCGCCGAAGCCGGCGCGCGCGCCGACGCACGAATGGCGGTGGTGCGTCGCATAGCTCGTCGTCGCATAACCCGCCTCTTCGGTCTCGCCGGCGAGGAAAACCCGCTCCGACGGCACGAACACGTCGTCGAGGATGACAACACCGGTCGACTGGCCGAACCGGTTCGAGAACTTCGCGCTCTTGACGCCGGGCCGGCCGGCGGGAGTGGCGTGGATCGTGATGCCGTCGGCGTCGATCGGCACCGCGCAACAGATCGCGTACGCCTCCTCGTCGGCCTGCATGACGCGGCACGGCATGACGATCAGCTCGTGCATGTACGGTGCGCCGGTGACGATCGCCTTGACGCCGCGGATCACGATGCCGTCGCGCCGGCGCTCGACGATGCGCACATAGGCATCGCCCCCGTCTTGCGCGCCCGGGCGGCGCGAGCGGTCGCCCTTGGCGTCGGTCATCGCGCCGCCGATCGCGAGGTCTTCCTCCTGGACGCGGTGCAGGTAGGCGAGGAAGCGCTCGTGGCGGTCGGTGCCGCGGTTGACGTCGCAGCGCCGGGTCGCCTGGTAGAGCGCGTTCAGCATGTCCTGCGCGATGTAGCGCTGCGCGCAGCCGGCCTCGCGGCAGACCAGGCGCGTCGCCTCGAGCTTGTCGAGCAGGTCATCGGCCGTCCGGTTGACGTGCAGCATGCGGTTGACGCGCTGGCCCGAGCTGCGCTCGATCGCCGTCATGATCTGTTCGAACTGCGGGTCGAGCGCGAAGTCGTAGCTGACGCCGACCGCGGCGATCCCGGGCGCGAACATCGGCTCGTCGGCGACGCTCTCGACCGGACGGCCGTCGACCGTGACGCGCGGCCTGTATCGGCGCAGCGACTCCCGGTACTGTTGCGAGCTGATGAGCATGGCGTGGGTCTCCGAAGGCCCTGGTCCACGGCCAGTGAACCAGAGCTCTCGTCCAGCGTCAATCGGCGCTCGGCCGAGTCTCCCTTGCCGCGCTCAGGACGCCTTCGCCACCGCCGCTTCGCCGAGACGCTTCTTCTCGCGCAGCGCCGCGAGCTCGGCGTCCTCACGCTTGCGCCGCGCGTCGTGGTCCTCCTCAAGATCGGCGGGCTGCGTCAGCGGGTTGAGCGCGAGGCCGCCGAAATCGGTCGCCTGCGGCTCGCCGCGCTTGCTCTTCAGCTTGATGTTGAGGCGCAGCTCGTTGGTCGAGTCGGCGTTTCGCAGCGCTTCGTCGAAGCTGATCAGTCCGGCGTCGTAGAGGTCGAACAGCGCCGCGTCGAAGGTGCACATGCCGAGCTCGCGCGAGCGCGACATGATCGTCTTGATCTCGTGGAACTCGCCGTTGAAGATCTTCTCGGCGAGGGTCGGCGTGTTGAGCAGGATCTCGATCGCCGCCGAGCGGCCCTGGCCATCCTCGCGCCGCACCAGCCGCTGCGAGACGATCGCGCGCAAGTTCGCCGAGAGGTCCATCAGCAGCTGCTTTCTCCGCTCCTCGGAGAAGAAGTTGATGATCCGCTCGATCGTCTGGCTGGCGCTGTTGGCGTGCAGCGTGCCGAGACAGAGGTGCCCGGTTTCGGCGAAGGCGATCGCGTGCTCCATCGTCTCGGCGTCGCGGATCTCGCCGATGAGGATCACGTCGGGCGCCTGGCGCAGCGTGTTCTTGAGCGCGTGGTGCCACGAGTGCGTGTCGATGCCGATCTCGCGGTGGGTGACGAGCGACATCTGCGACGGATGCACGTACTCGACCGGATCCTCGACGGTGATGATGTGGCCCGGCGAGGTGCGGTTGCGGTGATCGATCATCGCCGCCAGCGTCGTCGACTTGCCCGACCCGGTCGCGCCGACGACGAGGACGAGGCCGCGCTTGGTCATCACGACGTCCTTCAGGATCGGCGGCAGCTTGAGCTTTTCGAAGCTCGGGATCTCGGAAGCGATCGTGCGGATCACCATCCCGACCGCGCGCTGCTGGACGAAGACGTTGACGCGAAAGCGCGAGACACCGGGGATGGCGATCGCGAAGTTGCACTCCATCTCCTTCGCGAACTCGGCGCGCTGGGCCTCGTTCATCAGCGAATGGGCAAGCAGCCCGGTGATGTCGGAGCCGAGCTTCTGCGTCGTCAGCGGCTTCATCGCGCCTTGCGATTTCATGCTCGGCGGAAACTCGGCGGCGATGAACAGGTCGGAGCCGCCGGCCTGGCTCATGGTCGCCAGCAGCTTGTGCATGTAGGCGCGGGCTTGGTCTTCGGTGAACGCTGCAGACATGGTGCTCCGTGACAAAGAGAAGGCGTCGGCCCGGCTGCGGACGCGACGCCATGGAAGGAAGCACCGAGCTTGACAGAAACGCAGCGCCGCGTGGGCCGCGGCGGCGGGCAAAAACCACGCTCGCCGCGTTCAACCGCTGGACTGTGCCTGCGGCCTCTTGCGCGCGAGCGCGCTCTCGATGCGTCGGTCGGGGACGAGCCACATCAGTGCAACCCCGAGGTAGATCGCCTGCGCGATCCGCGGCGCGTAGAACGCCGCGGCGATGCCGATCAGGTAGAGCACCGGCGAGGCTTTGCCTTTCCAGTCGGCGCCGAGCACCATCTTGAGGAACGACGACGGGCCCTCGGCGACGATGATCGTGTATTGCAGCAGCGAGTACGAGAGTGCGGCCATCAGCAGGACGACGCCGTACAGCGCGGTCGGCGTCGCGCCGAAATGGTTCTCGCCCATCCACGCGGTGGCAAAGGGAAACAGCGACAACCAGAACAGCAGCAGCAGGTTCGCCCACAGCACGGTGCCGGAGATGCGGCCGGCCGCGCGCAGCATGTGATGGTGGTTGTTCCAGTAGATGCCGATGTAGAGGAAGCTCAGGACGTAGCTGAGGAAGGCCGGCACGATCGGCAGCAGAGCCTCGATCCGATCGCTGTGCGGCGCTTTCAGCTCGAGGACCAGGATCGTGATGTTGACGGCGAAGACGCCGTCGCTGAACGCTTCGAGGCGGCCCTTCTCCACGGCTCTCAGGTCCCGCAGAACGTCCGGTAGCGCGCCGTGACCTCGACCGGCGCCGGCTCGGCGTAGACGGCCAGCGCCGGCGATTCGTCGTACGGCCGGCGCACTGCGTCGAGGAGACGCTCGAAGGGGCCGAGATCGTCGGCGCCGGACGCCGCGGCGAGCGCCTCCTCGACGCGGTGGTTGCGCGGGATGACGAGGGGGCTTGCGCGGCGCATCTGCGCGGCGCGCGCGGCGGCGAGCGCCAGCGCAGCAGCGTCGCCGCTGTCGTCGCGCCCGCTGCGCGCGCGCCAGCGACCGAGCCACGCACCGAGCGCAGCGGCATCGACGAACAGCGCGCGCAACGGCGCGGCGTCACCGCCAGCCGCATCGGCGAGGCGGCGCCACGCGAGCGTGAAATCGACGTGCTGGGTGTGCAGGAGCGAAAGCCAGTCGTCGGCGAGCGCAGCGTCGGCCTCGTCGTCGCCGCCGTCGCCGACGAGACCGAGCTTGGCTCGCTGGCCACGCAGGAGCTGGCCGCGATAGCGCGCCGGGAACGCTTCGAGGACCTGCGTCGCCTGCGCGGCCGCGTCCTCGGGATCGTCGGCGAGCAAGGGCAGCAGCGTCTCTGCCAGGCGCGCGAGGTTCCAGAGCGCGATGTCGGGCTGGTTGCCGAACGCATAGCGGCCGTGCTGGTCGATCGAGCTGAAGACCGCGGCGGGATCGTAGGCCTCCATGAACGCGCACGGGCCGTAGTCAATCGTCTCGCCCGAGAGCGTCATGTTGTCGGTGTTCATCACGCCGTGGATGAAGCCGACGTTCATCCATCGCGCGATCAGCGCCGCCTGGCGCTCGGCGACGTTCTCGAGCAGGCCGAGAAAGCGCCGCGGCGTGCCGATGAGCGCCGGATCGTGGCGCGCGATCGTGTACTCGGCGAGCTGGCGCACGCGCTCGACGTCGCCGCGCACGGCGAAGAACTGGAACGTGCCGACGCGGATGTGACTGGCGGCGACGCGCGTCAGCACCGCGCCCGGCAGGACTTCCTCGCGCAGCACCGGCTCGCCGGTGGCGACGACCGCGAGCGCCCGCGTCGTCGCGATGCCGAGCGCATGCATCGCCTCGCCGATCAGCACCTCGCGCAGCATCGGCCCGACCGCGGCCTTGCCATCGCCGCCGCGCGAGAACGGCGTCCGACCCGAGCCTTTCATCGCGATGTCGCGGCGCCGCCCGGCACGATCGATGACTTCGCCGAGCAGGACCGCGCGGCCGTCGCCGAGCTGCGGCGAAAAGCCGCCGAACTGGTGGCCGGCGTATGCCTGCGCGATCGGCTCAGCGCCTTCGGGCAGCGCGTTGCCGGCAAAGAGCGCCGCGCCGGCATCGCCTTCGAGCGCGCCGGCGTCGAGGCCGAGCTCGTCGGCGAGCGAGCGGTTGAAGAACAGCCACTTCGGCGCCGGCACTGCCGCGGGCCGCCACGGCAAGGCGAAGTCCTTGAGGTCGCGGGCGTACGAGTTGTCGAAGCGAAAGGCGGTGGCGGCAGTCATGGCGTAGCGGCGTGCGCAGCCTCGAAGTGTGCGCGATGGCGGCGATCGCGGCGCGCGAAGGGACGAGCGGCTAGCGGTCGTCCGCGTCGTCTGCGGTTGCGGCCGGACCGAGCGCGCCCGTGCCACGGGCGCCGACCCCGGCGATGCCGACGCCAGCGCCGATGCCTGCGCCCATACCGGCGGCGCCCCGCCCGCCGGCCGCACCACCACCGCCCGCACGCTCGCCGCCGCCGCCTCCTGCGCGCGCCGACTCGGCGGCGCGCAGCGGACCTTGCCTGGGGATGGTCAGCTCGGCCGGAACCGGATCGAGATCGAGTGCATCGCGGATGAACGTTCGCAACGACACGACCAGCTCCGCCAGCTCGATGCTGCGGCCGGCGACCATTTCGTCGGCGGCACGCACTGCGAGTCGCACCTGTTCCTCGGTGCCGAGCACGATGACATCGGCGAGCGCCGCCTCGACGGCGTCGCGCACGCGGCGGCGCCGCTCGGCGCCAGGGCCGCCGGCGTACGCCGTGCCTTCGGGTGCCGCAGCCGACCCTTGCGCCACCGCCAGAGTCGCAACGGCATCGGTGCCGTGCGCGGCGGAGCGCGTGCGCAGGTCGCGCAAATGGCGCGGGTCGACCGCGAGATCGCCGGTGAACGATCCGCCCAACGTCTTGTAGGCAGCGATGAGCGTCTTCAGCCGCTCATTGATCTGCCTGTTCTCGCGCTCGCGCCGCCGCTGCACGCTCTGTCGAGCAGGCGAATCCCCACCGCGACGAGGGAGATCACAACGAGGCCGACCAGCGTCGTCACGATGCCCTGCCACGAGCTGAAATCGAGCGGGTTGCGCATTCCGGAAGTGGGCCAAGCCCTGGCGGAGATTGTGATTCGCCGCCCTGACGCCCTCGCCGCAACGCGGGCTCGCGGAACGCACGAGAATCAGCAGCGAACGGTATCGCCGTCGACCGAGCGCTCCGCCGCCGGCACAACTGCACTCCGAAAGCTCCCATGACCCTGCGCAACATCGCTTCCCTGTTCGCCCTGCTGGCCGCAACGACGGCGGCGTTCGCCGCGCTGAAGGCCGGCGACGTCGCGCCCGCGTTCACGGCGCCGGCGTCGTTCGCCGGCAAGCCGTTCACCTATTCGCTGCAGGAAGGCCTCGCCAAGGGGCCGGTCGTCGTCTACTTCTATCCCTCGGCCTATACGAGCGGTTGCAACGTCCAGGCGCACGAGTTCTCCACCAAGGCCGATCGCTTCGCCGCCGCCGGCGCCAGCGTGATCGGCGTCTCGCTCGACAGCATCGAGCGGCTGAACGCGTTCTCCGCCGATCCCGACTATTGCGCCGGCAAGCTCGCGGTCGCCTCCGACGGCGACGGCAAGATCGCGCGTTCGTACGGCCTGAAGGTCAGCGGCGCGATCCGCGGCGCCACCGACACCCGTGGCAAGGACATCGACCACGGCTTCGCCGAGCGAACGACCTTCGTCGTCAAACCCGACGGCACCGTGCTCGCCGTCGTCGGCGGCGTTTCGCCGGAAGAAAACGTCGCGCGGGCACTCGAGTTGGTGCACAAGGTCGCGCCGGCGCGCTGATCTCGCGCCGCGCGCCGACCGCTCAGCGCGCGCCGCCGGCGAGCTGCGCGTCGTAGAGAGCGCGCACGGTCTCGATGGTATCGGCATCCTCGGCGCGCTTGTCCGGCCGGTAGCCCTTGACGCGCGCGAAACGAAGCGCGAGGCCGCCGGGATACTGAGGGCTCGCCTGCAGGTCGTTGAACGCGATTTCGACGACAAGCTCGGCGCGAACCCAGACCGTGTAGGCGTCGCGCGCGTTCTCTCGAGCAAGCAGCTCGCGCGTCTGCCACGCGAGCAGCGCATCGGTCATGCCTTTGAACGTCTTGCCGAGCATCACCCAGCCGCCCGCCGGGTCGCGGGCGCCGAGATGCAGGTTCGAGAGCCAGCCGTGGCGACGTCCGTGCCCCCACTCGGCGGCGAGGACGACGAGGTCGAGCGTGTGCGCGCGCTTGACCTTGAGCCAGCTCGCGCCGCGGCTGCCCGCTTCGTACGGCGCGTCGAGCGCCTTCACCATCACGCCCTCGTGGCCGCGCGCGAGCGCGTCGGCGTAGAAGTCTTCGGCAGCGGCGACATCCGCCGTGACGAGACGCGGAACCACCAGCGCCGGCGGCAGCGCAGCGGCCAGCGCGTCGAAGCGCTCCTGCGCCGGCCGCCCGACGAGCGGCGTGCCGTCAAAGAAGAGGCAGTCGAAGAAGTAGGCGGCGAGCGGCAGCTCGGCGCGCAGGCGCTCGACATCGAGCTTGCGGCCGAAGCGCCGCATCGTGACCTGGAACGCGAGCGGCGCGCCGCGGGAGTCGAGCACGACCGCCTCGCCATCGAGGATCAATTCGTTCGCCGGCAGCTCGCGCAACGCCTCGACGATCTCGGGCACCGACGCCGTGACCTCGTTCAGCGCTCGCGTGTAGACACGGACGTCGCGACCGGCCTTGTGCACCTGGACGCGGGCGCCGTCGACCTTCCACTCGACCGCTGCCGTGCCGAGCCGCGTGACGGCGTCGGCGATGTCGTCGGCGGGCTGGGCGAGCATCGGCTGGATCGGCCGCTGCAGCGCGACCTGGAACCGGGCCAGGCCGACCGCGCCCTCGGTCATCGCGACGCGCGCGACCGTGCCGACGCTGCCGGTGACCATCGCCGCACGGCGCACGTCGGCCGCGGCGAGGCCGGCGGCGGCCGCGATCGCGTCGATCATCACGCCTTCGAGCGCGCCCTGGCGGAGCTCGCCGACGAGGAGGCGAACGAGGAACTCTTGCTCGGCCGCGGTCGCGCGAGCGAACAGTTCGCGCAGCAACTTGCCGCGTGCCTCCGCGGAGCCCTTGCCGGTCGTCGCCGCGACATGGGTGAGCGCCGCGTCGACATCGCCGACCGCAAGCGTCGCGTCGCCGGTGGACGCGCCGCGCAGCGTTGCCAGCGTCCGATAGCCGATCCCGATCCGGCCCTGCGGCGTCTCACCCGACAGATAGGCCACGACCACTTCGACCTCGTCGGCGCCGGCACCGCGCAGACACTCGGCGATCGCGTCGCGCTTGGCGATCCGGCCGCTCGTCTTCGCGACCCGCGCGGACGCGTCGACCACGGCAGCGAGCAACGTCGTCATGGCCGCCTTCGCCGCGGAGTGCCTCGCGCCCTGCGATCAGCGCGTGATCGCCACCGTGTTGTCGCTGAGGTCGCGATCGATGAGCTTGCCGAGCGGGTCAATGCCGGCCCGCGCCGCGCCGGGCGTCAGCGCCAGCTCGAAGCGATTCTCGCCCGAGCGGACGCGCTGCTTTCCGATCGCTAGCACGTTGCCGTGATCGTCGAGCGTACCGATGTCGACCTCGCCGTCGAACGGCACCTCGGTCTCGTTGCCGCCGCCGTCGGCGCGGATCTTCTTCGCCAAGACGCGGAGCTCGGCGACCTCGCTGCCGTCGCCCTGGCGCTTGGCGACGGCATCGATCGCGCGCACGTCGTAGAGCGTGATCGTCTCGAACAGGTCGGCGATCAGCGGCTGCAGCGCCGGCGGCGTGACGCGGCGGAACTCGGCGAGCAGGTCGACCGAGCGCGCGTACGGCGGTCCGGCGAAATGCCAGCGCTTCAGGAACGCCGACAGCGCGTCGTCGATCGCCGGCTCGCCGATCGCGTCCTGCAGCGCGTAGAGCACCAGCGCGCCTTTCTGGTAGTGCACGTAGGCGGCGCCGTCGGCGCGCACGAGCGGTTGCTCCTGCTTCTGCTCGGTGCCGCGGCCGACCAGATAGCGGTCGAGCTCGTACTTCAGGAAGCGCCGCATCTTCGCGTCTCCGTACTTCTGCTTCAGCACCATCAGCGCCGAGTATTCGGCCAGGCTCTCGGTGATGAACTCGGCGCCCTGCACGTTGGCCGGCATTTCCTGGTGCGCCCACCATTGATGCGCGACCTCGTGGGCGGTGACGAAGTACGGATAGTCGACGTCGTTCGGATCGCGGTCGTCGACCTTGGCGGTGAAGCCGATCGCCTCGTTGAACGGCACCGTGTTCGGGAACGACTCGGCGAAGCTGCCGCTGCGCGAGAAGCGCGGGAACTCGACGATGCGCAGGACTTTGTGCTGGTACGGGCCGTAGTGCGCGGTGTAGTACGCGAGCGAGTCCTTGACGCCGGCGACCATCCGCGCGAGGTCGTATTCGTGGCCGCGCTGGTAGTCGATCTCGACCGCGACGTCGCCGCCCGGCCCGTGCCAGACGTCGCGCAGGATCTCGTAGCGCGCCGAGACGAACGAATAGATGTCGGCCATCTTCGAGTCCATCCGGTAGTCGATGCAGCGGCGGCCATTGTCGACGGCATCGCGGACGACGTAGCCCGAGGTCACGGGGAGCTGGTCGGCAGCGGTGCAGAAGCGAGCGCGGTAGTCGATGAAGTCGGCGTCGCGCGACAGCGCGTTCTGCATCAGCTGCGCAGGGTCGGCAAGGTCGTGCATGCGCGGCTTCGTCGCCAGGCCGTGCTCCTTGCGTTCGCGGTCGGTCGACAGCTCTCCGTTCTCGTCGTAGCCGAAGCTCGGCATCAGCGTCGTCTCGGCAGACAGGCCTGCGTTCAGGAACGTGCCGTTGCCGAGCACGACCGGATCGGCGCCGTTGTTGGTGAAGCCCCTGGCGCCATAGTCGATGTCGAAGCTGAACGTCGTTGTCGCTGCCGGCTCGAGCGCGTCGGCGAGCACGTAGTGGTGCCAGGACAGATCGGGTTCCTCGTCGGCGAGCCTGGCGGCGACGCCGAAGGCCATCGCGTGCACGTCGGCGGTGCGCGGGTAGACGACGTAGACGTCGCGGATCGGCGCCGCGGTCCGGTTGACGAGCGTGTACGACCCGGTGATGCGGACCCGGTTCTGCTCGGGATGCAAGTCGACCCGGACGTCGACCACGGTAATGCGTGGCTGCGGCGCACCGGCGAGCGACTTGTAGTGCCGCTCGTACTCCGCGCGGCGCGCGAGGCCGTCGCTGCGCGAAACGAACGTGTTGAGGACGTGCGTGTTGTAGAAGATCCAGCTGCCAGTCGCCGCGAAGACGACCGCGGCGGCGCCGGCGATCGACCAGGCCGGAGCGTGCATGCGCGCCGCCGCCGCTCGCCAGCGGCGCCGCCAGCGGTCTTCGCGGCCGCGGACCCAGAGCGCGTACGAGAGCACGAGCAGCAGCGCCGCGAACGCCAGCCAGTAGACACGGAACCAGAACACCGCCGGCAGGAAGTGGCCCCAGCCGTTCATGTCCGAGTAGACCAGCGACGGGCTGCTGGCGTAGAGGTAGAGGCGGTCCTCGAAGCCGAACGACGGCAGCCGCAAGCTGACCAAGAACACCAGGCCGACGACGAAGTGGCCGAGGTACTTGTTGTTGACGATCGTGTGGACGACGAAAGCGAGCACTGCGACCATGACATAGCCGCTGAACTGGAGCACGAACAGCTCGAACAGGTACTGGCCGAGGTCGATCCGGAAAAAACCCTGCAGCACCTGCACGCCGATGCTGCAGAGGAGCACCGCGACGAGCAGCAGCAGTTGAAGGACGAGGATGGTGATGAACTTGGCGATGAAGCCGAGCCAGGTCGGCGCTGGCGTGCTGTCGCTGATCTCGTCCATGCGCGCGTCGCGCTCGCGCCAGACGAGCTCGCCGGTGTAGATCGCGGTAACGATCAGCACGAACAGGCCGAACAGGCCCGAGACGAGGTCGAGTACCTTGTAGGTGAGCGGGTAGGTGTTGGTGCCGTAGAGCGAGCCGAGTGTCGTCGCGTTGCCGGCGACGAGCATGACGCCGCCGAGAACGATGGTGAGAAAGCGCGGGCTGCGCACGATCTCGCGGATGTAGAGGCCGGCCAGCCCGGGCAGCATGCTGGCGAACGCGGCGGCGCTGTGGTCGGGAAGCGCGACCTGCAACGGCGCGGCAGGCGCCGGCGCGACAGCGACGCCGTCGGCCTCGATGACATCGGCGATGCGGGCCTTGCGCTGTCGCGAGGGCGCCGCTGCCTCCATGCGGAACGCGCGATAGCCGAACAGCGTGACGACCGCGCCGAGGCCGCCCCAGAGCAGCCGGTTCCAGAGCAGCACGTCCGCCAGCGGCACCGCTTGTTCATTCTTCTGGGCAACGCTCCAGTAGCGCGTCAGGACGTCGACTGCGGTCGCCCCCGAAGGGTCGATCAGCGCGGCCAGTGTCTTGTTCTCCATGTCGCCGAGCAGGTTCACGGCGAACAGGTAAGCGACGAGCGCGATCACGCCGGCGACGTAGACCGGCGCCATCTGCCGCGTCAGCGCAGCGAGGACGAAGAAGCCGCCGCCGAGCCAGAGCACGTTCGGGATCAGGATGAACAGGTATGGCCGCGCGAAGTTCTGCCAGTCGGGCGCGGCGAGGACGCGCGCGGCATCGACTCCCGGCCAGTGGGTTCCGATCACGACACCGATGGCGATGCCGATGAAGACCAGCACCAGCGTCATCCACGCGCCGAACAGGCGGCCGAAGAAATAATCGCGCTTGGTGATCGGCGCGCTGAAGAAGAACGGATGGATGCCGGCCTCGAAGTCCTGCTGCACCGCCCGGCCGGCGATCGAGCCGATCACGGTGATGCCGGTGAAGGCAAGGACGCTGATGCCGATGGCGAGCGCGTAGCTGCCGTTAATCAGCAGCTTGTCGCCGCCGAAGCTGACGTGCGCGCTGGAGATCGCGCCGCCTGCCGCGGCCATCCACAGGCCCGCGACGACGGCATAGAGGACGAAGTAGACCCAGGTCGAGACCATCCGCAGGCGGCGGACGAAGTCGAACGCGGCGATGGTCCAAAAGGGCGAGGCCACGTCAGGCCACCACCTCGGCGGACTCGCGCAGATAGCCGGCGATGCTGCAGAAATAGACGTCCTCGAGCTCGGCGGCGACCGGCTCGAAGCCCGCCTCGGGCCGCTCTTCGGCGTATGCGCGCACGATCGTCTGGCCCGCTTGCAGGCGGGTCGAGACGAGGCGAAGCCGCGTCTTCATCGCCTCGATCTCGTTCTTGTCAGCGGCCTTTCGCCAGATCCGGCCGGCGAGCCCGGCGACGAGCGCGTCGGGTTCGCCGCTGAGGAGGAGGCGGCCCTTGTCGATCACCGCGAACTGGCCGCACAGGTCGGCGACATCGCTGACGATGTGGGTCGACAGGATCACGATCACGTCTGATGCGATGTCGGCGAGCAGGTTGTGGAAGCGGACGCGCTCCTCCGGGTCGAGCCCTGCGGTCGGCTCGTCGACGATGACCAGCTGCGGGTTACAGAGCAGCGCCTGCGCGATGCCGAAGCGCTGCCGCATGCCGCCCGAAAAGCCCCCCAGGTGCTGCTTGCGCACGGCGTGCAGGTTGACCCGCTCGAGCAGCGCCTCGACTGTCTGCCGCCGCGCCCGGCCGTCGACCAGGCCCTTCAGCCGCGCGAAGTGGTCGAGCAGGGCCTGTGCCGACACCTTCGGGTAGATGCCGAAGTCCTGCGGCAGGTAGCCGAGCACCTTGCGGACCGCGTCCTTGTCACGCAGCACGTCGATGTCGCCGTCGGCGAGGCCTGTCAGCGCCGCGCTGCCCGCGTCGGCCTCCTGCAGCGTCGCGATCGTGCGCATCAGCGTCGACTTGCCCGCACCGTTCGGGCCGAGCAGGCCGAACATGCCGGTCGGAATCGAGAGCGTAACGCGGTCGAGCGCACGCACACCGTTGGCGTAGGTCTTCGTGAGGTCGCGGATCTGCAGGTTCATACGGGCCCCGTATCGCTCGGCCGAGATCGTACAAGGCGGCGATTCGGCTCCGGCACTCGCGACCGTTGTCCCGGTCGACGGTTCGGCAGTACGCTGGCGCACCCCCAACCCTGAGAGTGCCGTGAGCGCAGGCCGCAAGGCGCAGAGTCCCTCTCGTCGACTTCGGCCGGAACGCTGAG
>DATAYY010000153.1:0-23948 GCA_036272325.1 Caldimonas sp. | reverse complement strand
GCCCACCTTGCTGCGCACGCAAGTCGGCGCCGAAGAGATCGCCGAAGTCGTGGCGCGGGCGACCGGGATTCCGGTGTCCAAGCTGATGCAGGGCGAGCGCGACAAGCTGCTGCAGATGGAAGCGAAGCTGCACGAGCGCGTCGTCGGCCAGGACGAGGCGATCGCGGCGGTGTCGAACGCGATCCGCCGCTCGCGCTCGGGCCTCTCGGACCCGAACCGGCCGACCGGCTCGTTCCTGTTTCTCGGCCCGACGGGCGTTGGCAAGACCGAGCTCTGCAAGGCGCTCGCCGCGTTCCTGTTCGACAGCGAAGACCACCTGATCCGGCTCGACATGAGTGAGTTCATGGAGAAGCATTCGGTCGCGCGGATGATCGGCGCGCCGCCGGGTTACGTCGGCTACGACGAGGGCGGCTATCTGACCGAGGCGGTGCGCAGGAAGCCGTACAGCGTGCTGCTGCTCGACGAGGTCGAGAAGGCGCACCCCGACGTCTTCAACGTGCTGCTGCAGGTGCTCGACGACGGTCGCCTGACCGACGGCCAGGGGCGCACGGTCGACTTCAAGAACACGGTCATCGTCATGACCTCCAATCTCGGCTCGCAGCAGATCGTGCAGATGGCCGGGCAGGGCTCGCAGGCGATCAGCGATGCGGTCTGGGTCGAGGTCAAGAAGCACTTCCGGCCCGAGTTCCTGAACCGGATCGACGAGGCTGTCGTCTTCCACGCCCTCGACCAGAAGAACATCCAGGCGATCGCGAAGATCCAGCTGCGCGTGCTCGAGACGAGGCTCGAGAAGATGGATATGAGGCTCGAGGTCACGCCGCGGGCGCTGGCGCAGATCGCCAAGGCCGGCTTCGATCCCGTGTTCGGCGCGCGGCCTCTCAAGCGGGCGATTCAGCGCGACATCGAGAACCCGGTCTCGAAGCTGATCCTCGAGGGGCGTTTCGGGCCGAAGGACGTGATCCCGGTCGACTACGAGGACGGCCGCTTCGTCTTCGAGCGCGTCGTCCACTAGCGGCGCGGGGCGCTTCAGGCCGGCTGCGCTTCCTCGAACATCGCGTCCAGTCGCAACACCTGCAGGCGGGCGAGCGTCAGGTTGGCGCTCGCCTTGTCGAGCACCGCGTGCATCGCCAGGCCCGGGTTGCGCGGGACGCCGCGCAGGAGCAGGTGATGGGCGCCGAGCGAGACCGCCGCCTCGGGCAGCGCGTGGCCGAAGCCGAGGGCGCGGCTGGCGGCCATCATCGAGCTGATCAGCGCGCTGCCGTGCGTCGCCAGCTCGTTCGCACCCGGGTTGGCGCCGGCGTGGGCGATGGCCTTGCCGTTCTGGACCTCGAACACGCAGCAGCTGATGACGCCGTTCAGCTCGCTCAGCTGCTTGACGTAGCGCTCAATCAGCGTCGACGGCATCGTCGGCGAGAACGAGGGCGTCGCGATCGCCGGCATCGGCCGCATCGTCAGGACGACCGGCGGTCGCGTGTCTTCCATCGGCAGGGTGTCGCCCGACGGCAGCCCGGTTGGAAGCGGCGGGCGCCGTGGCTGGTAGGCGGCGGGCTTGAAGGCGCCGAGCTCGGGAACCTCGCGGCCGTCCGCCGGCGTCTGCTCGCGCAGGCGGCTCCAGGTGCCGGTGATGAACGCCCACGCATCTGCAGGCCGCGCGACCTGCGGCGTCGTCCGCACCGCGACGCCAGTGCCGCGGCCGAGGTCGAGGCCGTGGGTGACGAGCGTGCTCGCCGATGCGAGCGGCAGCAGGAGCAGGTTCCGGTTCGGCCACGGGCCGGCGATGATGTCGTCGTGCAACGGCTTCAGCGCCGACGCGATCGCGTGCCCCGGCAGCTCGCCGACCATGACGACGCCGAGCCGGCTGTAGGCGAGCAGCACTCGCGCAATGGCGTGGCGCGCCGCGGTGTCGGCGTCGGCCTCGGTGGTGTAGAGGCGCAGCAGCTGGTTATCGGCGGTCGGCAGCTCGACGAACTCGAGCGTCGCGAGAGCGGTCCCGTAGCCCTGGCGACGAACGACGAGCCTCTGGACGGCGCGTCCGCTCGCCGCGGCGATGCCGGTCAGGAGCTTGCGCGACGACGACGTGCCGAGGTCGTGGACGGCGATGAAGTTGGGCTGCAGGTGTTCGAACTGCTGCTGCAGCGCCTCGGCCGGAGCACACGAGACGAACAGCTCGCGCTCGTTGCCGCCGATCTGACGCCCGATCTCGTCCTTGTCGGTCGCGAGGTATTCGCTCTCGTCGTCGAGCAGTTGGGTGGCGAGCGCCGTTTGCGCCCGGGTTGATGCCCAGGCGTCGGGGGACTCGGCTGCGGCGCCGAAACGGCCGACGCGGCGTTCGTTCTGCGGCACGGCGGCGCCGGAGCCTGGATGCGCGGCGCGCCAGCCGTCGTCGGCGCTTGGCTGGCGCGCCTGGACCCGCGTTGCCTGCCACTCGTCGATCTCTTCCTGGCTGGCCGCCTCGGCGCGGGTCGTCGGCCACTCCTCGGGCTTGGCGGCGGCGGACGCAGCCGCCTTCGCGGCGTCGCGGGCAAATTTGCCGCTGTTGCTCGAATCGCTCATCGGAAGCGTTCCCTTACGCCCGGGGCCAGGCGCGCATGCCTGCGCAATACTCAAGCGCCGGCCGGTCGGCTGCAGTGTAATCTGCCCCCCGGCATGGCATCGGGCTGGCCGGCAACGTCTGGTCACCGGGGAACGCCGAGGATTACCGTTTCGTGCGCGCAGCGTGCCTGCGGGGGCGCAGCGCGACCCTAAACGCTGGCCGACGGCGGCCCGCCGGAGCGAGGTCGCCTTCGTCTATAATCGTGGGCTTTCCTCCCCTTGCCGCAGCCGGTCTCGACGTGACCCGGCAGCGACCGGATCGGTCGACCAGCGGCTTCCTTCCAGGAATCCACAAGGAGTGTCAATGCGTCACTACGAGATCGTGCTCTTGATCCATCCGGATCAGAGCGAACAGGTTCCGGCCATGCTGGAGCGCTACAAGGCCATCGTCACCGCAGGCGGTGGCAAGGTGCACCGGGTCGAGGATTGGGGTCGGCGCCAGCTGGCTTACATGATCCAGAAGCTCGCCAAGGCGCACTACCTCTGCATCAACATCGAGTGCGACAACAAGGTGTTGAACGAGCTCGAGACCGGGTTCCGCTTCAACGATGCGGTGCTGCGCCACCTCACCGTCGTCAAGAGCCAGGCTGAGACCGCGCCTTCGGTGATGATGAGGGCGGTCGATCGCGAGGAGTCGCGTCGCGGCGGCGATGACTCGCGTCGTGGCGACGATTCGCGTCGCGGCAGCGATGACTCGCGCCGCAGCGAAGAGTCCCGGCGCGCGCCGCCAGTGCCGCAGGAAGCGTCGACCTGATCAACCGGGTCGCGTTGACGGCACGGATCGTCGAGCGCGCGGCGCTCAGGTTCACGCCGGCCGGCTTGCCCGCGCTCGACATGAGCCTGCATCACGAATCCGAAGTCGCGCAGCTCGGCGGCCAGCGCAAGGTTTCGTTCGAGATCCGCGCCCGCGCCGTCGGCGATGTGACCGAGCCACTGCTCGCCGCCGAGCTCGGCATCGAGCACAGCTTCTCCGGCTTCCTCGGCGCCCAGCGAAACGGTCGCGGAATCGTGTTCCATATACAAACTGTTCGATTGACGATGAAAGGTCAACACCATGCCTCCGCCTCGCGGTAAAGGTCGGTTCTCGAAGGACCGCAAACCCAAGCGCAACACCCAGTCGCTGCTGTTCCGTCGCAAGCGCTTCTGCCGGTTCACGGTCACCGGTGTCAAGGAGATCGACTACAAGGACATCGACACCTTGCGCGATTTCATCAACGAGAACGGCAAGATCACGCCCGCCCGTCTGACCGGCACGCGTGCGTTCTTCCAGCGCCAGCTGACGACGTGCATCAAGCGAGCGCGCTTCCTGGCGATGCTGCCGTACAGCGACCAGCACAAGGTTTGAGGCGAACGTCATGCAAGTCATTCTTCTCGAGAAGGTTGTGAACCTCGGCAACCTCGGCGACGTCGTCAAGGTCAAGGACGGCTACGCACGCAACTTCCTGATCCCGCAGCGGGCGGCGCGACGCGCCACGCCGACGGCGATCAAGGAGTTCGAGGACAAGCGCGCGGAGCTGGAGAAGGTCGCCGCCGAGCGGCTCGCCGGCGCGCAGGCGCTCGGCGAGAAGATGAGCGGGCGCACGGTCCACATCACGCAGAAAGCGGGCGTCGACGGGCGCTTGTTCGGCTCGGTGACCAACGCCGACATCGCCGACGCCCTGAACCGGATCGACTTCAAGGTCGTGAAGTCGCAGGTGCGGATGCCGAACGGCCCGCTGAAGACGGTCGGCGAGCACACCGTGACGGTCGCGCCGCACACCGACGTCGTCGTCGACGTGAAGGTGGTGGTGCTCGGGGAGACGAGCTAACGCTCGTCCCCTGGAGACGGGGCAGGCTCCTTCCCGCTTCGCTCCCCGTCCTCCGCGAGGAAGGGGACGGGCTCCTCCGGCGCCCATTTTGTTCACCGAATTTCCACGCGTGGTGCAAGCGCTGTCCCCAGGCTTGTCCACCGGTCACGGCTCGAGCGCACGTATCATTTCTGAATGTCAGCGATCTTCTCGACCTCGGGAGCGGCTTCGGGGATCTCGCCCGGAGATGATGTCGCGAAGCTGCGCGTTCCGCCGCACTCGGCCGAGGCCGAGCAGAGCGTCCTCGGCGGCCTGCTGCTCGACAACGGGGCCTGGGACCGGATCGGCGATCTGCTCGGCGAAGATGACTTCTACCGCTACGAGCATCGACTGATCTACGGCGTCATCGCGACGCTAGTCAACGCGACCAAGCCGGCCGACGTCATCACCGTCTTCGAGCAGCTGCAGCGGCTCGGCAAAGCCGAGGACTGCGGCGGCCTCGTCTACCTCAACGCGCTGGCGCAGAGCGTGCCGAGCGCGGCCAACATCCGGCGCTACGCGGAAATCGTGCGCGAGCGCTCGGTCCTGCGCAAACTCGTCCAGGCGAGTGACGAGATCGCGACCAGCGCGTTCAATCCGCAGGGGCGGCCGGTGGCGCAGATCCTCGACGACGCGGAGGGGATGATTTTTCGCATCGGCGAAGAGGGGTCGCGCGCCGGCCAGCACTTCCAGAGCATGGACCAGCTCGTGGTCCAGCTCATCGACCGCGTCAACGAGCTGCACGAGAACGGCGCCGAGGAAGTGACCGGGGTTCGCACCGGCTTCTACAAGCTCGACACGATGACCGCTGGCCTGCAGGCGGGCGACCTGATCGTCCTGGCGGCGCGGCCCTCGATGGGCAAGACCGCGCTCGCGCTCAACATCGCCGAGTACGTCTCCGTCCACGAGACCTTGCCGGTGGTCATCTTCTCGATGGAAATGGGCGCATCGCAGCTCGCGCTGCGCATGGTCGGCTCGCTCGGCAGGATCGACCAGCAGCGGCTGCGCACCGGCGCGCTGCGCGACGACGAGTGGGGCCGCCTTTCGGAGGCGGTCGAGAAGCTCGGCAAGGTCAGCATCTTCATCGACGAGAGCGGCTCGCTCAGCCCGACCGAGCTGCGCGCGCGGGCGCGTCGCCAGGCGCGCCAGTACGGCCAGCTCGGCCTCATCGTCGTCGACTATCTGCAGCTGATGTCGGGCAGCGACGGCACCAGCGACGAGAACCGCGCGACGGTTCTCGGCGAGATCTCGCGGGCGCTGAAGTCGCTCGCCAAAGAGCTGAAGTGCCCGGTGCTCGCGCTCTCGCAGCTCAATCGCAGCGTCGAGTCGCGCACCGACAAGCGGCCGATGATGAGCGACCTGCGTGAATCGGGAGCGATCGAGCAGGACGCCGACGTCATCATGTTCATCTACCGCGACGAGTACTACAACAAGGACTCGAAGGAACCGGGCGTCGCCGAGATCATCATCGCCAAGCAGCGCAATGGCCCGACCGGCACCGAACGGCTAGTGTTCCTGAAGCCGCTGACCAAGTTCGACAACCTGGCGCCCGGCTCGATCGGCGGCGACTATTGAGGCGGGCCACGCGCTGACGACGCGTTCGCGCGCCGTTGTCGCCATGATCGTCGCCACGCTCCTATGGAGCATGGCCGGCGTCGTCACCCGTCACCTCGAGTCGGCGAACGGAGTCGAGGCGACGTTCTGGCGCAGCTTCTTCAACGCCGTCGCACTGCTCTTCCTGCTGGCCCGCCTCCGTGGCTCTCGTGCGCTCGCAAAGACGCTTCTCAGCGGCGACCGGACGCTCTGGCTTTCCGGCCTTTGCTGGGCGGCGATGTTCACCGCATTCATGGTCGCCATCACGATGACGACCGTCGCCAACGTGCTCGTCACCATGGCGATCGCGCCGCTCGTCACCGCCTTGTTCGCGCGCTTCGCCCTCGGCCACCGGCTACCGCTCAGGACGTGGGCCGCGATCGTCGTCGCCGGCATGGGAATCGCCTGGATGTATGCCCACGAGCTGGCCGCGGTCGAAGGGCGTCACGTCGCCGGCACCATGATCGCGCTCGCGGTGCCGCTCGCGGCGGCTCTCAACTGGACCGCGATCCAGCGCAGCAGGAGCGGCAGCGCCGACCTTCTCGCCGCGGTGCTGATCGGCGCGACGCTCTCCGCACTGCTCACGTTCGGCGCCGCGCTGCCGATGCGGGCGACGGCGCATGACCTCGCGTTGCTCGCCGTTCTCGGCGTCTTCCAGCTCGCAGTGCCGTGCCTGATCGCGGTCGCCGCGGCGCGCGTCCTGGCCGCGGCCGAGGCCGCGCTGCTGTCGTTGCTCGAGGTCGTGTTCGGAGTCTGCTGGACCTGGCTCGGGGCGGCGGAAGCTCCGAGCCGCTACGTCCTCGTGGGTGGCGCGCTGGTGATCGGCGCGCTGGTTGCCAACGAATCGATCGCCTTGCAGCAGCGCCGGGTTGTCGCGAACGCGACATGAGTGCGCACTGCGTACGGCTCGTTGTCCATCATGCCCGCTAACATGCCTGCACGTTTTCCTTTGACCGAGCCGGACCGGATGACCGACCGCGACAGCAAGAGCACCACCCCGCGCGCCGACGCGCAGCGCGACGACGCGCGGCCGCCGAATGCCTTCCTGGTGATGCTCGAAGGGCGTGCGCCAATGGAATTCCTGTCGTTGTTCGCGGCACTGCCGTGGCTCTACGGCTTGCCGCGCGGCGACGGTCATCCGGTGATGGTATTTCCCGGCATGGGCGCGAGCGACCTGACGACGGTGCCGTTGCGCCGCTACCTGCAAAGCCTCGGCTACGTCACGCAGGCTTGGGGGCAGGGGCTCAACTTCGGCCCGCGTCCGGGCGTGATCGAGCGCGCAGCCGAGGACCTGCGCTCGCTTGCCGACCGACACGGCCAGCCGGTCAGCCTGATCGGCTGGAGCCTCGGCGGCATCTATGCCCGCGAGCTCGCGAAGATGCATCCGGCCGAGTCGCGCTGCGTCGTCACGCTCGGCACGCCGTTCACCGGCCATCCGAAGGCGACCAACGTGTGGCGGATCTATGAGCTGCTCAGCCGCAGCAAGATCGGCGACGCGAGCGTGATGGCGCAGATCCGCCTGCCGCCGCTGGTGCCGACGACGTCAATCTTCTCGCGCAGCGACGGCGTCGTCTCCTGGCGCTGCAGCATTAACGATCCCGGCCCGCTGGTCGAAAACATCGAGGTCCCCGCGAGCCACATCGGCATGGGTGCCAACCCGTTCGTGCTCTATGCCGTCGCCGATCGCCTCGCCCAGCCGACCGACCACTGGCGGCCGTTCGACATCCGCGGCGCAAGACGCCTGTTCTTCCGCACCGCGCTCCCTGACGCGTCGGCCCCTCCCGCCTGAACAGGCGCCCGATGCAACTCGCCACCAACGGCATCCGCCTCGAGGTCGAGGACCACGGTTCTCCCACCGGCGAGCCGCTGCTGCTCGTCATGGGCCTTGGCATGCAGCTGCTCGGCTGGCACGAGGACCTCGTCACGCTGCTTGTTGGACGCGGCTTTCGCGTGATCCGATTCGACAACCGTGACATCGGTCTCAGTCAAGGCTTCGATCACCTTGGCGTCCCCAACCTGGCGATGGACACGCTTCGCCACGCGCTTGGCCTTCGCGTCAAGAGTCCCTACACGCTCGCCGACATGGCCTCCGACGCAGTCGGTATCCTCGATGGACTCGGTATCGTGGCTGCGCACGTGTGCGGCGCTTCGATGGGCGGCATGATCGCGCAGCACATGGCGCGCATCGCGCCGGCGCGCGTCAAGAGTCTGACGCTGATGATGACCTCGAGCGGCGCGCGCGCGCTGCCAGGGCCTTCGCTCAAGGTGCGCAGTGCCCTGATCTCGCGGCCGCCGTCGAGCACGGTGGAGGGCATCGCCGAGCACTATGTCAAGCTGTACGCGCTGATCGGCAGTCCGGCGTATCCGTCGGCGCCGGCGTGGCTGCGCGAGCGCTTCGCGGCGTCGGTTCGCCGCTCGTATCGGCCCGCAGGGACAGCGAGGCAAATGGTCGCGATCGCCGCCGACGGCGACCGCACGCCGATGCTCGGCGCGATCCGCATCCCGACCCAGATCATCCACGGCGATGCCGATCCGCTGGTGCCGGTGGCGGCCGGAAGCGATCTCCACGCGAAGATTCCCGGCGCCACGATCGATCTCGTCCAGGGCATGGGGCACGACCTGCCGGCGCCGCTCTGGCCGCGCTTCGCCGACGGAATCGCGCAAGCCGCAGGGCGTGCCTGAGCGCAACAGCGTCGTCTTCGCGCCACCGCTGGTCCGCGGCTTCGGCGCGCTCGCGCGATGCGCGCGCACCGACGTGACATTCGCCCGCTGCGGCACGCGGAGATGGTGCGATTCCCAACGATACTTCGCGACCCCTCGGCCGCGGCAGTGGTCGCGGCCAAGAGTTCGTTGACAGGCTGCAATGAGTCCGAGTGACCCGTCCGTCCACGCTGCGCTCGCGTCCGCGCAGGAACGCATCCGAGCGACCGCGGACGCCGCCGTCGTCGAGGTCGCCAACAACCTGCTGTTCCTGATGAAGTCGGCGGGCACCTACCGCGAACGTGGCCAGCTCGCCTTCGCGCAGATCCATCTGCTCGAGAACCGCGAGCTGCTGCTGTCGACGTTCGCAGTTGCGCTGCGCGGTCGCGTCGCTGCGGACGTCGCGTCCGCGGCCCAGAACCGCTCGCAGGCGCCGACGACCGACTGGCAATCGATCAGCCTCGTCGATGAAGGCCAGATCGAGGAGAAGATCTCGTTCGAGCGGATCGGCCAGCTGATCACACATCGCAGCGAAGCCGAGCTTCGCGACCTCGACTCCTACCTGAGCAGCATGCTCGAGCATGGCTGGGCAGACCCGCGCCGCAACCCGCTGCGCGGATCGATCCTCGGTTCGGCCCTGCACAAGGCGATCGAGAAGGTCACCGAGGAGCCCGACACGCAGAAGATCTTCGGCCGCGAGCTCGGCCAGGCGATGGCCGGCGCGATGCCGGCCTGCTATCGCGAGATCGTGGCCGACCTCGATCGGCGTGGCATCAAGAAATCCAATCTCGCGATGCGTCCCGCCGACGAGTTCTCGGCCCGCCCCGCCGCCCGCGCGTCCTCGGGCTTCGAGGAGGCAAGAAAGGCGTGGGAAGCATCGTGGATCGGCCGCACACCCGCGCAGCCGCCGCTGCGCAGTTGGGAGGCGTCGATCCTCGGCCGTTTCAGCGATGTCGAGCCGTTGCCAGGGAGCACTGATGTCGAGAGCTCGTCGGCACTGCTCGATCGCCTGATCCGGGGCGGCCTGCCGGGATCGCTCGGCCCACCCGGCGGCACGCAGACGCCTGCGACGGCTGCCGCCGATGTCGAGCTGATGAACCTGCTGCGTCGCCTGAACGGCGGCGCCGGCTATATGGGCGAGTTCGACGCCTTGCCGCGCGATACCGGCTACGGGTCCTACAGCGGGTTGCCGCCGGCAGAAGACTTCTCGACCACGCAGCCGGGAGTTCCGCTCGGCGTCGCTTACGAGCAGCCGCCATCGAACGGCCTTTCGGGACTGATGGCCGCCAACCTGATCCGTGCCCACCGCGCCGAGTTGCTGCGGGCAACGCGCGGCAAGCTAGACCACCTCGTCATTGAGGTCGTGAGCAGCCTGTTCGACCAGATCCTATCGGACGCGCGCGTGCCGCCGGAGATGGCACGCCAGCTCGCTCGCCTGCAGCTGCCGGTGCTGCGCGCTGCGCTCACCGATGGCAGCTTCTTCTCGTCACGCCGCCATCCGGTGCGGCGCTTCATCAATCGCGTCGCGTCGCTTGCCTGCGCGTTCGACAGCTTCGAGGGCGGCGCGGCCAAGGACCTGCTCGCACGCACGCACGGGCTCGTCAACGAGATCGTCGAAGGCGACTTCGACCAGCTCGAGCTCTATGACGTCAAGCTGCTCGAGCTCGAGCGCTTCGTCGCCGACCAGACGCACGCCGAGATCCGCGCCAGCGCGGCAGCGGCGACCCTGCGCGGCAAGGAGCTCGAGTGGCGCGTCCAGCAGTGCTTCAGCGATCGACTGCAAACGGCTCTCGATCCGTTAGCGCTGCCGCAGTTCCTGCGCGACTTTTTGGTCGGTCCGTGGGCGCAGGCGATCGTGATGGCGTCGCGTTGCGAGGCACCCGACGCGCCCTACCCGACGCGCCTGCGCAAGTGCGGTGCCGAGCTCGCGGCGAGCGTGCAGCCCAAGCGCTCCGCGGTCGAGCGGAGGCACTTCGTCACCGGCCTGCCGGCGCTGATGGCCGAGCTGACGCAGGCGATGAAGTTCGTCGGTTGGCCGCAGCCGGCGCAGGACGATTTCTTCGGCCAGCTGGTGACGCAGCACGCCGGCTCGCTCAAGGGAGCGCCGCGCAGCGATCTCGACCACAACATGATGCTGCGCAACCTCGAGGCTGCGTTTCGCACTCCGGTGCCGAGCGCCGAAGACGCCGCCGAAGCGCCCCCAGGAGCCGAAACGGGTGTCCCCTCGCCGCTGCCTGCTGTCGAGCAGCACTTCTCGCTCGAGGAGGAGCTCGCGATCGGGCTCGTCTCCGAGCACGAGGTCGACTGGTCGCGCGACGTCACGCCGGCCGACGATCAAGATCAGGAGCGGGCACCTGCGGGGGCGGCGCGCGAGCGCCGGCCCGTCGCGGCGCTGGCAATTGGCGGCGATGCCGTTCCGCTGCCGACGATCGATGCCGATGCGATGGCCGCGGCGCCCGCCGCTGCCGCGCCGGATCCGATCGAACTGCCGGAAGCGCCCGAGCTCGCCTCGGGCCCGCAGTTGCGCGAGCATCTCCAGCTCGGCTTCTCATACCAGCTCAATCTCAGGAACGAGTGGCAGAAGGTTCGCCTCACGTACATGAGCCCAGCGCGGAGCCTCTTTCTGTTCGCGCACGGCGCTAAGGGCCGCGAGACGATCTCGATGACGGCGCGCACGCTCGGCCGCTTGTGCGCCGCGGGCCGCATGCGCGCATTCGAGAACGCTTTCCTCCTCGATCGCGCGACGCATCGTGCCCGGCGGCAGCTCGCGGGCGCGGGACGAGGGCACTAGCCACAGGGCGACGCCTTGGCTGCGACTCGGCGAGACCCGCTGCCGGGTGGCCTTCGAGAACCTTCGGTGATGGCCGACAGGGCGCGTCGGTCACTTCCGACAGACCGCTCGAGACTCCGCAGGCACGCTCAGGGTGGAGTCAAAGCAATCGAGACTGCTTGCCATGGCCGAGAAGACCTCTCCCGTTTCGAGCCTGGAAGCCTGTTGGACCAGGTTTCGCCAGGAGTTGGATGCTCGCATTGCGGCGCGGTTCGAGCTGCCTGCAGCGGCGCCGGATGACGAAGAACCCGATCCGGCAGCCTTGGCTGACCTGGCGTTGCAGCGCGCACTAATGCCTTGATCCTGGCACCGATGCCTTGATTCGATCAGCGCGTCGGCGTTTCGCTTGATCGCGGCAAAACTCGCAAGTAACACCGACTCATCGCCGCCTGGCGAGGGGATTCCCGTGCCAATCGCGGGTTCGCTACGTCGCGCCCGCCATTGGCGCAAGAAAGGCGCTTGTGAATCGACGGCTTGACGGGTGGCGCCTGTGCGTCGCCCCGATGATGGATCGTTGCGAAAGAGCAGCAACGGCGCGGTTTGCAGGGCGGTCGTGTGCAGTTCGTGTGCTGGCCGTTCCCGCGCTGCTTCGTGCGGTTGGTCCTAGTAGCCTCAATCAGTCCAATCGGTCCGCGCGTAGTGCGCGCACTGATGCTGCGTTCAGACGTGAAGTGGAGCAATCGTCATCCGAGTGGCCGGTCTTGAAGGTACTGCAGACCTTTAGCGCGCGGAGGGGACTGTCGGCTGTCATCGGCCTCTCGAACGGCTGCTCATGCCGGGTAGCTACTCACTCGTCCGATCCGCACGGGACATTGGGATCTGCGAATTCGACGCCCGTAAGCAGACGTCGACCTCGGCTATCGCGTCAGTGCCTCAGAGATTCGCGTCGGGCTGTCGAGCACTCCGCCTCGAACGCCTCACTCCACTGAACTAGCAGCAAATAGAAAGCGTTCGAATCCAGCCGAAACGTATCGACTCAGGTGGCGGACAGCACGGCACTTCGCGTAATGCCTTTCAGAGCTGCGACCAACCCCCATCGACCGGAAGCTCGAGGCCGTTCGTGAAGGTCGCGTCGAACGCGAGGAAGAGGACGGCCTTCGCGATCTCCTCCGAGGTCCCTAAGCGCTTCATCGGAATCATGTCGAGGACGTGCCCCTTGATCTGGGTACGCAGTTCTTCCGTGGGGAACGCCTTTTCGAGGATGCCCGTGTCGATGGGACCGGGCGACACCGCGTTGACGCGAATCTCCCGAGGAAGAAGCTCAGCGGCGAGCACCGGGGCGAATGATCGCAGCGCAGCCTTGGCGGCTCCGTATGTGGCTTGGCCGGGCAGTCCCTTGACGTTGGCGACGGGGGTCGTGAGGACGACAGCACCTCCGTGGTTGATCAGCGGCGCGAGCTTCTGCACGGCGAAAAACGGCCCCTTGGCGTTCAGGTTGAACATCTCGTCGTAGATGGCCTCCGTCACGTTATCGAGAGGCGTTGGAATGCTGAACCCGGCCTTGACGAAAAGCAGGTCGAAGGTGTCGAACTCGGCCTTGACCCGAGAGGCGAGGACGTCGATGTCCGTCAACGACCGCGCATCGCTCGAGACCACGACGCCGCCCTTGCCAAGCTCTTTCTGCGCCGAATCCAGGCCGGCCTGCGAGCGGCCTGTCACCAGAACGCGCGCGCCCCCATCGAGGAGTATCTTCGCCGTCGCGAGCCCCATGCCGCTCGTCCCGCCGATGATCACCACCTCTTTACCTTGGTACCGTTCCATGTGTATCTCGTGATGACCCCGGGCCGCCTAGCTGTTGGTGAACTGTTGACATAAACAAGAGCGGAGGCTGTACGACCCCAAAGCTCCGCAATCGCATTCGTTCACCGCGCCGCTTCGCCGTGACCGACGTTCATTCAGGACACCGCGCGCAGGGATGCTGGGTAGGGCAAGTCAACGCCCGAGACATCGACGACGGCCTGCCACGCGGCTTCCTGGTTGGCGCGATCGTGGAGGTGTGGGTGGCGCATCGCCTCGATCGGGCCGGTGAGCTTCTTGGGTGCCGAGGCGAAGAATTGCCCGGAGACGTCGGTTCCGAACTTCGATGCCTGGATGTAGCGACGAGCCGCGGTCTCCGGCGTCTGAGACATGCCGGGGATGAGTTTCACCAGCGGAATCATCAGCCACTTCAAGGCCGGGCCAGCGTTTCGCACCACCTTGGTGTCGGGCGCGCTGCCGGGCGCGACGGCGTACACGGCCATGCCGGAGGGTAGCCGGCGCGCCAGCGCCGGCGCCCACCAAGCAATGATGAGCTTCGCGTCCGCGTAAGCCCGGTTGGCCTGGTATTTCACGTTCGGCCCGCCGCGCACCAAGGCTGCCACCGCGGCTGTTCGGTCACCCTGATGATGTTTGGCCGCGAAGGCCGCCACGTCGGTGAAGCTGAACAGGGGCACGTCGCCTCGGGCAGGTTCCGCGCCGACGATAACAATCCGCGCGTCGGGGCTGAGCAGGTTCGCGCCGAGCAACCCGAGGGTCAGTTGATGATGGCCGATCAACGGGGCCTGGGACGCCTCGACGCCCGCCGCAGTGAGAACGCGAGCCTTGCCAGGGACCATCCCGGCATTGAGTAGTAGGAAATCGATCGGCCGACCTCGCTTGACCAGCGCGGCGAGCGCGGACTGAACGCTGGACGGGGTGTCCAATTCCAGCTCCAGCGGCGTGAAGACCTGTCTTTTGGTCTCGGCCGCGAGCTGAGCGGGCATTTCCTGGATCCGAGCCAGGCTGCGACCGGTGACGATGATCTCGCGCCAGCCCTCTCCGGCAAGAATGCGGGCTGCCGCATGACCGAGTCCGGAGGTGGCGCCGGTGACGAGGGCGATCGAATGTTCCATGGGTGGCTTGGTGGTGAACGGGGGAAGGTCGAGGCGTGAGCCCCCGCGAGGCTAAGGGCCGGCGTGCTATTTCTGAACTGTTCGGTTGTATATTGGTCGGATGGGCACTGTCAATGATTTTTGAACTGAATGTTTCAAAATACCACTAGGCCGCGGGGACGACCGCGCAGCTTCGACGAGACGGCAGCGCTCGAAAAGGCGATCCAGGTGTTCTGGTCGAAGGGTTACGACGGAGTGACGATCGACGATCTCGTCGCCGGAATGGGCGTTGGACGGCCGAGCCTGTATGCCGTCTTCGGGGACAAGAGGACGATCTTCTTGCGGGTCCTCAAGGCGTACGCCGAGGCGAAGGGCGCTCGGGCTGCGAAGGCGCTGCTCGCGCCGCAGTCTCTTCGTGACTCGCTCGCGAGTTTCCTGAGGTTCGCCGTAGAAGCAGCGACCGAGAAAGGATGCGCCCCCGGATGCCTTCTTGTCTGCGTAGCGCCTCTCGTGGACGATGCGGAGGTCCGGCAGTTCCTGAAGGACGCCGCAGCCGGCGCCATGGCGCTACTGGAATCCCGCTTTCGTGACGGGATCCGGGCGGGAGAGGTCCCGTCTGACTTTCCCGTCGCCGTGCGCGCGAGTCAGGTCATCGACCTGTCGCGCGGACTGACCATGCGTGCGCTGATCGGCACGCCGCGCAAGACGCTGCTCAAAGACGCCGAGGAGGCGGCGGACTTAGTCCTCCTGCCGCGGCGTTGAAACGCGACGCCAGAAGGTTGATGCTGGATGGCGTGGACGTCGAACGACCGCTAGTTGTGGCAGCGTGCAATCCGAACCCCACCGGCTCCCAATCGACGGTCGATTTCGGCTCAGGTTAGTTGCGTCAAACCCTTGCGGTGACGCTAGGGAAATCATGAGACCTAGTACCGGAAAGCGGTCGTGCATGACGTCTGCTCCTGGCCGAGACCGAGCCTTGAGCGGCTGTGCTGGCAGCTGTCGCTCAGATCTTGCGGAACGAACCTCAGTGACGCCTTTCGGGAGCTTCGGCGAACTCACAGTCCCGGCCATCAGCCGTCGTTGCGGAATGGCAGTTCTGGGGCACCCGAATAAGCAGCGACTGAGGTCGACCGCTTTGGCAAAAGGCTAGTTCATTGGGAAGGGCCCAGGCGACGTGATGCGCGCGATGTCGCCGCGCAGCGTCTTGCAAAATGAGGGAATGCGTCGCTCGCCAACGTGCTCGCCCGGGCCATGACGTCGAGCCACGACGTCATCGTGATCGGCGCCGGCGTGATCGGCGTGTCGATCGCGTACCACCTGGCCGCGCTCGGCGCGCGCGACGTCGTCGTCCTCGACCGCGGTCGGATCGGCTCGGGCACCTCGTCGCAATCGAGCGGGATCCTGCGCACCCACTATTCGGTTCCCGAGAATGTCGAGCTGGCGCGGCGTTCGTGGCAGGTCTTCGATGCGTTCGCAACCTACCTCGACGACGACGAGGCGTCGGCCGGCCTTGTCAAATGCGGCTACCTGATCGCTGCGCCCGACGGGCCAAGGCTCGCGCCGCTGCGCGCCGCGCTGCTCGCGCAGCAGGCGCAGGGCATCGCGGTGCAAGCGCTCTCGCCGCACGACGCGGCGCAGCGGTTGCCTATCTGCCGTTTCGACGACGCGGCCCTCATCGGATTCGAGCCCGAAGCCGGATTCGCCGACGCGTATCTCGTCGCCAGCGCCTTCGCGCGCGCGGCGCGGCGCCGTGGCGTGAGGATCGTCGAAGGCGTTGAGGTCGACCGACTCGTGCTCGCAGGCGGTAGCGTCGCCGGCGTCGAGACCTCGCAGGGACGCTTCGCGAGCGCGAGCGTCGTCAGCGCGCAGAACATCTGGGCCAAGGACATCGAGCATTGGACCGGCATCGAGACGCCGGTGCGCGCGGAACGACACGCTGTCCTGGCGCTCGCGGGCCGAGAGCCGTACACGTTTGCGATGCCGGTCTACAAGGACCTCGCCTCGCCGGGAATGCTCTACTGCCGCAGCTACGGCGGCGCGCAGATGCTGGTCAGCGAGGGAGGCGCCGGCGAGACGCTGGCGCAGCCCGACAATGAGCAAGGCGAGATTGCAGTCGACGACGTGCTGAGCGTCGGCGCGCAGGTCGCCGAGCGCTTTCCTGCCTATGCCGAAGCCGGGCTGGCCTCGTCGTGGACGGGCGTCTACGACGTCACGCCCGACTGGAATCCGGTGCTCGGCCGCATTCCCGACGTTCCCGGGCTCGTCGTCGCCTACGGATTTTCCGGGCACGGCTTCAAGCTCTCGCCTGCGATCGGCCGCGTGCTGGCGCAGGAGGTTCTCGGCCTGCCGACCGACGTATCGCTCGCGCCGTATGCGCTCGAGCGCTTCCGCAGCGGCAAGCTATTGCGGGGACGCTACGGCTCCGGCGCCGTCTCTTGACGTCTCGTCGAAGAGATAACAGGCGACGCGCCGGCCCGGCGCGACCTCCTCGAGCACCGGCGCGGCCGCCTTGCAGCGTTCCATGACGAAGGGGCAGCGGGGGTGGAAGTGGCACCCCGAGGGCGGATCGACCGGCGAGGGTGGCTCCCCCTCCTGCAGGTCGATCGCGACCGCCTGCTCGGGATCGGGGATCGGCGACGACGACTTGAGCAGCCGCGTGTAGGGATGCAGCGGCTCCTCGAAGATCCCCGGCACCGGGCCTTCCTCGATGATCCGGCCGAGGTACATCACCGCGACGCGCTGGCAGAAGTGGCGCACGACGCCGAGGTCGTGCGAAATGAAGACGAAGGCCAGCTCGCGCCGATGGCGCAGCTCGTCGAGCAGGACCAGGATCTGCGCCTGGACGCTGACGTCGAGCGCCGACACCGGCTCGTCGGCGAAGACGAGGTCCGGGCCCAGCGCGAGCGCGCGGGCGATGCCGATGCGCTGGCGCTGGCCGCCCGAAAACTCGTGCGGATAACGGCGCGCCGCCGAGGGCGGCAGACCGACTTCGTCGAGCAGGCGCAGCACCGCTGTCGTCACGTCATTGCCGCGGGCGATTCCATGGACCCTGAGCGACTCGCCGAGCGCGTCGGCGATGCGCTGGCGCGGGTCGAGCGCCGATGCCGGATCCTGGAAAACGATCTGCAGCCTTCGGCGCAGTACCCGCAGCGCGCCGGCGCTCGCCGCGCCGACGTCGACGCCGTCGAAGCAGACGCTGCCGGCATCGGCCGTGATCAGGCGCAGGCACGCACGCGCGACGGTCGACTTGCCGCAGCCCGATTCGCCGACGATGCCGAGCGCCTCGCCGCGGCCGACGTCGAACGAGACGCGGTCGAGCGCGCGCACCGCGACCGTCGTCGGAATCGGCCAGCCGCGCCGCTCCTTGAAGGTCTTGGTGAGGCCGCGCACCTCGAGCAAGGGCGCGTTCATCCCGACCCTGTCATGGCGCGCGCACCCAGCAGCGAACGCCGTGCGCGGGCGCGGCGGTAAGCGGAATCAAAGGCGGCAGCTCGGCGCACTTGGCGATCCGCAGCCGGCAGCGCGACTGGAAACGGCAGCCCGCCGGAAGGTCGGCCAGCGTCGGCACTTGGCCCGGGATCGGCGCGAGCGCTTCGGCGGAGCGGTCGACGCGTGGCATCGCCGCGAGCAGCGCCTCGCTGTACGGATGCGTCGGGCGGCGGAAGAACTCCTTGGCCGGCGCGCTCTCGACGACGTCGCCGCCGTACATCACGATGACCCGGTCGGCGACGGCGGCGACGACGCCGAGGTTGTGCGTGATCAGGAGGACGGCGAGGCCCTCGCGGCGCTGCAGGTCGGCCAAGAGGGCGAGCACCTGCGCCTGGATCGTGACGTCGAGGGCGGTCGTCGGCTCGTCGGCGATCAGCACCTTGGGCGAGCAGGCGAGGGCGATCGCGATGATGACGCGCTGGCGCATGCCGCCCGAGAACTGGTGCGCATACGCATCGAGGCGCTGCGCGGCCGCCGGGATGCGAACGAGCTCCATCAGCGCGAGCGCGCGCTGGCGCGCCTCGCGCCGGCTCATGCCGCGATGCTCGACCAGCGACTCCGCGATCTGGAAGCCGACCGGCAGGACCGGGTTCAGCGATGTCATCGGCTCCTGGAAGATCATGCCGATGCGGTCGCCGCGCATCGCCTGCGCCTCGGCGGCGCTGGCCGCCGTCATGTCGGTGCCGTCGACGGTAATGCGTCCGGCCGAGACGCGGCCGACGCCCTCGGGCAGCAGTCCCATGACCGACAGCGCGGTCAGGCTCTTGCCGCAGCCGGACTCGCCGACGAGCGCGAGCGTCTCGCGCCGATGCACCTGGAAGCTGACGTCGCGCACCGCATCGAACCACTGGCGGTCGATGCGGATCGAGGTCGTCAATCGTTCGACGACGAGCGACGGCGCGTCCGGCTCGGGCGCGGCGCTCGCATCGGCCGGCGCGGCAGCCGCGGCGCTCATTGCGGCGCCCGCGGGTCGCTGGCGTCGCGCAAGCCGTCGCCGATCAGGTTGAGCGCGATCATGATCGTCAGGATCGCCAGGCTCGGGAAGATCGACAGCCACGACGCGTCGAGCAGGTTGTCGAAGCCGTCGCGGATGATGCCGCCCCAGGTCGCGGTCGGCGGCGGCACGCCGAGGCCGATGAAGGCGAGCGTCGACTCGGTGCGGATCGCCGCCGCGAACCAGAGCGACGCCATGACCACGACCTCGTCCATGATGTTGGGCAGGACGTGCAGGAACATGATGCGCGGGTCGCCGAAGCCGAGGGCGCGGCAGGCGTCGACGAAGTCGCGCTCCTTCATCGCCAGGGTCGAGGCGCGGGCGACGCGGATGAACGCCGGCACCGCCGTGATGGCGATCGCCAGGATCAGGTTGAACAGGTTCGCGCCGAGCACGGCGACCAGCATCAGGCCCATGATCAGCTGCGGGAAGCTGAGCAGGACGTCGGTCGCCGCGGTGATGAGGCGGTCGACCACGCCGCCGAGGTAGCCCGAGATGACGCCGATGACTGTGCCGATGACGACCCCGGCGAGCGTCGCCAGCGCGCCGACGAAGAGCGAGATGCGCGCGCCGTAGATCACGCGCGAGAGCACGTCGCGGCCGAAGGCGTCGGTGCCGAACCAGTGCGCGGCCGATGGCGGCTCGAGCTTCAGCAGAACGTCCTGGTCGTTCGGATCGAAGGGCGCGATCCAGGGCGCGGCGATCGCGATCGCGACCATCGTCACGGCGAGGACGAGGCCGACGACCAATCCGCCGGAGCGGGTCGCCCGCTTCCACGCCGAGGGCGCGGTGACGATGGCGGCGGTGGCGCTGCTCATCGGGCCTTGACGCGAGGATCGACGAGACCGTACGTCAGGTCGGTGAGGATGTTGGCGACGACGACGGCGAGCGCGGTCACGACCATCAGCCCTTGCAGCAGCGAGTAGTCGCGCTGGTTCAAGGCCGAGACGATCAGCTTGCCGAGGCCGGGGCGGTTGAAGACGATCTCGGTCAGGACGGCGTTGCCGATTAGCACGCCGAGGTAGAGGCCGACGACGGTGACGATCGGGATGAGCACGTTGCGCAGCGCATGGCGCCAGACGACGACTCGCCGCGGCAGGCCTTTCGCGCGCGCAGTGCGCACGTAGTCATCGCTCAACGCCTTGAGCATCCCGGAGCGCGTCACCCGCGTCACGTAGGCGACCATGATCAGGCCGAGGTTGAGCGCGGGCAGGGCGAGCGCGCGCACGCGCTGCAGTGGGTCGGTGCCGGTCACGGTCGAGATGACGGGAAACCAGCGCAGCTCGACGGCGAAGGCGATGAGCAGGAGGATCCCCGAGACGAACGCCGGGAACGACAGCCCGGCGAGCGAGACGATGCGCGCCAGCCAGTCGACGATTCCGTCGCGCCGCTGCGCCGCGACGACCCCGAGCGGAACGCCGATCACGGTGCCGATGAAGAGCGCGGCGAGCGTCAGCTCGATCGTGTAGGGCAGGACCGCGGCGACGTCCGTCGTGATCGGCCGGTTGGTGACGATCGAGCGGCCGAGGTCACCTCGCGCGATCTGGACCATGAAGTCGGCGTACTGGACGAGCAGCGGCTTGTTCAGGCCGAGCCGCTCGCGCAGCGCGGCGCGCGCCTGCGGGCTCGCCTGGTCGCCGAGGACGACGATGGTCGGGTCGCCGGGCACCACCCGGACCAGGACGAACACCAGCGTCAGCACCGCCCACAGCGTCGGCAGCGCGAGCAGGAGCCGGTTGACGACGAAGCGCAGCATGGAGGCGCCGCCGCGGCCGGCCGGAAGCGGTTACTTCTTCTTGGTCGTCAGCTCGGTGATCTGCGGCCCGAGGTGGATCGCGTCGACCAGCTTGTAGCCGTAGTCGATGTTCGACTTGTGCGCCCAGACCTGAAGCTGCTCGAACAGCGGCACGGCGCAGACCTCCTCGAGGATCTTCCGCTGCGCCGTCGCCCACAGCTCCTTCTGCTTGGCGAGGTCGGGCTCGGAGCGCGCCGCGTCGATCTCCTTGTCGGCGACGGCGCAGTGCGAGAAGTTCACCACTGCCGTCGGCGTGCCGACGATCGAGCGCGAATGGAAGAACTGAGTCAGCGGCACGTCAGCGACCGGAAAACGTGCCGCTGTGTAATAGACCGCGCCGCTCAGGTCCTTGCGAATGTTGGCGTGGAAGGTCTGGTGGTCGACCGTGTCGAGCTGCAGGTCGATGCCGGCGAGCTTGAGCTGGGCCTGCAGGATCTGCGCGGTGTTGAGCATCGACGGCAGCGTCGACTGGATCGCCTTCACGGTGATGCCGTTCGGAAAGCCCGCTTCCTTCAGCAGCGCCTTGGCCTTGGCGACATCGTAGGTGGCGAGCGGCGCCTTGGCATCGGTGCCGAGATAACCGGCGGGAACGACCGAGACCGGCAGGTCGGCGGTGAGGTCGCCCTTGAAGTTGACGATCTGCTGCCGGTTGATCGCGTGCGCGATCGCCTGGCGGACGCGCTTGTCGTCGAGCGGCTTGACGGTCATGTTGAGGTGCAGCTGGCCGAGCTCGGCCGGGCGCAGCACGTCGACGATGACGCCGGGCTCCTTCTTGAAGCGCTCCGCCCATTTCTGGTCCTGGCGACCGTAGACGATGTCGAGCTCGCCCGAGGTGAAGGCCAGGTCGCGCGCCGAGTCGGCCGGGATCAGGTGGTAGACGATGCGATCGATCTTCGGCGCGCCGCGGAAGTAGTCCTTGTTGGCGATGAAGATGACGCTCTCGTTCGGCTTGTACGACTCGAACTTGAACGGGCCGGTGCCGATCGGGTTGAGGCGGAAGTTGTCGCCGAGCTTTTCGACCGCCTTCTTGCTGACGACGTTACCGCCGTGGTAGTTGGTGACCAGGCCGAGGAAGAACGGCACCGCCTGCTTGAGCTTGACGCGCACGGTCAGCGGGTCGACCGCCTCGACGCTGTCGATCGACGCGTAGTCGCCCGAGAACGACGAGGTCTTCGAGTCGGCCGCGCGCTTGAGCGAGAAGACAACGTCGTCGGCGCTCAGCGTCCCGTAGTCGCCGTGGAACTTGACGCCGCGCCGAAGGTGGAAGGTCCACGTCAGCTTGTCGGGCGTGCTCTCCCAGCGCTCGGCGAGGTCGGGCTCGAGCGTCTCCAGGCTGGCCGAGCCCGGCTTGAAACGGACCAGGCCGTTGTAGATCCACGAGGTGAGCGGCTTGTCCTGCGTCGTCGTCGCGCGATACGGGTCGAGCTGGTTGACGTCGGCGGCCGACATGCCGACGTTGAGCGTCGTCTGCGCGCTCGCACCGGCGCTGGCAAGGAGGATTGCCGCAGCGGCGGCGCAGACAAGTCGCTTCATGCCGTGTTCCTCGAGAGGCGCGTGGCCCCGGTCGCGCCGTGATCCGGCGCGAGGCATCATAGCCGGCGCTGGACGCACCGAAACTCGGTGACTGCCATGATCAGGCGTCGACATCGACCGGCGCGCGAGGCGCTGCGGTCGCGCCGGCGAAGCGCCCGATCGCGAAGGGCGCGAGCGGCGATGGCGAGCGTCCCTCTGTCAGCAGCTCGGCGATGATCTCGCCGATGATCGGCCCGAGCTGAAAGCCGTGGCCGGAGAACCCGAAGGCATGGACGAGGTCGGGCGTCGTCGCCGAGAAGCCGAGCACCGGAATGTGGTCGGGCATCGTGCCGTCGATTCCCGCCCAGGTCCGAATGACGAGGCTGCCGGCCAGCGCCGGGACCAGTGCGATCGCGCTCGCCATCGCGGCAAACGACGTCGCCGTCGCCGGCCGCGACCGGCTGCAGTCGGCATCGCCCCAGCCGCCGCCACCACCGAGGATCGCGTTGCCACGCGCGATCTGGCGCAGGTAGACGCCGCCGCCGCACACGCCGATCGAGCGGTCGATGAAGAACGGCAGCGGCTCGGTGACGAGCATGTTCGGCACCAGGGGTCGCAGGGGCACGTCTTCGCCGAACCAGCGCGCGACCTCGCCCGCGCCGACGCCGGCGCAGTTGACGAGGAAGCGGCTCTTCACCTCGAGTCGGTCGGTGCGCGTCTCGAAGCCGGCCCTGCCGCGCGTCGCCGAACGTACCACCTCGTGCTCGCGAACGTCGGCGCCGACCCGACGCGCCAGGCGCGCGAACGCGGGCCCGACCTTGCGTGGATTGGCCTGCCCGTCCTCGGCGCAGAGCGATGCGCCGATCACGCCGGCGCCGAGCCACGGCGCCCGCGACTTCAGGGCGCCTGCCCCGAGCAGCTCGAGGCGCAGGCCGTGCGCCGCGGCGTCCTGCGCATAGCGCTCGAGCTGGGCCATGTCGGCCTCGGAACGCGCGAGCTTGAGATGACCGGTCGCCGCGAACTCGACGTCCTCGCCCAGCGTTTCGTTGAGCCCGTCCCAGAGGGGCCGCGCCCGGCGCGCGATCGGTAGCTCGGCGAGGTCGCGCCCTTGCTGGCGGACGCCGCCGAAATTGACGCCGCTCGCGGCCGCGCCGCACAGGCCCTTCTCGAGGAGGGCCACCGTCAGTCCCGCCTTGCGCAAGGCGACCGCCGCGGCGCAGCCGGCGATTCCGCCGCCGATGATCGTCACGTCGACGCGCAGAGATTCGCTCATGTCGCACTCGCGACGATCGGGATCGGCTTGACGGGCGGCTGGCTGCGCAGGCGACCGACGCGCTCGAGGTCGCTGCCGCAGGCGCGCGCCAGAAGCTCTGCCGCGACCTCGCCGCAGACGCGGCCCTGACATCGGCCCATGCCGATCCGGGTCAGCGCCTTGACGCGATTGATGTCGACCGCAGCGTGGTCGCGCGCCGCCTGGCGCAGTGCCGCTGCGGTGATGCCCTCGCAGCGGCAGACGATCTCGTCGTCGTCGACGGCGTCGAGGAGATGGCCGGGGAACGGATACGCGGCGTCGAGGGCGCGTCGAAACCGCGCCTGGCGGACGAGGGCGCGATCGAGCGAGTCGCGCTCGCCGCGATCGACCGCGCGGCCGAGGTCCTCGAGGACGGCGAGCGCGGTGCGCCGGCCTTGCAGCTCGGCGACATCGGCGCCCCCGATGCGCGCACCGTCGCCGGCGAGGTAGACGCCGGCGACGCTCGAGCACCCCTCC
>DATAYY010000152.1:0-32946 GCA_036272325.1 Caldimonas sp. | reverse complement strand
CGCGTCGCGTCGGCACGAACTGCTTCGGCCGCGCCGAGGCGTTCGTCCAGACGCGCATCGTCGACGACCGCGGTGCCGAGTGCGCCGCCGACGGCGCCGGCGAGCTGCTCGTCCGCGCCGCCGGGCCCGATCCGCGAAAGGACTTCTTCCTCGGCTACCTGAAGGACGATGCCGCCACCGAGGAAGCATGGGCAGACGGCTGGTTTCACACCGGCGACGTCGTCAAGCGCGGCGGCGACGGCAGCTTTCACTTCGTCGACCGCCGCAAGAACGTCATCCGGCGCAGCGGCGAGAACATCTCGGCGATCGAGGTCGAGAGCATCCTCAACGAGCATCCTGCGGTCGCTGCCAGCGCCGTCGCGGCGACCCCAGACCCGGTACGCGGCGACGAGGTGCTCGCGTGCATCGTGCTGCGCAAGGCCCCCGGCCTGCCGCCGCAGGACCGGATCGCGATCAGCATCGTGCGCCACGCGCTGATGCGGCTCGCCTATTTCAAGGCGCCGGGCTACGTTGCGTTCGTCGACGCGTTGCCGCTGACGGTCTCGCAAAAGATCCAGCGCGGCGAGCTGCGCGAGCTGGCACGAACGCTGCCGGGCAGGCCCAACTGCTGGGACATGCGCGAGCTGAAGCGGCGCAGGAAGAAGCGCGAGTGACCGCGGCGCGCGCGGCCGGGCGCTCGTCGTACGACGGCGTCGCCGTCGCCGTGCCGGTGACAGTGCCGTACCGGCGCTACTCGACGCACGGCGCGCACTGGTGGATCGGCCGCGCGATGGACCTTCTCGTCGAGCGCTCGGGGATTGCGAAGGAGCAGATCGACGGCCTCATGGTCAGCAGCTTCTCGCTCGTTCCCGATACCGCCGTCGGCGTCACCCAGCACCTCGGCCTCAGCCCGCGCTGGCTCGACCACATCCCGACCGGCGGCGCGTCGGGCGTGATGGCGCTGCGCCGCGCGGCGCGCGCGGTGCAGGCGGGCGATGCCGACGTCGTCGCCTGCGTCGCCGCCGACGCCAACCACGTCGAGTCGTTCCGGCAGATGCTCGGCGGCTTCTCGCACTTCGCGCGCGACGCGAGCTACCCTTATGGCTCCGGCGGACCGAACTCGATCTTCGCGTTCATCACCGCGGCGTACATGAACACGTACGGAGCGCGGCGCGAGGACTTCGGCCGCATTTGCGTCGCCCAGCGCGCCAACGCGCTGAAGAATCCGAACGCGCTCTTCAAGCTGCCGCTGACGATCGAGCAGTACCTCGATGCGCGGCCAATCGCCGAGCCGATCCACCTATTCGACTGCGTCATGCCGTGTGCCGGCGCCGAGGCGTTCCTGGTGATGCGCGAGGAGCGCGCCAGGGACCTCGGCCTCGCGCACGTGCTCATGCGCGGCGCGATCGAGCGTCACAACGCGTACGCCGACGACCCAGTGCTGCTGCGCGGCGGCTGGCGCGTCGACCGCGACGACCTCTATGCGCAAGCGGGCGTGCGGCCCGACGCGATCGATTTCGTGCAGACCTACGACGACTATCCGGTCGTCGTCATGCTCCAGTTCGAGGACCTCGGCTTCTGCGCGAAAGGCGAAGGCCCCGCATTCGTGAGCGCACGCACGCTGACGCACGACGGCGACTTTCCGAACAACACCAGCGGCGGCCAGCTCTCGGCGGGGCAGGCCGGCTGCGCCGGCGGCTTCCTCGGCATGACCGAGGCGATTCGACAGCTCACCGACGCTGCCGGTGACCGGGCGGTCGCCGATGCGAATCTGGGCCTCGTCTCGGGCTTCGGCATGGTCACCTACGACCGGTGCCTGTGCACCGGCGCCGTGATCCTTGCCAGGGCGTTGCCATGACGATGCCGCTGATGAAGCCGCGCCGCAAGAACCCGGTGCTGCGGACACGGCAGATGAACCTGCCGCCGTTCGCTCGCGGGCGCACCGCGCTCGGCATGACGGCGGCCGCCGCCGAAGGGCGCTTCGCGCTCCAGGTCTGCCAGCGCTGCCACGCCGTGCAGTACCCACCGCGCGAGGCCTGCCATGTCTGCCTGTCGCCGCAGTTGAAGTGGACGCCGCAGCGCGGCGCCGGCGAGCTGCTCAGCGAGACCGTGCTTCATCACAGCAACGATCCGTTCTACCGCGAGCGGCTGCCGTGGCGGCTCGGTCTCGTCCGCCTCGACGTGGGGCCGACGGTGATCGTCCATCTGCATGGCGACGTGCGATCGCCGCCCCCCTTCGCCGCTGCCCGCTCCACGCCGCCGTCGCCGGTGCGGGTGCACGTCGGCGCGCGGCTCGACCGCGCCGGCGCCGCGGTGCTGATCGGATTCCCTGCCGAGGAGAGCGAACACATGGCCGACGACAAGATGCTGCGCGAGATGACCAGCGACCCGAAGTTCAGGAAGATCCTCGTCACCGACGGCAAGACCGAGGTCGGCCAGGCGATCGTGCAGGCACTCGCGAAAGCGGGCGCCGAGATCGTCTGGGTCGGCCACGCCGAGCCGTGGAAGAAGTTGCCCGGGCTCGACGACATCACCGCGCTGAAGCAGGTGACCTTGGTGCCGCTCGACCTCACCAACGGCCGCTCGGTCACCGAGCTCGCTGGCGAGATCGGCGGCAAGGTCGACATCGTCGTCAACAACGCCGAAGTGCACCGCGCCTACGGCATCGCGGCGCGGCGCGGCACCGACGTCGCCACGGCCGAGATGGACATCAACTACTTCGGCCTGCTGCGGCTCGCCCAGGAGTTCGGCCCGGCGCTGAAGGCGCGCTCGGCCGATGGCGAGACGCACGCCGCCGCGTGGGTCAACCTGCTCTCGGTCTATGCGCTCTCGAACTATCCGCCGCACGGCACCTTCTCGGCGTCGAAGGCGGCGGCGTATTCGCTCGCGCAGTGCCTGCGCGCCGAGATGCGCTCGTCCGGAATCCGCGTCGTCAACGTCTTCCCGGGGCCGATCGACGACGAGTGGAACCAGAACCTGCCGCCGCCCAAGGTCGCGCCCGCGGCGCTCGCGAGCGCGATCGTCAAGGCGTTGAAGGAGGGGATCGAGGACGTCTATCCGGGCGACGTTGCGCGGGAGTGGGTCGAACGCTGGCGCGAGAACCCGAAGGTGCTCGAGCGCGAGCTCGCGTCGGGCGGCTAAAGGCAAGAGATCGGCGGGCCCGGGATCAGGCCCGCCGATTCGAGGCGGCGACGCGCACGCGTTCGCCGGCCGGGCTCTGCGACTAGTGCACGCGCGTCATTTGGGTTGGTGCGGGCGGCAACGGCTGCCCGCCCGGACCTGCCGCAAACGTCAGCGGCGAGATCGCCTCCTGCTGGCCGACACCGGGCTTGCTCCAGTCGCATACGCCGCCCGGAAACACCGCATTCAGCCGTGCCAGCTGCGGGTTGCTCAACGCGGCGGGCGCGTAGTCGGCGGGATCCAGCGGCTTGAGCTGGCATTTCAGGATGTTCTCGGTCAACGCACCACCCGCCACCTGCCGCGGCGAGGCATGCTTGGGCAGCCGCGGGTCGGCATCGCACACCGTGAAGTCGGTGACTGGCGTTGTGAAGTTGGTGTCGCCGGTCAGGTAGCACAGGTCGAAGGTCGTCGCCGGCTTCGCCGCGATGACGTCGGCCTGCGTCCGCACCGAGTTCAGCGTCGCCTTCGGCGAACTGATCAACAGGTTCGACAACCAGAGGTCCATCTGCAGAAACGATTGGGTCGTCACTGCCGCCACCTGCGCTGCGGTCGCCGGCAGCAGGCCCGTGCCGTAGCGCCACATCACCTGGTTGCCGTGCTGGCCGTTGGCGGCATCGATGCGAGCACGCTCGGAGAAGGACCGCCAGATGTAGTGGATTCCCTGCTCGTCCCAGCCGCGCGAGTCGATGATCGGCAGCTTACCGAGGTTCGTGCCGCTCGACAGAATCCCCGCCCGGTAGGCGATGCCGAGGGCGGCCAGGTCCGCGCTGGAACGCGCCGCGGTTCGGTTGGAGTCGGCGTCGACTCCGCCGATCTTCTCGTTCAGGGTGACGAAGTCCTCGGCCGTGATCGCACCCGATTGCAATGCCTTCAGGCCGTACTGGATGCCGACGTTGTCGCCCGTCTGCAAAGCCCGCGTGCTGCCCGGGGCGATCCCGGCGGTGGTTCCCCAGACCGCGGCGGCGAGGTCGGGATCGCCGCAGCGCGTTCCCGTCGGATTGGTCAGCGGGTCATAGACCAGCGCCGCCGGCAGATTGCAGTTGTTGCGCGGCGCGCCGATCGGCGCCAGCGCACCGGTCGTCGGATTGATGACCAGTACCGGCACGTAGTTGCCCGGCTTGTTGTTGAAACCAAAGGAGTTGTTCCACGACTGGCAGCCCGATTGGTCGAGATGACCGTTGATCGCCGTCTTCTTGGCGTTGATCTGGGCCTGCGTCAGGCCGCTCTGCAGCGCCAGCCACTCCGGCGTCTGGTAGGCGTTGACCAGCAGCACGCAGTCGGTGACTTCGAGGCCGGTCGTGATCGAGTCCGAGAAGTCGCAACTCGGCTGGATTCCGTCGAGCAGTCCCGGGTAGATCGAGGACACCGTGTTCTGCTGGATCGAGCCGCCCGAGCAGCCGTTGCCGAGCGTGTACTTGACTTCGCCGTAGGTGTCGACGATGTGCTCTTTCATCATCATCACCGTCTCGGCGACCAGGACGCGGTTCGAGTTGTAGAGCGAATCGGTGACGCTGTTGTCGACGACCATGAAGCCGCGCGACAGGGCCGTGTTGTCGGCCCAGTTCTGCTCGGTGCGGAACTGCTGCCTGGGCTGGCCCGTCGACGCGCCGAACGAGTACAGGACCTTGCCATTCCACTGCGGCTGTGGCTGGAGGGCGGACCAGCCGCGGGTCGGGTCGAACAGCACCGCGATGTCGTAGATCCCGCGGTTCATCGTGCCGCGCTCGACGCGAACGATGTACGGCACGGTCCGCCCATCCGTCGTCGTCGTCGTCGCCAGGTCCGCCGGCGTGGTGCCGACGGCGTAGGGCTTGAAGCAGTTGTTCGCGGGCGGCGCCGCCGGCGGGCTCGGGTCGGGCAGGCCGGTCGAGCAGCCGGTCGTCGTCGTCCGGTAGAACAGCTTGAATTCGGTGGCGATATTGCACTGCGCATCGACCGCGAACGTCGTCAGGCCGCTCGCGTTCGACCCCGGCGTGTTGCCCGACGCGGCGACCGGCGTCGGCGTGGCGCAGATCCACGGCCCGGCCTGCGAGCCGAGCAGGATCGGGCCGCCGCGCACGTGGTTCGTGATCGTCAGGCTGGCCCACGGCCGCCCGTTGCCGTTGCCGTTGCTGTCGGCGATGAAGGTGTTGGCGCCGACCGCAAGGCCGGTCAGCACGCCGCGGAACGTCCGCGCAGTTTCATCGGCGACGAACGACGCGGTGACGTCGATACCGTTGAGCGTCAGCGTCACTTTTTTCATCGGCACGGTCTTCGGTGCCGTGACCTGGACCAACGCGTCGCCGTCGCTGATGAGGTCGGCGCGGTTCGACAAGGTCTGGATCGCGAAGTTGAACGGCGGCAGCTCGCCCTGGGCAGTCACCGTCGCGGACATTGGCGTTGCGGGCATCGCCGTCGCGTCCGAGGCTGCGCTGCCGCTGCCGCCGCAGCCGGCGACGAGAAGCGCCGCGGCGCCGGCGGCGCCGAGGCAGATCCGGGGAAAGGTGGCTTTCATCTTGCCTCCGTTCAAACGCTGGGAGGCCATTGCAGACCATCAAACTGCCGGACGCAAGAGCACCTGCCCGAATCTCGCCGCGCTCAGCAAATATCGAGCCCAGGATCGATCGACCGGACGGCGGTCAGCCGATGACTGGCCTCGGACGTTGAAGGCCCTATAGTCGATGCAAGTGAGGCAAACATGCACAAGATCAGTTTGATTCTTCTGATGTCCTTGGCGATGGCAGGCGCGCACGCCCAAGGTACCGGTGGCGGCGTTACGACGAGTACCGACCCAGCCAAGGCTGCCGCAGTCGAAAGCCACGCAGAGGAGCTGAAAGCACGGCAATCGAACGAGGCCACCGCGAAGCCTGCGACCCACAAGGGCACGTCCAAGGCAAAGCCGAAGGCGAAGGCGCCGGCCACGCACAAGTCGTCGGCAGCCAAGCCTGGCAAACCGACGAAGAGCTGAGCAAGCGACCAGGTTTCGAGCCTGGATGGCGACGGATCCAGCGGAGGCCCGTCAGCGGGAGGTCGTCCGGGCTCGCCACGCGCTCCTGGTTCCCGTCACACCGGAGCGGCCATCGCTTGCTTGAGCTTTGTCGCCGCGCTGGTGTAGCCGCCCGCGCCGCCGTCGACGAAATGGACGTGCAGCCCGGCGTCGGCCGCAGTGACGAGGCATGTCATCAGCGCCGTGTCCGAGATGTGCACGCCGTAGCGCAGTCCCTGTTCTGCCGCGCATGCGCTGACGTAGCGTTCGATCTCGTCGACCCGGTCGAGGGCGCAGTCGACAACGAAGCACAGCGTGTCGTCGTGCTTGCAGAAGTCGGTGTTCGAAACGATTTCGCGCCGGTAGCGCGCCGGGTCGAAGTTACCGACCGGGCGGCCACGCGCGAACACGATCTTCGCGATCAGCGTCTTGGCGAGCACGCGCAGCGTCCAGAGCGCGGTCGAGCCGCCGCGCCGCCGTGCATGCACCTCGAGCATGAACCCGCGCGGCGGCCAGTGCGTTTTCAGCGTCTCTTCGCGCACCGGCTGCGCCTGGCCCTCGGGCGCCGCGAGGGCAAGCACGTGGGCGTGGATCTCGCGCAGGTCGGCCGTGCCCTGGAGGATCAGCGTGACCATCTTGCCACGCGTCGAGCGCAGCTCATCCCAGCGGCACGACAGGCCCTCGAGGTCGACCGGCGCGCCGTCGTCGAGCGCTCCGGGGATTTCGGACTCGGCCTTCAGCGCCGCGTCGCCGCGCCCCTTGATCGCGGCCTCGAGGCGGCCGACGCCGCCGCCGAGGAAGACGCCGAAGCTGTTGCCCGTCGTCGGCTCGTAGCGAGCGACCGCGACCTCGCTGCCGAGCCGTCGCAACCCTGCGACCGTGACCAGCCCGACGCGCAGCGTGATGCCGAAGTCGCGCGCCGCCATCGCCCGCACGCGCGCCAGCTCGACGCGCGCGCCAGGCACGAACTGCGGCGGCACCATCACGATCGCCCCGTCGCCGCCGAACAGGAATGGAATCGGAGTCGGCGCGCAGAGGTTGCGCAGCGCGGCGATCGCGGTCGCGGCGACGAAGTTGACCGTCTTGTGACGGCCGTCGGCGATGGCCTTGGTCGAGTCGACGATGTCGGTGGCGACCACCGCCCAGTCGTCGGGCGCGCGCCGGTAGTGCGCCGCATCGAAGGTCTCCGGCGCGCTCGCGAGCCGCGGCAGCTCGGCGAAGAAGCCGAGCGTCGCGGTGCTGCCGGAGGATGTCGTCGCCGCCGAGGCCAACGGGTCGAATCGATGGACGATGAAGAGTCGCCCATCATCCGGCCAATTGCAGTCCTGGGCAATTGCGATCGCCACCCCCGTCAAGAGGCCCGAAGCCGAGCCGGCTGTCCGAATCTCGCGCAATCGGAAACTGGACTGGCATGCAACCGCAGCTTCGCAGTCCGAACAGCGCGGCAGGATGCCGAAAGCGAGAGCGCTGCTCGCGTGGGAACACATGGGCGAGGATGGCGCCTCCGGCGCCGCCATATCCGGCCCACCGCGGCGCGCGCGAACATCAGCTGCGCGTAGTTCTGGCTGAGGCCGCAGCCCCGGGGTCGCGAGGCACCCCAGGGCGGATATGGCGGTGATGCTCTTGACCCGCCCGGATCGGTCGGCCGTGAACGAGATGGGGAACGAGCCCAGGCACGCCGGTGATGACCGCTCGCGTCGCATCGTCGCAGAGCATCAGCCGACGGTCAGCGCGAGGACGATCGACTTGTACATGCCGGACGGCGCAGGCTTCGCGTCATCGGCTCGGTCAGTCGTCGAGCACATGCTCATCGGTGGGCTTGTCGCGCTCCCGAGCGCTGCAGTCGTCCCCGTCATCGTGCTCTGGACAGAGGTGAAGTGTTCCGAGCGGCGGCTGCCCCGGGCTTGGTATCGCGGGACGCCGGCTTGACATCCCCGGAGCGATGCTCGGCAACAAGCTCGTGCGAAATGAGCACGTAGTCATCGTTCGCGCGCGGTCGAGCGGCATTCGCCTAGCGTGAAGTTCGTTCGCGGTCGATCGGCGCAATCCCGAACAAGACTGCAAGTGTGGACAGGCGTGCGTGCCCCCCCTTACAGAGGGGCGCCGAAGGACCACCGGGTCCACAGACTTCGGCCCGCTGACTTTCGCCGCGGGCGAGCCCGCTCCGGCATTCCAATCAACAGAATCGGGAGACATCGTGAGAACTCAGGAGAGAAGCAAGCTTGCGAGTCGTAGCCGCCGGTCGCACCGCATCCATCCCATGTCAGCGGCGGTGCTGGCGAGCGCGGTCTCCTGGGGGAGCGCTGGCGCCGTCGAGATCGCGACAGACAACCCCGACGTGGCGGTGCGGTGGGACAACACGATCCGTGCCAATCTCGCCCGGCGCGTCGAAAGCCGCGACAGCAAGATCGGCAATTCGGCGCTGTCGGACGAGGGTGACTACCTCTTCAACAACGGGGACTTTGTCGCCAAGCGCCTCGACCTGCTGAGCGAATTCGATGTCGTCTACAAACGGCGCTTCGGCGCCCGCGTCAGCGGCGCGGCCTGGTATGACGCCGCCTACAGCGGGCAGAGCAAATCGAACCCGAATCCGCCGCTGGTCAACATCCCGAGCTACGTCGGCAACCAGTTCAGCTCGACCACGAAGCGGTTCTACGAGGGCCCGAGCGGTGAAATCCTCGACGCGTTCGTGTTCGGGAGTGCCGATCTCGGCAACGTGCCGGTCAATGCCAAGCTCGGCCGACACACCATCTATTGGGGCGAATCGCTGTTCCTGGGCGGCAATCTGAACAGCGTGGCGTACGCGCAGAACCCGCTCGACCTGCAAAAGGGCTTTGCCACCCCCGGCACCGAGGCGAAGGAATTGTTCCGGCCGTTGAATCAGCTGTCGCTTCAGGCGCAGCTGACCGACACCTTGTCGCTGGCCGGGCAATATGCGCTCGAATGGGAGGCTGCGCGCTATCCCGAGGGCGGCACCTATCTCGGCCCGGTGGACTTCGTGTTCAATGGCCCGGACCGTCAGTTCCTGTCGGCGGCGCTCGGCTTTGCCTCCCGCGGTGGGGCGTCGGAGCCGAGGCAAGCCGGCGACTGGGGCCTGTCGACCCGCTGGAGCCCCGCATTCCTCGACGGCGGCACGTTCGGCGCCTACTACCGCAATTTCTCCGACAAGCTGCCACAGGTGCTGCTCACCAAGGCAGGGCCGAACAACACGAGCGTCTACAACCTGATCTACGTCGACCACATCGAGCTGTTCGGTCTCAGCGCGGCAAAGAACATTGCCGGCATCAGCTTCGGTGCCGAGGCCTCCATGCGCCACAACACGCCGCTCTCCAGCAAGGTGCTGGGCGTCGTTCCCGGCCTTCCCGCGCCCGGCGAGACCGCCGGTCCTCGCGGTGACACCTGGCATGCGTTGCTGAACGCTGTCGGCGTGGTCCCGAAGACGCCGCTGTTCGACACCGCTGCCTGGGCCGCCGAGGTGACGTTTGCGGGCTGGACCAAGGTGCGCAGCGGCGAGACCCTCTTCAACGCGATCGGCTACGCGCCGTGCGCGGCGACCGCGACAACGCCGGTCAAGGACAAATGGGATGGCTGCGTCACCAAGAACTACGCCGGCATCGCGCTCGCGTTCACGCCGCAGTGGTTCCAGGTGTACCCCGGTGTCGACCTGTCGGCTCCGCTCACCTACGCGATCGGCGTGAAGGGCAACGCGCCGACGACGTTCGCCGGCAACCAGGGCCTGGGCAACTACAGCATCGGCATCGGCGCCGACGTGCTGCAGAAGTACCGCTTCGACTTGAAGTACATCGACTTCCTGGGTCACTACCGGGACAACGGCACCGCCGTCACTTCCCAGAATGGCTTGAACACCTTCCTGGTGGACCGCGGGTTCGTCAGCCTGACCTTCAAGGCGACTTTCTAAGGAGACATGCATGACCACGACGCTCCGCTGGCTCGCCGGCATCGCCCTCACCTCCCTCGCACTCGGCGCGCATGCTGCCGTATCGGCCGACGAGGCCAAGGCGCTGGGGACCACGCTGACGCCGATCGGCGCCGAAAAGGCTGGCAACGCCGATGGCACCGTCCCGGCCTACACCGGTGGCCTGACGACCCCGCCGGCAGGGTTCAAGCCCGGCGACGGCATGCGGCCGAACCCGTACGCTGACGAGAAGCCGCGCATCGTCATCGACCAGAAGAACATGGCGCAATACGCCGGTCAACTGACCGAGGGCACCAAGGCGTTGCTGCAGCGGGACCCCACGTATCGCCTCGATGTGTACCCGACGCACCGCTCGGTGGCCTTTCCCAAGTTCGTCACTGACAACACCGTGAAGAATGCGAGCCGTGCGAAGACGCTCAACAACGGCACGTCGATCGAAGGTGCGCACGCGGGCTTTCCGTTTCCGATCCCAAAGGACGGCAACGAGGCGATGTGGAATCACCTTGTGCGCTTCAATGGCCAGGCGTACACGTCCAAGTACCGCAACATCTTCGTCGACGCCAACGGGCGTCCTACATTGACCGTCGAGGGGCTCAGCGTCCAGGAATACCCGTACTGGGATGACAGCAAAGCGGATTCGGAGATTTACTGGCGCATCAAGCTGAGCTACACCGGCCCATCGCGGCGCGCCGGCGAAGCGCTGCTGATCATGGATCCGCTCGACATCGGTGCCAAGGACCGCCGCGCGTGGAGCTATCTGCCTGGCCAACGCCGCGTGCGCGTGGCTCCCGACCTGGCGCACGACACTCCCAACCCGGGCACCGGAGGGGTCACGACCTTCGACGACTCCTTCGTTTTCACGGGCTCCATGGAGCGTTTCAACTTCAAGCTGGTGGGCAAGAAGGAGGTGATCGTTCCGTACAACAGCTACGCGGTCGTGTACCAGGCCAAGCAGGATGACCTGCTCAAGCCTCGCCACCTGAACCCGGATCTGGTGCGTTGGGAGCTGCACCGCATGTGGGTCGTCGAGGCGACGCTGAAGGAAGGCAAGCGCCACGTCTACAGCAAGCGCACCTTCTATCTCGACGAGGATTGCTGGGTGGCGCTCGCGAGCGACGAGTACGATGGCCGCGGTCAGCTGTACCGGGTCGGGTTCGCCTACAACGCGCCGAGCTACGAGGTGCCCGCGCCGTACACCGACACCTACAGTGACTATGACCTCGCCACGGGCGCCTATTCGATGTCTGGCTTCATCGCCGAAACCGGCGGCCAGCGCCAGGTCAAGGCGTTGCCCGACCGCGATTGGACGGCGGATTCGCTGGCCGGCGCGGGCGTGCGCTGACATTCAGGCATGACGCCGATGGAGTTGAAAGACAAAGTCGCGATCGTCACCGGCGCCGGCAGCGGCGCCGGCGAGGGGATTGCGCGAGTGATGGCGCGAGAGGGCGCCCGTGTCGCAGTGGTCGACCTGAATCTCGACGACGCCAGCCGGGTGGCCGCCGCCATCAACTCGAGCGGATCGAAGGCGATCGCGATCCGCGCCGACATCTCGCACAAGGCCGATGTCCAGGCCATGACCGAGCAAGTCCTGCGCACGCTCGGTGGCATCGACATCCTCGTCAACAACGCCGGCATTGCCGCAGCGCCGTCGCTGCTGCAGGACCTGCCCGAGGCCCAGTGGGACCGCGTATTCGGCGTCAACGTCAAGGGCATGTTCCTCTGCTGCCAGGCCGTGCTGCCGACAATGATCGCCAAGCGCAGAGGCAAGATCGTCAACATCGGATCGATCGCCGGGATTCGCATGGCGTTCTTCAGCGGCGCCGACTACACCGCGTCGAAGCATGCTGTTTCCGGCTTGACCCAGCACCTGGCCTGGGAGGTCGCCGACCATCGGATCAATGTCAACGCCGTCTGCCCCGGCGCCATCCTGACGCCATGGATGGAGCGAAACATCGACCCCGAGCAGCGCGCGTTCATGGCCCGCCGCGTGATGCCGCTCGGCCGCTGGTGCACGATCGAGGAGATCGGCGAGACGGTGTGCTTCCTCGCCAGCGAACGCGCCGACATGATCACCGGCCAGCTGCTCGCGATCGACGGCGGCGCACTGACCGGCTACGGCGAGGATCTGCGGGCGATGCTGCGCAAGCACATCGACGAGTCGCAACGGCCGCCGGCGACCGGCGACTCCTGAGCTGGACGCGGCCGGCCCGGCCGGCCGCCGGCGCAAGGACGTCCCCCTCCTCGAGATGGGGGCAGCGGCGCGTCAGTCGCTCCAGAATGCCCGCATGAACACGAGCAAACCACTCCAGGGCAAGGTTGCGATCGTCACCGGAGCGGGCCGCGGCATCGGTGCCGCCGTCGCTGGCGCGTTGGCGCGCGAGGGCGCATCGGTGTGCTGCGTTGCGCGCAGCGGCACCGAGCTCGAACAGGTGGTCGGCGACATCCGTGGTGCAGGTGGCAGCGCGATCGCGTCGGTGTGCGACATCTCGAACCCGAGCTCCGTCGAGCAGATGGCGGCGTTCGCGAGCTCCTCGTTCGGAGGCGTCGATCTGCTGGTCGCCAACGCCGGCGTGAGCAGCGACGGCAAGCCGGTCGAAGAGAGCGACATCGAAGCCTGGCGGCGAACCGTGGACGTCAACCTCTTCGGAACCTATCTCTGCGCGCGTGCGGTGATTCCCGCGATGCGCTCGCGCGGCGGCGGCAAGATCATCACCATCGGCTCCGGAATGGGTCACCGCGCGCGGGGTGGCCTGTCGGCCTATGCCTGCTCCAAGGCCGCAACGTGGATGCTCACGCGCGTGCTGGCCAACGAGCTCGGGCCGTACGGCATCGATGTCAACGAGCTGATCCCGGGCCCCGTGGTCACCGCCATGACCGCGACCGACTTCGCATCCCAGCACCTGGCCGCGCCGGCGCTGCAGGACGAGTGGTTCAAGAGCCCGAAGGATGTGCTGCCGCTGCTGCTGTTTCTCGCGACGCAACCGCCGAAGGGTCCTTCGGGCCAGAGCTTCGGCCTGGCGCGACGCGAGATGTAAGGCCTCGGCGCACGCGGGCCTAGATCTCGCGGCACTCCTGCACCGCCAGCGTGACGGTGAGCTCGGTCTCAACGAAGTTCGCCGCGTCGGACTTCACCTGCTCCCGGAACAGCGGTGACGCGAGCGCTTCCTGCAGGGCTTGCGAGTCGTTCAGCCAGACCTGGGCCATGCCGTCGAAGCGCGGCTCGCCATCGCTGAACTCGGAGGCGACGACCGGGCTTTGCACGTAGCGCCTCACGCCGGGCACCGAGCCGGCCAACGGCCCATGGACATCGCGCCAGTAGCTGAGCAGCTCGGCGCGGCTCATGTCGGGCTTGCGCTTCAGGAACGTCATTCGCTTGGGCAGCGATGCCGCCTCGGCGATCGCCTCGCCGGCCACCACCGCATGGTCTCGCGTCCGCAGGCGGACGATGGCTTCGGTGTCCACGAACAGCGATTCGTCGGCGAGCGGTCCGCCAAGAAACCGCGGGTCGCGCATCAGTGCGTCGGCAGCCTCTTCGTCATCGACCCAGAGTTCTTCTGCTCCGTGCCAGGCCGCGCGAGGGCCGACGCCGGGCGAGACGATGTCGCGCACGTAGCCGCGGATCGACGGCATGGCCCTGACGAGCGGCGCGTGCACCTCTGCCCAATGGCGCACGAACTCGTCGTGCGCGATGCCGTCGCGGCAGCGATACAGGAAGACGAGGTGGATGCTCATTGGTGTTCCCTTCGGGTCGCGGTGGCCGCCGCGACGATCGGCCTCGTCATGGCGGCAACGCGAAAGAGCGTGCCGGTCTGCATCGGCAGAGACGACAGGCAAGCTGCCCGTGCCGTGCGACCAGCACGACGGCACCGCGAGTGACGCCGCGCGCGGCGTCGGCCCGCAGGGCTGCGCCGGCGCGCTCGAGCGCCGCCGAGTCGAGCCGGACCTGCTCGGGGCTGGCGGCGCGCGGCAACGCGATGTCTGGCATGTTCAGGCGTTGCCGTACGGCTTGGCGCTCGAAGGGCGCCGCCAGATGGCTGATTCCGACTAGGCCGCGAGCGCGTGTTGCGTCAGCCCACGCTGGCCGAATCGGCGGTTGGGCGCGAAGCCGTTCTTGGCCAGCGTCTCCTCGGCGCTCTTGTAGAACTCGCCGATGCGGTAGATGCGGCGTGCCTCCGCGCAGTTGGCGACCGGGCGGCTCAATTCACGCGCGATGCGCACCAGCTGCTCGACCTGCCTGACCGAGCCCAGCTTCGCCTTTCGGTCCTGCGTCCAGAGGTTGTCCTCGTTGCCGCAACGCACATGCAGGCCCATCGCGATCGCCATCGTGTTGATCGGCAGCACGTTGAGCATCGAGCTTTCCAGCGTCAGCACGGCACCGTCCGGGGCGGCGCGCAGGAAGTTCGCCAGGTTGTAGACGTTCGGGGCGTCGAAGCCGCCACCGATGCCGATCCAGGTGAGGATCAGCGGCACGTTGCAGACGCCGCGACGCATCATGCGCTCGACGGTCTCGAGCTGGGTGATGTTGGCAAGCTGGAAGTGGGTCTGGATGCCCTTGGCCGACAGCCGCTTGATGTGCTCCTCGACCCAGCCCGGGCCGGCGGGAATCGTCATCTCCCGATACGCGTGGTAGGTCGTCGGTTCGCCAATCGTCGTGCCGGCCAGATCGGCCTCGCACATCTGCTCGACGATGTTCATCTGATTCGAGTTGATCGCGACCGTCACCTGGTCGGGTTTGGGGGTCAGGTCGGCCAGCATGTGGCGCGTATCGTCCGAAAGCCATTTGGCGGCGTCGCCGTCGTTCTCGGGCGCGAAGCTGATCGAGCCGCCCACCTGGATGATCAGCTCGGGCACGCGGGCGCGGATGCCGGCGATCAGCTCGTTGTACATCGACAGCCGCTTGCTGCCCTTGCCGTCGAGCTCGCGCACGTGCAGATGGAGCACGGTCGCGCCGGCGTTGAAGCAGTCCACCGCCTTCTGGATGTGCTCTTCCATCGTGACCGGAATGTCCTCCGGGAAGTCCTGCGGCATCCATTCCGGCCCGTAGGGAGCGACCGTGATGACGAGCTTTTCCTGGTTCTCGGGGATCAGGGATCCATCCTGGAAGTTCATGTGCGTGTCCTTGCTGAGTTGTCGGAGGTTTCAGAACGGCGTATCGCCGACGATGCCGGCGCGCTCCATCTTTCGATGGCACGGCGGGTAGTCCATCACTGCATAGTGCTGGGTCGATCGGTTGTCCCACATCGCGACGCTGTTCGGCGTCCAGCGGAAGCGAACCTGGTACTCGGGGATCTGCGCCTGGCTGATCAGGTACTGCAGCAGCTGCGAGCTTCCCTGCGTGTGGTCCTGGCCGACGCGAACGTTCTCGGGGATGTGGAAGTTGGTGAAGTGCGTCGCGAAGGCGTTGACGAACAGGATCTTCTCGCCGGTCTCCGGGTGCGTGCGCACGACCGGGTGCTCGGCGTCGGGGAACTGGGCATGCAGCGCCAGGCGCTTTTCGATCGGCATCGCAGCGCCGAAGCTCGCCTCGATGCTGTGGCGTGCGCGAAGCGTCGCAATGCGCCGCTTGATCTCATCGGGCAGCTTCTCGTAGGCCAGCGCCATGTTCGCCCACATCGTGTCGCCGCCGACCGGCGGGCACTCGACACAGCGCAGCACGCAGCCGAACGGCGGCTTCTCGCGCCAGGTCGCATCGGTGTGCCAGACGTTTTCGTAGCGGTCGTTCGGCACCTCCGGCGACTTGTAGATGCGCACCAGGCCCGGGTTTTCGGGGTCGCTGCCGACGATCGGGTGATCCTCGAGCTTGCCGAAGTGGCTGGCAAAGGCGACGTGCTCGGCGCGGGTGATGTCCTGGTCGCGGAAGAAGAGCACCTTGTGCGTCAGCAGCAGGGCGCGGATCTGCGCCATCAGTTCCGGCGTCCGCGACGCGACGCCGAGGTTCACGCCGCACACCTCCGCGCCGATCGCGCAGGTCAGCGGCTCGACGCGAATCGAGTCGTTCAACGAACTTGCTCTGACCACGGCCGGCGCTGCGGCAATGGTGGTGAGGGACGCTGGCATGCCTTGGTCTCCTGGCTGCCGCCACGCGTGGCGTGTCGGTTGCAGACAAGAGTACGAGGCGCGTCACTCCGTGTCCCCCCACCGTCGGAGGGGGCGGTCCGAAGGGGTCTGTCGCCGGCGGTCGAGGTGTCAAGAAGGCGGACGCCTGCCCGCGTGGTGCCTGGGCGAGCCGCCTCGCGCCGGGCGCGGCGCCGTGTCAGTCATCCGGCTGAAGGAGACCCAGAATGCGCGCCCGCTGCACGACCTGCGTGCGCGCGCCAGCGTCCAGCTTCGCGAACAAGTGCTTCATGTGCCACTTGACGGTCTGCTCGCCGACTTGCAAGGCGCGCCCGATTTCCTTGTTCGAGAGTCTGCGGGCGAGCAACTCCAGGACCTCGCGCTCCTTGGGCGTCAGCGCCGTGCTGGCCGTCGAGCGCAGCGGCGATGCAGTGCCCTGATCGCGGGGACGAGCGGCGAGCGACCTCGGTGTGGGCAGGGCAGCAGCATCTTCGGCAGAGACGGTCTTCCTCACCCATTCACCGAGCTCCGGATGGGCGTCACCGAAGACGCGCATCAAGCCATACATGCGCGCCAAGCCCACCGCTTCGTTCAGCAGTGGTCGGGCGTCCTTGTCGCAGCAGTTGAGAGCATAGGCACGCAAGCCGAGAAGCTCGATGTGCAAACGTCCCTGCTTGATGTCCTGGGCGATGGCGTCGGCGCGCGAGAGCGGTCCGAGTGCGCGTTGCCAATCGCGCGCGGCGATTGCCGCATGTCCATGCGCCACGTCGCGCAGCAACTCGACGCTGCGCCGCCACAGGCGACCCTGCGGCAGATCGGGCTTGGCCAGGAGTGCGTCGATCGCCTGCAGCAGATCGCGGCACGTTTCCGACCGGAAGCTCCGGGCATGCATGCGGACCTGGTCGACCAGGCTGGCGACGCACAGGCGCGGCAGCCTGCGGCTGACACCGACCGAATACATCGCGCCCAAAAGCTCGACCGCGCGATGCTCGGAGCCTTCGGCGACGGCGATCCTTGCGAGCGTCCGATAGCCGAGCAGGACGGTCTCCGGCAACCCGTTTCGCTCCAGCACGTCGAGTCGGTTCGCGAGCAGCGCCGCAGCTTCGGCCGGGCGCTCGCGCTCCCAATGCGCGGTGGCGAGCAAGGACGCCAGCATCGCAGTGAACGAACTGCGACGGCCGAGCTTCGCCTCGGCGCTGGCCAGAGCAGGGGTGAGAATCTCCTCGGCCAGCATGACCTGGCCTTCCCACAGATAGCTGAGGCCGACGACGAAGTCGCCCCAGTGCCCGATGTAGTCGTAGCCATCGCGGAAGCGACCGCTCGGCGCATCCTGCAAGCGCCGCCGGGCGAGCGCCGGCTCGCCTTCCAGCAACGAGAGGAACGCGCTGCGGTTGGCGTGCGCCTGCAGCATGACCGGGTCTCGCAAAGGTGGCGACGTCGCCCAAGGTGCGTGCAGCTCGGCGTAACGGTCCGGCTCGTCGGCGTAGCTGGCGGCGCCGCTGAGGATCAGCGCGCATTCGCATCGCAACGCATCGTCGGCATCGGCCTGCGTGAGGATGCGCTGGACCAGATGCCGCGCTTCCTCGTGGCGCGCGCTGGTGGCCAGAGTCCAGGCCGCAGCGAGGAGCGCCCGCGGCCTTCGGTTCAGCTCCTCCGCGGGCAGGCGAACCAGCCACTCCAGGACTGCATCACGCCGTCCCGTGATGATGCATTCATAGAGGCTGCGTTCGGCCAGGTCGTAGGCCAGCTCCTTGTGCCCCGATGCCAGAGCGTGCCGCGCCGCCTCTTCGAGCAACCCGTGCTCGGATAGCCAGTTCGCCGCGCGCATATGCAGCGCCGCCTGCTCGTCGGCGGGCAGCGCCGCGAACCGACGGCGCAACTCGTCGCGAGCGAGCGTGTGCATCCGCAGCCACTCGCCTTGCTCGACGGGAACTAGCACCGGCGTGTCGCGGGTGAGTCGCGCCAATCGCCGCCCGGCATCGTCGTCTGACGTGAGTGCGCTGCACAGATCCGGGTGGAGATCGTCGAGGATCGCGATCCGGGTGAGGAACTCGGCGTCCTCCCGGGCGAGGTTGGACAGCAGCGTCGCTGCGAATCGCTCGCGCTGGGCGCCGCCGTCGGCTGCGAGCGCGAGCACCTGGGCTCGCCGGTCCTTCGCCTGGGCGACGAGGCCGACCGCGAGTTGCAGGCCGAGCGGCCACCCCTCGGTCAGTTCATGCAGCCGTGCCGCGGTATCGACGTCGGCGCTGCGGCCGAGGCGATCTCGAACCAGCTCGATGGCTTCCGTGAGCTGGAAGCGAAGCAGCGCAGGGCCGACCACCGAGCAATGTCCTTCGTCGACGAGATCATCGACCGCGAGCGGCGAATCCGGTCGCGTCGCCACGACGACACGCAGGTTGGGCGGCGCGTTGCGCAGCAGGTAGGCGAGGAAATCGACCGATGGCGGCGCCAACCGGTCGGCATCATCGACCATGAGCACCAGGTCCAGCGCACTGTGAGCGACTTCGGCCAGCCAACTCGTCAACCCTTCGAGCGCGGTCGTTGTCGAATCCTCGAGAAAGCCGTGGCCGAAGGCCGGCCGGGCGGCGCCGACACGCACGGCCAGCGTGAGTGCCTGCACGAGCCGTGGCGCATCGTCGCGGGATTGCGCCGAAAGCCAGGCGACCACCGCGCCCTGGGCGAGGTGCTCGCGGCGCCATTGCGCTAGCAACAACGTCTTGCCGAAGCCCGCGGGTGCCTGCACCAGCACGACGGGCTGCTCGCGCAGCCGTTCTCTCGAGGAGAAGAGACGCTCGCGCGCCACCAGGTAGCGCGGCAGGCGTGGCGGCATCACCTGCAGCAGGAGGTCGTTGGCAGCGGCGGACGGCACTGGGGCACCAATGAATCGACGAGACCGGAACGGAAGACGAGCGGCGCGATGGTCCGGCCGGGCGGCAACGCTTGGCGGTCGATCGTAAGCCCACACCCGTGCGGCGTTTCCGTCGTTCCGATCGGGAGAACCCACGATGGACGGCGCTCGCTCGGACGGACCGAAAGCGCCGAGCGTGTCAACGATCGACGCGGCTGGCAAGCGCCTTGACCGCCCGCGGACCCCTCCCGATACTCGCCGCGACCCGGAGCCAACAAGACTCTACGACATGCGTCGAGTCGGACGGCCAACGAAGGAGAATCCGTCGTGGTCAGCGCGAATCCGCTTCCGCCCGGCAGCAACGGGCTGCCGCTGCTCGGTGAGACGCTCGCCTTCGCGAGCAATCCGTTCGCGTTCATACACCAGCGCCGCACTCGCTTCGGCGACGTCTTTCGCACCAGCATCCTCGGCAACCCGACCGTGTTCATCGCCGGGCCCACGCATGTCGCGACCTGGCTCGATCCGACGAAAGTCCAGCGCGAGGGCGCGATGCCGGCCAATCTGCTGGCGCTCTTCGGTGGCCGTGCCGACATCGTGCCGCTGCTCGACGGCGAGGCGCACGCACAGCGCAAACGGAGCTTGCTGGCGGCGTTTTCGCGCGAGGCCGTCGCTGGCTACCTGCCGGGTCTGCAGGCCCGGATCGAAGCGCTGCTCGCCAGGTGGCTCGCGCGCGGCGAGGGGCCGGTGACCGCCGAGCTGAAGACCCTGGCGATCGAATCGCTGGCCGGCGCGATCATGGGCCTCGAGCCTGGAGAAGAACTGACGCGCCTGCTCGCCGACAATGCGATCCTCGCCAAGGCGTTCGTCGCCTTGCCGATCAGCCTGCCGGGGACCGCGTACGCGAAAGGCTTGCAGGCGCGCGATCGGATCCTGGCGCTGCTCGAGAGGGTCGTGCGACGCCATCTCGATTCGCCGCCGCCGCGGCCCGACGGCCTTTCGCGCATCCTCGCCGCAGCAAAGGACGCCGGTGCGCCGCTCGAGCCCGCGACGGCAGCGTGCGAGATGCATCACTTCCTGATCGCGGGAATGATCGTCTATGCCGAGCTGGCGGCGACGTTGCGCACGCTGCACGAGCATCCGGAGGTCCGCGAACGGCTGCGCGCCGAGGTGCTTGCCAACGCACCTTCGGGGCCGATCGGCCCGGCCCAGTTGCGCGCGATGCCCTACCTGATGCAGGTGGTCGACGAGGTGAAGCGCACCTGCCCGAATGTGCCGATGAGCTTCGGCCGCGCGAAGAATGCCGTCGACATCGCCGGCTACACCGTTCCGCAGGGCACGCTGATGATGATGGCGGTGTACGAGAGCAACCTCGATCCGATCTTCACCGCGCCCGAGAAGTTCGACCCCGAGCGTTTCTCGGTCGAGCGCGACGAGAGGAAGCGCGCTCCCGACGCCTTCGCGCCGCAGGGCGCGGGCGCACTCACGGGCCACAAGTGCGCCGGCTACGACTTCGCGACCGTGATGATGCAGCTCTTCGTCGTGCTCGCATTGCGAATGGCGACGTGGGACTTGCCGCAGCAGGACCTGTCGCTCAAGTGGGTGGTTCCACCCGAGCACAAGAGCGGGCTCGTCGTGCGTTGGTCCAGGCCGAAGTAGGGCGCGGACCGGCGGCGGCCGTCACTCGCGCCGGTTGGTCTCCCGATCGAGCGCCTCCGCGAGCAGCCGGTGAAAGTGATGCACGCCGCGCTCGTGCGTCGGCGAATACCGACCATGGTCGTAGAACCGTGAACGGATGCCACGCTGCACGCTGAGCACCGCGGCCTCGTCTTCCATCTCCACCGGGTCGAGCGCGCCACCGGCGCCGCGGCCGAGCAGCGAGGGCTCCGCGACGTAGCTGCTGAAGACGACGCGGGTCCTTGCCGGCCCGAGTGGCAGCACCTGGTTCAACGACAGACCCCAAGGATAGAAGTTCAGCATCAGATTCGGAAACACCCACCAGTAGTAGGCGGCGATGCGCTGGCCGTGTTCCGTCGAGCCGGCCGGCGGCTCGAACGCCGGCTCATCGGCGCGCGCACGCGCCAACTGCAGCGTGCCCCAACGGCCGAGCTCGTAGGTGTAGTCGCCGAGGTCGAGCGCCCGCGTCAGCCCGGGATGCAGAAACGAGATGTGCAACCCCTCGAGGTAGTTCTCCACGTAGAGCGCCCAGTGGGCGTCGAACTCGAACGCGCGTGCGCGCGACGGATCGGCCGGCCAGCGTCTCACGTCCAGCCACGGCAGGCGAGCGTCGATCTCGGCAAACACCTCGGCGAGCGGCAGCACCGGGTCGAGCGCGGCGAAGCCGTGGCCACGCCACTCCTCGAACGGCACCTGGCGCAGGTGATCCGACTCGCACGGAAAGTCGGCCACGCCATCGAAGCCCGGCATGAACCACGCCCGCCCCGCGAAGTCGAAGCGGCGGCCGTGATAGCCGCAGCGCAGGCCTTGCGGGTCGGCGCGGCCCGGCGCTTCGACGATCACCTTGCCGCGGTGCGTGCACACGTTGGACAGGCAGCGCAGCGCGCCGGCCGCGTCGCGCGCCAGCAGCAAGGCTTCATCGAGGCTGCCGGGAAAGAGCTCGCGCGGCGAGACGGCCAGTGGTGCGGCCACGTCGGCGAGGTCGCCGATCCACTGCCAACTTCGCGCAAAGACGCGCTCGAGCGCCAGCCGCCAGATGGCATCGTCGAGATAGAAGCGCTTGTCGATCGTGGCGGCGCGCGTTACATCCGGGTCGATCGTGAACAGCGACATTCCGCCATGATGCGGCAGGTCTCTCGATCGCCGTGCTACCTGGAGACGTCGACGTCGCGCGTCTCCGGCAGCAGCGCCATTGCGACGAGGCTGAGCGCGCTTGTGACGACGATGTACCAGCCCGGCGACACCGGGTCACCGGTCGCGGCCATCAGCCAGGTGACCACGAGCTGCGTCGTGCCGCCGAACACCGTCGCCGCGATCGCATAGACCAGCGACAGCGTGGTGCTGCGGATCGCGATCGGGATCAGCTCCGGGACCGTGACCAGGCTGGCGGCGCCGCTCATCGCGGTGAGTGTGGCCAGCACGCCGACGACGACGAACAGCGTGCCTGCGGTGGGTGTGCCGTGCAGCCAGATGAGCATGGGCACGATGGCGAGCATCAACGCCGCGCGCGGCAGCACCATCAGGGCCTTGCGGCCGTAGCGGTCGCACAGCCAGCCGGCGAGAAGCGCGCTGGCGAAGGTGAGCAGTCCGGCCAGCAGCACTGAGCTCTGGGCCACTGCGGGCGACAGCTTCAGCGCCTTGATCGCATACGTGGCCATGAAGTTGCCGAACTGCGAGGACACGACGCCGGACACCATCAGCAGGATGCCCAGCAACACCCAGCGCCGCTCCTGCGTGAGCACGGTGCCGAGAATGCGCGCCGTCGACGCGCCTTTGTCGTGGCCGAGCGTCTCGGGCAGGCTGCGGCGGATGTAGATCGCGATCGGCACCAGCACCAGGCTGAACAGGAACGGCAGCCGCCAGCCCCAGGATGCGAGGTCCTGGGGCGACATGGTGGCCGACACGATCACGCCGAACAGCCCGCCGACGGCGACCGCCAGGCCCTGGCTGGCGAGCTGCCAACTGGTGTAGTAGCCGCGCTTGCCGCGCGGTGCCATCTCGAGCAGCAGCGCGGTGGCAGGGCCGACCTCGCCACCCAGCGCGAGCCCTTGCAGCAGCCGGCAGACGACGACGATGATCGGCGCGGCGATGCCGATCGTGGCGTAGCTGGGTGTCGCGGCGATGCCCAGGGTGCCGAGGGTGATCAGGACCACGGTCAGGATCAGCGCGGGTTTGCGCCCCGCACGGTCGGCGAACGCGCCGATCAGCACGCTGCCCAGTGGGCGGGTGAAGAAACCGACGCCAAACGTCGCCACCGAAGCCAGCAGCGAGCCGAATTCGCCTGCGATCGGGAAGAAGGCGTGGCCAATGTAGATCGCGAAATACGCGTACAGCACGAAGTCGTAGAACTCAAGCGCGTTGCCTGCGATCGCCGCAGCGACCGCCTTGCGCGAGATCGCCGCCGTGGCCGGCTCGGTGGCGGCGCGCGGCGGCGTCATGTCGGCGAGAGTGCCGGACGTGCCGGCGATCGAGGTGTTCATGGCGGGGACTCCGGTCGGGGATGGGGTGGAGGGGTCGAGGAACGAGGTCGCTGGTGGACGTCAGACGGCGACGCGCTGCAGGCCGATGAGTGCCTGGACGAAGGCCTCGCGGCCCTGGCGCCAGATCGCTGCCTTCCAGTCGGCGGCGTCCGGGTAGAACGCGGCCTTCAGTGCAGCACGCGCTGCGGCAGTGCGGTTGGCATCGGCGCGGCGTCGCCAGGTCCAGTGCTCGGCACGCAGCGCCTCTTGCACCTGCTGGCTCGGCCAGGTGCCGAACTCCAGGCAGATGTTGGTGTGCTCGGCCTGCGGGCACTCGTCGAATTGCGCGAACTGCACCGGCCCGGTGATCGGCACGCTGGACGAGGAGCCGGTGTGCACCGAGGTCAGCTCGCCCCACCAACCCAGCGCGCGCTCGTGGATGGGCGCGTCCTGGTCCGGCGACGCGAAGATGCGTTCGCCGTGGCCGAACGGGCCCAGGCCGGTGTGGATGTCGATCGACGCGATCTGTCGACACTCGCGGCCGTGGCGGCGCAGGATCTCGCGCAGCGCGCGGTTGCTCCAGGTGGCAGCCTGGCCGCCGAAGAACATGCCGTCGACATAGGTGTACTGGCCGAGTGACATCGCGCGCTGCAAGCCCTTCGTGCCGACGCGCGCGGCGTAGGCGGCCAGCGCTGCGTCGCCCTCCGGCAGCGGCGGCCAGGCCTCGGGCAGCAGCAGATCGTGGATCTCGCCATAGGCGGCGTTGACCGGAAGCGGCGCATCGAAGTCGATGCAGTTGCGGTTGAGGTCCACGTTCTCCTGCGTCACGCGGCGCGAGTGCGAAAAGCCCCAGGGATTGACCGCGTGGACATAGAGCGCGGCGGTGCCGCGCACCCGCGTGCCGACGATGCCGTCGAGCGGGCCCAGGTCGAGCAGGCCCGTCTGCACCGCCGAGCCGCAATAGCCTTCGACGCCGTGCACGCCGCTCATCACGATCAGCAATCGTTCCGAATCGGCCGGCCCGTCGCGCACGACGTCGATCGCGAGTTCTTCGCCGTCGGCACCGGGTAGATCGAGCACAGTGGATTCGACGACCAGGCGACGACGTCCGGCGGCGTCACGGAAGCGTTGTCGTGCTTGGGCATAACTGCTCGAGAACAGGGCGACGGGGTCGGAGGTCTCGGCAGGCGTCCGGGACTCGCGGGCCGGTCGGGAAGGCGTGAAGGTGGCAGGTGCGTTCATGGCGTGGAGGGGACTTGTGAAAGCCGATGTCGGCGCGAGGCCGGGGGCATTGATGTCAGGCGGCCAGCCGCTGCGCCTGCCGTTCGCGGCAGGCATTGCCGAAGGCAGCAAAGATCGCGTGGGCAAAGGCGCTGTCGCCGACACGCATCTCCGGGTGCCACTGGACGGCGAGCGTGAAGCCGGGCGCATCGGCGACCGTGAAGGCTTCGACCAAGCCGTCCGGCGCGATCGCCTCGATGCGCAGGCGCGATGCCAGCCGGTCGACACCTTGATGGTGCAGCGAGTTGACCGCGACGCGCGTCGTGCCGGCCAGGCGCGCGAGCAGGCCACCAGGCGCGAGCGTGACCTCGTGCGCGTCGTCGTACCAGCGCTCGATCGGGCGCGCGTGATCGCCCTCGCGATGGTCGAGCCGGCCCGGCTGCTCGTGCACGGCTCGCTCGAGCGTGCCGCCGAAGGCGACGTTCAGCTCCTGGAAGCCGCGGCAGACCGCGAGCACCGGCACGCCGGCCGCCACCAACTCGGGCAGCATCGCCAGCACTGTGGCATCACGGTCAGGGTCGGTCAGCGTCGCCGCCGGCAGCGGCTCGGCGCCGTAGCACTCGGCCTGCACGTTCGACGGCCCGCCGGTCAGCACCACGCCGTCCACGACAGCGATCAGCGACGCCGCGTCGATCGCCGCGCCGCCGGCGGGCAGCACCAGCGGCAGCGCGCCGGCGGCCAAGTGCACGGCACGCACGTAGCCGTCGAACGCCCGGTGAGTGGCATGGCCGTCGCGTTCGCCGCGGTCGGCGGTGATGGCCACCACGGGGCGGGCGGTGGTGACGGGCAGAAAGGGTGTCATCGGCGTCCATTCGCGGCGTCGTCCGTCGACACCGAGGCCGCAATGTAGGAATGACCAGAGAATGCGTAAACTGCATTTCTACTCTGAACGAGTTGCAAATACTGCATATTTGCGAGGGGACGATCATGAACACCCGCCAATTGCGCCACTTGCTCGCGGTCGTCGAGTCGGGCTCGGTCAGCGCTGCCGCGGAGCGGGTGCACCTCAGCCAGCCGGCGCTGTCGCGCAGCCTGCAAGCCCTCGAGGACGAGTTGCGCGCGCCGCTATTCGATCGCCACGAGCGGCGCCTGGTGCCGACGCCTTTCACGCAGGCGTATCTGGCGCGGGCCCGACGCATCGTGTTCGAGGAAGCCGAGGGCGCGCGCGAGTTGGCGCTGATGCACTCCGGTCGTGCCGGCTCGCTGGCCATCGGCATGGGTTCGGCGCTCGCGCAGCGGATGCTCGGGCGCTTGCTCATGGAACTCATGGCCGGAGCACCGCGGCTGAGGCTGCGGACCTTGGTCGAGACCACCGATCGGCTGCTGGACGCGCTTCGCAACGAAGAACTGGACTTCTTCATCGGCGACGTACGGGTCGCAGACACGGACGGCGAACTCCAGGTCGAACCGCTGTACGCCTGCCGCTTCGGCTGGTTTGCCCGCCATGACCATCCGCTGCGAACGAAGCGTGCGCTACCGATCCGTGACGTGCTGCGTTACCCGCTCATCGCGCCGGGCTTCATCGGGCCCGACGCGGAGCGGCAGTTCCTGCGCCGCTACGGGCTGACCGGTTCGATGCTCGACCGCTTCACGCTGCGGTGCGCCGACGGCGCCACGGTGCTGGCCGTGCTCATGGCGACCGACGCCATCGTGCCGGCGATCGAGCTGACCATGCTGGAGGAGTTGCGTGACGGCAGCGTCATCGCGCTGGACGTGGTGCCGGCACTCGACGCCGAGCTCGTGCTCGGCATCGTCCAACGCGCCGGACGCACGCAGGTGCCGGCGGCAGGGCGCGCCTTCGCCTTCGTGCGCCAGTACTTCGCCTCGCTCGGGTGATCGTCGATGCCGCGGTAACCCGGCCGGCCGAGGTGGCATGCCGGAGACCGCGCCGGCCGCGGACTCAGGAGGGCCGCCCGCGCGCGCTCGCTGCCGATGCGGGTTCCTGCGTGGCCGCCGGATGCGCGGCGTGCAGCGAATCCTGGATGACGCGCAGCAGCACATCGGGATCGGCGGGCTTGGTGAGGTGGTGGTCGAAGCCGGCTTCGCTCGCCCGCTCGCGGTCGGTCGGCTGGCCGTAGCCGGTGAGCGCGATCAGGCACGACGACCGCGTCTCGGCCATCGCTCGCAGCTGGCGAGCCACCGCGTAGCCGTCGAGGCCCGGCAGGCCGATGTCGAGCAGGATCACGTTCGGTGCGAACACGGGCGCCGACGCCAGCGCGTCGTGTCCGTCGGCGACCGTCTTGACCTCGTGGCCGGCGAGCTGCAGCAGCACGGACGTCGAATCGGCCGCGTCCTGGTTGTCATCGACGACCAGGATGCGGCATGCGTGGCGCGTCATCGACGGGCTGCTCACGCTTGGCGCCGGGCGTTCCGGAACTCCGGCGAGGCAAGGCAGCGTCACCCGGAACTGCGAGCCGAGGCCGGTGCCGGCGCTCTTCGCTTCGACGCTGCCGTGATGCATCTCGACCAGCCGATGCACCAGCGTGAGGCCGACGCCGAGCCCGCCCTGGCTCCGGTCGAGCGAGCGCTTGCCTTGCTCGAACAGCTCGAAGACGTTCGGCAGCAGCTCGGCATCGATGCCGATGCCGTTGTCGGTCACAGTGATCTCGGCCCTCGATGCCGGCGTCACAGCGAGTGCGATCTCGATCGTGCCGCTGTCCTCGGTGTACTTGGCGGCGTTGTTGAGCAGGTTGGCGAGTACCTGCGAGAGACGCGCGAAGTCGCCGCGCATCATCACCGGCGCGTCGGGAACCGTCCGCGTGAGCCGGTGGCGGCGCGTCTTCGCGAACGGCAGCACCGTCTCGACGGCATGCTCGACGACCGCGCGAAGGTCGATCGGCTCGACCTGCAGCGTGATCTTGCCCTGGTTGATGCGTGCGACGTCGAGCAGGTCCTCGACCAGCCGCGTCAGCTGGTTGATCTGGCGCCGCGTCACGTCCATCGCCCAACTCAGCCTGGGCTCGTTCGGCGCCACCTGGCGGATCACCTCGAGCGCTGTGCGGATCGGTGCCAGCGGGTTGCGCAGCTCGTGCGAAAGCATCGCCAGGAACTCGTCCTTGCGCCGGTTCGATGTCTTGAGACGCGCCTCGATGTCGCGCCGCTCGTCGATCTCGACCTGGAGGCTGCGGTAGAGGCCGGCATTCTCGAGCGCGACCGCGGACCGTTCGGCAAGCTCCTGCACCAGGTCGCCGCCGCCGCCCGACGTCCAGAGCACGAGCGCTCCGACCGCCCGGCGCGCCGTGACGAGCGGCAGCCGCAGGGGATCCGACGCGCCACCTCCGGGATCGGCGACGCCGCCGAGCGTTCTTCGCCACGACTCTCCTTCGCGCTCGCTGAGGTCCGCCGCTGTACGTACGCCGAGGCGGCGCGCGCCGCCCTCCGACAATTCGCAGTCGAACACGACTGCGGGCTCCCCCGCTTCGTCGCAGAGCGCCACCGACGCTCGCGTACCGAGCTCCGGCACCAGCAGCTCAAGCAGCTGGCGCGCCGCGGCCTCCGGATCGAGCGAGGCACTGAGTCGCTGACTCGCCTGGGAGAGGAAATTCGAGCGCCTCGTGTTTTCCTCGGCGACCGAGCGCGCCGCCTGGGCGGCGGCGAGCGCGACCCGCTCGTCGACGTGCCTGCGCAGGCGTCGCTGGGTCAGATGCAGGTCGACGAACACCTTGACCTTCGACCGCAGCACGTCGGGGACGATCGGCGACAGAATGTAGTCGACCGCGCCAAGCGAATAGCCGCGGAGCGTCTGCATCTCGTCGGCGTACGCGGTGACGAAAATGATCGGCGTGTGCGCCGAACGCTTGTACTGGCGGATCAGGGTCGCCGTCTCGAAGCCGTCGATGTCCGGCATGTTGACGTCGAGCAGGATCGCCGCGAACTCGGTCTTCAAGACGTGCTTGAGCGCCTCGGCGCCCGAGCGCGCGCAGACGAGCTGGTACGACGGGTGCTCGAGCACCGTCGTGAAGACGAGCAGCTTCTCGTCGAGGTCGTCGACGATCAGGATGCTGGCGCGCTCGCCGTCGTCGTCAGTGGGCCCGCCAATGTTGGCGTTCAGCGGCACAACCAGCCTCTCAGGACCGCGAGCAGGTGCATCGGATCGACCGGCTTGGACAGGTAGTCCCACGCGCCCGCCTCGATGCACTTCTGGCGGTCGCCTTTCATCGCCTTGGCCGTCACCGCGACGATCGGCAGCTCGCGCCCGCGCGGCAGCTTCCTGATCTCCTGCATCGTCGCGATACCGTCCATCTCCGGCATCATGATGTCCATCAGGACGATGTCGATCTCGGGATCCGACTGGACCAGGCGGATCGCCTCGCGGCCGTTCTCCGCCGAGACGATCACCATGCCTTGGTCGTCGAGGACGGTCGCGAGGGCGAAGATGTTGCGCATGTCGTCGTCGACGATGAGCGCCTTCTTGCCGTGCAGCGCGCCGTTGGCGCCGTGGACCCTCTCGATCGCCTCGCGTTCCAGCTCCGACATCAGCGCCGGGCTGCGGTGGAGCAGGTATGACGCGTGCGCGAGCGTCGTCTCGAACGTGTCGGCCCGACGCAGGGCGAAGGCCTGGAGCGGCTGCTGCCAGAGCCCGGGCTTTGCCGCCGCGTCGGCGCCGTGCAGGACGATCGGCAGCTGGCAGACCCGGGCTCGGCGCTCCATCGCCTCGACGATGTCTTCCGGGCCGAAGTCGGCGATCGACTCGTCGATGACGAGACAGTCGGCATCGCCGAGCGCGACCCGGATCGCGTCGGCATCCTCAGCGATGACGGCGCGAACCTCGCCGTCGAGCGCCGCGAGCAGCTGGCTGCGCAGCGCCACCTGCGGCAAGGCGACGACGAGATTTCTGACCGGACGCTCGCAATAGCGATGCAGCTCGGCGATCGCCGAGTCGACCGCGTCCTTCGACTGCAGCGGTTTGGCGATGAAGCCGATCGCGCCCGCCTGCAGCGCTCGCTCGCGGGCGTCGTCGGTCGAGACGACGCAGATCGGCATGTGCCGGGTCGAGCTGTCGGTTTTCAAGCGGTCGAGGATGCGCCAGCCCTGCATGTCAGGCAGGAAGATGTCCAGCGTGATCGCCGACGGGTGGAATTCGCGCGCCATCGTCAGCGCACCGGCGCCGGTGTTGCTGACCAGCCCCTTGAAGCCGGCGAGCCGCGCCGCGTCGAGCAACACCTCGGCGAACGCGAGGTCGTTCTCGACCACGAGCAGGACGCGGTCGCCGCTCGAGATCGCGTCGCGATCGTCGCCGGCCGGGTTGGCGCCCGAATCCTCGACCACGTGAAGGGCGTGGCCGAACTTGTCGTCGAGCATCGCCATGCCGGTGAACGAGCCGCGCCGGACCACGATGCTGGTCGCGCCGTCGGCGCCGGGCACGGGGAGCGGCAGCCGCGCCGCGTCGGCCGATGCGCGCTGCTGGCGGGCGTTACGCGCCGGGTTGTAGCTCTGCGGCAGATAGAGCGTGAAGGTGCTGCCCGCACCCGGCGTGCTGACGAGCCGGATCTCGCCGCCGAGGAGCCGCGCCAGCTCGCGGCTGATCGCGAGGCCGAGGCCGGTGCCGCCGTATTTGCGGGAAGTCGAGCCGTCGGCCTGCTGGAATGCCTCGAAGATGATCTGCTGCTTGTCGGGCGAGATGCCGATCCCGGTGTCGGCGACCGAGAACGCGATCACCTGGCTCGCGTGGCGGAGCTCCTCGTGGTCGCTCGCCCAGCCGGAGTCGGCGGCGGTGATCGAGAACGCGACCCGGCCCTGGTGGGTGAACTTGAACGCGTTCGAGAGCAGGTTCTTGATGATCTGCTGCAGCCGCTTGACGTCGGTGACGAGCGACTTCGGCAGCGGCTGCTCGATCTGGATGCTGAACTCGAGATGCTTCGATTCGGCGAAGTGCCTGAAGCTGCGCTCGATCGAGCGCTGCAGGTCGTCGATGCGGACCTCGCTGACGTCGACCGCGACCGTCCCCGACTCGATCTTCGAGAGGTCGAGGATGTCGTTGATCAGCATCAGCAGGTCGTTGCCCGACGAGTGGATCGTCTTCGAGAACTCGACCTGGCGGCCGGTCAGGTTGCCTTCCTGGTTCTTGCAGAGCTGGTCCGAGAGGATCAGCAGGCTGTTCAGCGGCGTGCGCAACTCGTGCGACATGTTGGCGAGAAACTCGGACTTGTACTTCGACGTCAGCGCCAGCTGCTCGGCTTTCTCCTCGAGCGCCTGGCGCGCCTGCTCGACCTCCTGGTTCTTGCGCTCGACCTCCTGGTTCTGGTGCGCGAGAAGGCGCGCCTTTTCCTGCAGCTCCTCGTTGGTCTGCTGCAGCTCCTGCTGGCGGCTCTGCAGCTCCTCGGCGAGCGACTGCGACTGCGTCAGCAGGTCCTCCGTGCGCGAGTTCGCCTCGATCGTGTTGATGACGATGCCGATCGATTCCGTGAGCTGGGCGAGGAACGCCTCGTGCACCGGGTTGAAGCGCTGCAGCGACGCGAGCTCGAGGACACCGCGGACCTCGTCCTCGAACACCACCGGCAGGACCATCACGTCCATCGCCGCGTTCTCCGAGAGGCCAGAGGCGATCCTGAATGCGGCCGACGGCACGTTGGTGAGCAGGATCCGCTCCTTGTCGATCGCGCACTGGCCGACCAGACCCTCGCCGACGTTGACGACCTTGCCGTGCGTTGGCTGGCCGCCCGACGCGTAGCTGGCGAAGAGGCGCAGCTGCGGCACGTCGGCGGCAGTGTTGAGGACGTAGAACTCGGCCTGCTGCACGCCGACGACCGGTGCCAGCTCCGACAGGATCAGCTGGCCGACCGTGACGAGGTTCTTCTGGCCCTGGAGCATGCGGCTGAACTTGGCGAGGTTCGTCTTCAGCCAGTCCTGCTCGGTGTTCTTCTGCGTCGTGTCCTTGAGGTTTCGGATCATCTCGTTGATCGTGTCCTTCAACGAGGCGACCTCGCCCTGCGTCTCGACCGTGATCGAGCGCGTCAGGTCGCCCTGGGTCACCGCGGTCGCGACCTCGGCGATCGCGCGCACCTGCGTCGTCAGGTTGGCGGCGAGCTCGTTGACGTTCACGGTCAGCGCCTTCCACGTTCCCGCCGCGCCCGGCACCTTCGCCTGGCCGCCGAGCTTGCCCTCGACGCCGACCTCGCGCGCGACCGTCGTCACCTGATCGGCGAAGGTCGCGAGGGTGTCGGTCATGCCGTTGATGGTCTCGGCGAGCGCCGCGATCTCGCCCTTCGCCTCGACGGTGAGCTTTCGCTTCAGGTCGCCGTTGGCGACCGCGGTCACGACCTTGGCGATGCCGCGCACCTGGCCGGTCAGGTTGCCAGCCATGAAGTTGACGTTGTCGGTCAGGTCCTTCCAGGTGCCCGAGACGCCGCGCACCTGCGCCTGCCCGCCGAGGCGTCCTTCGGTGCCGACCTCGCGCGCGACCCGTGTCACCTCGGCAGCGAACGACGAGAGCTGGTCGACCATGGTGTTGATCGTCGCCTTCAGCTCGAGGATCTCGCCCTTGACGTCGACGGTGATCTTCTCCGAGAGGTTGCCGGCGGCGACCGCCTTGGTGACGTCGGCGATGTTGCGGACCTGCGACGTCAGGTTCGACGCCATCAGGTTCACCGAGTCGGTCAGGTCGGCCCAGGTGCCGGCGACGCCTTGCACGTCGGCCTGGCCGCCGAGCTTGCCTTCGGTGCCGACCTCGCGTGCCACCCGCGTCACTTCCGCCGCGAACGAGCGCAGCTGGTCGACCATTGTGTTGATCGTGTTCTTGAGCTCGAGAATCTCGCCCTTGACGTCGACGGTGATCTTCTTCGACAGGTCCCCGGCCGCGACCGCGGTCGTCACCTCGGCGATGTTTCGCACCTGCGACGTGAGGTTCGACGCCATCGAGTTGACCGATTCGGTCAGGTCCTTCCACGTCCCGGCGACGCCCTGCACGTCGGCCTGGCCGCCCAGGATCCCTTCGGTGCCGACCTCGCGCGCGACCCGCGTCACCTCGGCGGCGAACGAGCGCAGCTGGTCGACCATCGTGTTGATCGTGTTCTTCAGCTCCGAGATCTCGCCCTTGACGTCGACGGTGATCTTCTTCGACAGGTCACCGGCCGCGACCGCGGTGGTGACGTCGGCGATGTTGCGGACCTGCGAGGTGAGGTTCGACGCCATCGAGTTGACAGACTCAGTGAGGTCCTTCCACGTTCCGGCGACGCCCTGCACGTCGGCCTGGCCGCCGAGCTTGCCTTCGGTGCCGACCTCGCGCGCGACCCGCGTCACTTCGGCAGCGAACGACGACAGCTGGTCGACCATCGTGTTGATGGTGTTCTTCAGCTCCGAGATCTCGCCCTTGACGTCGACCGTGATCTTCTTCGACAGGTCGCCGGCGGCGACGGCTTTCGTCACGTCGGCGATGTTGCGCACCTGCGAAGTGAGGTTGCCGGCCATGAAGTTGACCGACTCGGTGAGGTCCTTCCAGGTCCCGGCGACGCCTTGCACGTCGGCCTGGCCGCCGAGCTTGCCCTCGGTGCCGACCTCGCGCGCCACGCGCGTGACTTCGGCGGCGAACGATCCGAGCTGGTCGACCATCTTGTTCACCGTCTTCGCCGTG